>JBBROG010000081.1:0-30406 GCA_038229635.1 Gemmatales bacterium
CAGAAGCCGCAGCCGTTGCCGATGCGCACGCGATCCATGCCGTGGACCCACCCCCGACAGGGTCGCCGACCGGGGCGGGCGCTGCCACCCCCGGCCGGCCGCTCGCGGCTTCGCAAGCGTGCGACGCCGCGAGCGGCCGATAAGGCAACCTGTTCCGAATTTGACGAAAGATCGTCCCGTGCGCGTGCCGAGTATAAGGCTGGGCGATGGAAGCCAGAAGGGGAACACGGCCAGCGCGCCCCGGGGTCAGGCCCCGTCGGCCGAGGAATGGGGGAGAACATGAAGCGATCCGCGCTCGCATTCTCGGTGCTGGCCGCGCTGGGCGGCTGCATGTCGACCGAGGGTGGCGGCAGCAAGTACATGGGCGAGAGTTGGAACGCCGCCGCGGCGCCGGGCTGCGCGTCCTGCGGCCCGGCGAACATCCCCGGCATGGTCGGCCCGTACGGCCAGCCGGTGACGGCCCGCGGCGCCTACGCGGCCTCGACGCCGAACGGCGACGCGGTCGCCAAGGCGATGATCGCCAACAGTATGCCGCCGGAACTCGTCCAGCAGGCCGGCTACATGCCCGGCCGTATGCCCGGCGGCCTCATGCAGACCGGCGGGCCGATGATGCCCCCGCCCGGAAGCATGGCTCCTCCGGGGATGATGCCCGGCATGCCCGGCCCGGGCATGGGCGGACCGCCTCCCGGCGCCGTCGCCGCCGTCGGCGCCCTGACCGGCGCCTACACGAACCAGTTCGCCACGGCGCGGACCTCGCTCCGCTTCACCGGCGACCCCGAAATCTACGGCATGAAGATCTCCTGGTACGTCGGCGGCAACGACGGCAAGAAGACGTTCAGCGCCGTGCCGCTCGAAGTGCCCGGCCGCTACAACTTCGCCCAGGGCGCGATCTACCGTTTGCGGATCAGCGACATCCCCGGCTTCCCGGCCGAGGAATTCTACCCGACGCTGGAAGTCGTGCCGGGCAACGCCAAGACGGCGACCTTCCTGGCGCACAGCTCCGTGCCGGTCACCTTCACCAAGGAAGACCTGCGCACGGTCATCGAAGGCAACTACCTGGTCAAGGTCGTCTACTTGCCCGATCCGCAATTCCAGGACGTCGCCATCACCGGCACCGGCGAGTTGATCTCGACGCAGCTGGAGCCGGGCGTCGACCCGATCGCGGAGGAGTGCAAGCGCGGCAGCATCCTGGCGGTGCTGCGCATGGGCAACATTCGCCTGGAAGAGAAGCATACGCCGGCGCTGGACGCCCCGCCGCCCGGCGCCATGCAGGGGCCTCCCGGCGGCATGATGCCTCCGGGGATGATGCCGGGCGGCATGATGCGGCCCGGCATGGGCGGGCCGATGATGCCGCCCGGCATGATGCCGCCGCCTCCGGGGAGCCGTGGTGGCATGTTGCCTCCCGGCGGCCCGATGATGCCGCCGAGCGTGTCGCCGCTGGCTCCGTCGGCGGGTCCGGGCGGCTCGCTGCCGGCCCTGCCACCGCTGCCTTCGACGGGGAATCGCTGAGCGACAACGACGATCCACGGGGGGGCAGTCCGTCACAGGCGTGGGGCGGGCTGCCCTTTTTTCATCTCACCGACGGTTTCTCTTCCCGGCCCCCACGCCGCTCGCGGACTGGCGAACGCTAAGCCGCAAGCGGCGCGGAGGGCCGGTGAACTGGGGGCGTAGACGATGCGTACCCGTCTCCTCACGGCCCTGGCGCTGGCCGCCCTCGTCCTCCCGGCTCGCGGCCAGGCCCTCCCCGTGCCGCGCGGCCCGTCGCCGCTCCTCTACATCCGCTTTCACGGGACGCCGGGGACGCGCGTCGCCTTCTACCGCGACCCGGCCGGCCCGCGCGAGTTCGAGGTGCCCGTCACCGTCGGCGTCCGCCCCGGCTACCTCTACCGCGTCAGGATCAGTAACATTCCCGGCCGCCCCGGCGTGACCCTCTACCCGACGGTCGAGGTGCGCGGCTCGCTGCACCTGCCGCCGCGACAGCACGCCGCCGACCACCCGGCGCCGTTCGTCCTCACCGACGCCGACCTCGAACACGTCGAGGAAGGCGCCTTCCTGACGAAGGTCGTCTACCTGGAGAACCCGGAGCGCGCCGCCGCCGTCGCCACGCGGCCCGACCAACCGCTCGAAACGACGCTCCCCGCCAACCGCGACCTCATCGACGCGGCGCGCGACTTCGGCCGGCCGATGCTCGTGGTGCGCCTCGGCGCCCGCCCGGCGGAGGCCGACGAGTTGCAGCGCTCCGCGATTCCGGGAACCATCCTCTTCCCCGCCGAGAAGTCGCTGATGCCGCCGCGCCTGCCGCCGACGGTGCCGTGGGCCTGCCTGTCGGTCTACGACCCGACCCTCGGCCCGCGCCCGCCGGAGGAAGAATGTCTGCACGACGGCGGCGATGTCGGCCGTCCCGCCGGCATCGGCCCGGACGGCAAGGTCGGCGGGCTCGACCCGTCGGACACCGTCGCCGAGTACACCGACAGCCAGGGGCGGCGCCGGCTGGCGAAGTCGAACCGCGTCTGCCTTTGCGTGCCGCGCTTCGCCGTCCTCCGCAGCGAACTGCCGCTCGCCGGGCTGGAGGCGCGCCGCGGCACCGAGGACGCGCGGAACGCGACGGCGATGGCTCTGGCCGGGCTGCGTCTGCCCAGCCTGGAGGCGAACAAGAGCGAGACGCCGCAGGCCGTGCGCATGCGCCTGCGTCCGGGCGGCACCGCCGCGGAGACGGGCGTCGGCCGATTCGTCCGCGTCCAGGTGCTCGACGCCTTCCTGGTCTACGACGGCCCGGCGAATCTCATCAACACGAAACAGGTCCAGCAACTCACCGAACAGCAGCGCACGAAGCTGGCGAAGCAAATCCGTTTCGCCCTCTCCTTCTCGCACACCGAGGGGCCGGCCGGCGTCGAGCAGAAGAAGACGACGGCGGTCGCCGGCCGCGTCGAGGGGCTGAAGGCGTTCGAGGTCGCGCTCGACACGCGCGAGGTGTCGTGCATCTGTGGCGAAGCGCCGCAGGTGCTGGTCGACAAGCCGATGCTGCTGTGCAAGTGGGCCGACCGCGACGCGGCCCAGGTCGGCGACGTGGTGACGTTCACCCTCAAGTACACGAACAACGGCGGCCAGCCCATCGCCGACGTCGCCGTCAGCGACAGCCTGAGCGGGCGCCTGGAGTACGTCGCCGGCAGCGCCAGGACGGATCGCAACGCCGTCTTCACGGTGCAGGAGAACGAAGCCGGCTCGGCCGTGCTGCGCTGGGAAGTGAGCGGCAAGGTGCTGCCGGGGCAGAGCGGCCTCGTCAGTTTCCAGGCGCGGGTGCGCTGAGACGCCTATAATCGGGGAGGCACCCGCGGAGCCCGCAGGAACCTGCCCATGAGCGTCTCCCCCGAGGTCGGGCCGGCTCGTCCGGAGCAGCGCGAGGCGGCGTTCCGCCTCGTCTTCCGCCACGCCCCCGCCGACGAGGCCGAAGTACGCCTGGCGAACGCCTTGAACCTCGTCGAGCGCGGCGAACTGCCGCGCGACGGCGTCCTGGTGGCGGCGGCGCGGGGCGAAGTGATCGGCGCCCTCGTCTGTATGCTGGTGCCGGGCGCGAGCGGGCTGCTGTGGCCGCCGCAGGTCGTCGACGGCCCGGACCGCCTCGCCGTCGAGGACGCCCTGGTGGGTCACGCCGCCGCCTGGCTGCGCGGCGGCGGCGCCCGCCTGGGGCAATCCTTGCTGGCGCCGCCCGAAGTGCCGCTCGCCGTCCCCCTGGAGCGCAACGGCTTCGCGCACGTCACCAGTCTCTGGTACATGCAGCACGACCTGACCGCCGCGCCGCCGCCCCCCGGACGCCTGACCCGCGAGTCCTACGCGGCGATGGCCGACCCGTCGCTGCTGCCCCGGACTGTGCTGCGCACCTACGCGGGGTCGCGCGACTGCCCCGAGGTCAACGGCGTCCGCACCGCCGACGAAGTCATGGAGGGCCACAGGGCGCAGGGGAAGTACGACCCGGCGCTGTGGTGGCTGGCGCGCGACCGCGGGGAGGTCGTCGGCGTCATGCTGCTGGCGGAAATGCCGGAGTGGGCGTCTTTGGACGTCGCCTACGTCGGCGTGGTGCCGGAGGCGCGGGGGCGCGGGTTCGGGCGCGAGTTGATGCACCAGGCGCTTCGCGCCGCGGACGAGGCCGGCGTGGCACGGCTGACGCTGTCGGTCGACGCGCGCAACCAACCGGCGTGGGACTTGTACACGAGCCTGGGGTTCGAGGCCGTCGAGCAGCGCGAGGTATTCCTGGCGCTGTGGGGCTGACCGCGCCGACCGCGAGCGGGGGACTTCTCCGTGAATCTTCTCGTGAGCGTGCGTTCCGCGGAGGAGGCCGAGGCCGCTCTGGCCGGCGGCGCCGCCCTCATCGACGTCAAGGAACCGGCGCGCGGCGCCCTGGGCCGCGCCGACGACGCAACCCTTCAAGACGTCGCGGCGGCCGTCGCCGGCCGCCGCCCCGTCAGCGCCGCCCTCGGCGAGTTGAAGGAGGCGTCAAATCCTCCGACTTTTCCCGTCGCCTACGTCAAGTGGGGCCTGTCGCGCTGCGCCGGCGGTTCCGGCTGGCGCGCCGGGTTGGATGCGGCAGCCGCGCGACTTCCCGCCGCGACGCGACCGGTCGCCGTCGCCTACGCCGACTGGCGCCGCGCCGACGCGCCGGCGCCCGCCGACGTTTGCGCCTTCGCCCGCGACCGGGCGTGGGGCGCCTTCCTCCTCGACACCTGGCGCAAGGACGGCACGACGCTCCTCGACTGGCTGAGCCTGGCCGAGTTGAAGCCGCTGCGCGACGCCTGCCGCGACGCCGGCGTTCCCCTGGCGCTCGCCGGCTCGCTCGGCCCGGAGCAGATCGCGACCCTCCTACCGCTGCGGCCTGACTGGTTCGCGGTGCGTGGCGCCGCCTGCGCGAGGGGGAAGCGCGACGGCCGGATCGACGCCGCCGCCGTGCGCCGCCTGGCTGCGCTCCTCACGGGCGCCACTCCCGCAAGTTCAGCGCGCGCACTGTAAGGCTCCCGACGACGTCGGGGAAGGCCGGGTCGACGAGTCCGCGCCGCGCCGCCTCGCTCCAGCCCGTCCCTCCGGCGACAGTCACGGATTTGAGAAGGATCAATTCGTCCGCGCCCGCCACGACCGCCACGCGCGCCGCGAAGGAATCGCTCGTCACCGACCAGGCGTGAGGCAGCCGACCGGGACGTCCCTCGTCGCTGCGGGCGAACGCATGCACGTCGAGGATGGGAACGATACAGCGATCCCATAAATCTTCTCTACCCGAGAGGCCATCAACGACCTCGGCCGCAAGCGAGGGATTCAGGATCGCGCCGAGGACGTGTGCCGTGAACGTGAGAGAGCGCAGGGCGAGCCAGTGACTCGCCTCCGCGCCGAGCCCGTGCCGGCGGTCGAGGTCGCGGACGACGTCGGCCGCCGCGCCGCCGCCGGGGACCAGGATCACGTCGCGCCGGCCGAGCGCGCGCAGCCACGCCGCCAGAAGCCCGCCGAGGCCGGGCAGGTCGTACAGGCTGCCGCCCACCTTGACGACCACCGGCGCCCGCCTCATCGCCCCTCCTCCGCCGCCAGCACCGCGACGGCGTAGGCGCACGCGGCGGCCGACACCTCGGCTCCCAGTTCGCGCGCCAGCGACCGCACAAGCCCCGGCGGACAGGTGTGCTGCCCGTGCCAGGCGACCTCGGCAAGGAACTCTCCCGACCCGGAAAGGAGGATGGTCTCCGGCGGGCTCGGCAGGCGCGCCGTCACCGTCTCCAGCGCGTGAGTCAGCAGGAGGACTTGCTGGCGCGCCGCCCGCACCGCGACTTCATGACGCTCCTCCTCGGTCGACGTCTCCAGGTCGGCGCAGAGCATACGGGCGAGGCGCGCGGCGGCGAAGTCGCGCGTCGCCGGGCGGCCGTCGGCGGTGTCGCGGTCGTCGGCGTCCTCGGGGACGTGGCCGAGGGTCAGGTAAACGTCGAGCGTCGTCGCGAACAGCTCGGCGGCGCCGCGGCCTCCGAGCAGGGCGCAGAGCGGCGTCCGGCGCACGCCCGTGTAGACCAGTTCGCCGGAGCGCAACCGCTCCGGGTCGCTCCGGCCTTGCGGGACCGGCTTGCCGTCGAGGAGGGGGATGACGTCGGACGTGGTCGAGCCGACGTCGAGGAGAAGCGCGGGACCGTCGGGGACGAAGCGGCCGGCGAAGGCCGCCAGCGCCAGCCAATTCGACGCGGCGGCGCGGAGAGGTTCCCGTCGTGCCTCCGCGATATCGGCGAAGCGGCCGTCAGTCCGCCAGACGCGCGCGGGAACCTCCGTCGGGAGCGCGTCGAGGATGGCGGCGACGCCCTCGCGTTTCGTGGCGAAGCAATCGCACAACTCGCCGGTCATGGTGACGGCGAGACGGTCGTAGGGGGGGCAGTCCCGGAGCAGGTCGCGCAGGGCGTCGGGCAGCGCGGCGGGCGACTTCCACAGCGGGAACGACCGCGACCGCGCCGCCGCGGACGTGTGCGCCGCCTTGAGGTTCGCGCCGCCGATGTCGAGGCCGAGGACGTTCATGGAGGCTCCCGGGCCGCGAGCGGCGTCATTTCGCCAGCGGCGGCGGCGGCGTCTCGACCGGCCGCGCCAATGTCACCCCTCCCGGCGCCGGCAACGGCGGTGGCGTCGTCGCCGTCGGCACCAGATGCGCGCTCATCTGATCGAGGATGCGGTTGCTCAGCGCCTCGTCGCCGAACGTCGCCACGCGCACGCCGACGACGGTAAGCGACCTGTCGGCGGGAAGCTTGCCCGGCTGCACGTCGAACGTGATCTGCACCGGGTCCGACCCCGCCTTCGTCTGAATGGTGCCGCCGGAGGTCGTCTTCTCCTGGCTGACGAGCGACATGCCCAATTCGCCCAGCGCCGTCTTCGTCGCCGCGAAGACGTCGTCGAGGTTGGCGACGTAGGTGCGCGTCACCTTGCCTTTGTAGTAGGCGTAGCCGCCGGCCCCGCCCGCCGCCGCCGCGCCGGCGACCACCGCCACGCAGCCGCCGTTGAGCAGCGCCACGGCGCCCAGCACGCCGCACAGCACCCGTCCTTGCCACGATCGCGCCATCGTCGTCTCCTCCATGTCCGGCGGGTGGTGAGTGTAACGAGGCGGCGGGGAGGGGCAAGAGCAGTATGGCGGGCCGCGTCGGAAGGGCGAAGGGCGAGTCATGGCCGAAACCTGGGCGGGTGCTGTTGGCCCGCGTGCTACTCCCTACTCGGTCCAGTCTTCCAAGGTCAAACCGGGGACGCGGCTGAAGTCGCGCGTGTTGTGTGTCACAAGAACAGCCTTGTTCTCCAGGGCCACTGCGGCGATGCGCAGGTCCATCGGACTCACGTTCCTTTTCTCTTTCTCCAACTGACGGAAGCGTTGCAGAGCGGCCTCGGTGAAGGAAAGGATACGAAAGCGGCCGAGAAGGGCGGCAAAGTCGCTCCAGCGTTGGTAAATGCGGGCGGTCTCGTCGTCCCGGCGGCAGCGCGTCAGCCGCGTGTACCACCCGAGGGTCTGTTCCTGGACGGTCAGGATCGTCACCGCGAGGTCGGCCGGCGACCGGGCCAGGATGCGGCGGGCGACGGCGGCGGGCCCTAGCTGAAAGAACGTCAGCGTATCCGTGTCGAGAACGTAGAGGCTCACGTCCCGTCTCCGCCGGACTCTTCGGCCCCCCGCCTCTCTTGCATGATGGCGACGACGTCCCGGAAGTCCGGATCGTCCGCGAACATGCCCGCGAAAGCGGCGAACGGGTGGGTCGGCTCGGCGACCGTCAGGGGCACGACGCGGCCGCCCTGTGCGAGGCGCGATTGGAGCGTGGCCTGGAGCGAGCGCAGCGCTTCGGCCTCGCTCGGGGCTTCGACCGACAGGGCGAGGGGGGCGCCCGTGCTGGCACGAAACCCTTCGCCGTTCAGCGGCTCCACCAAAACGGGGATTTCCACGGCTGTTGCCTCCTCAGGCGGGGATCAGAGTACGATAGCAAATCCCTCGCAAGCCCTCAAGCATTCTTGCGGCGACTCGATAAGAGATTCAGAAGATACGCATTTTCACTAACGAGGACGAAGCGGGCTCGGGGGCGCATGAAAAAGGCCCCACCCGCCTTTGGGTGGGGCCTCGCAACGGAGGTGTCGGGGCTGGTTGGCCGGCAGCCCCCGACGTTGCTCACAGCAGGTCCATGTGCTGGTCGTGGGCGATGTCACGCAGCTTCTTCATGATGCGCACGTTCAGCTGACGCACCCGCTCCTTGGTGATGCCCATTTCCTTGCCGATCTCCTCCAACGTCATCGGCTTCTGGCCGTCGTCGAGCCCCGCCCTCATGCGGATGATCTGCCGCTCGCGCGGGTCGAGGTACTCCAGCAGGCGGTTCACGCGGTGCGACGCCTGCTCGGCGCTGGCCACGATCTCCTGCTCGTCCGTGCGGTTGTCCGGGCTCGCCTCGAACAGGTCCTCGTGCCCCGTGACGTAGCGCTCCCGGCGGTGCTTCTCCTCCGGGATGCTGCGGGCGAAGTTCTTCATGATCGCCCACGAAGCGTAGGTGCTGAACTTGAAGCCGCGGCCGAAGTCGAACTTCTCCACCGCCCGGATCAGCGACATGTTGCCGTCAGACAGCAGCTCGAAGAAGTTCTCCGCCTGCCCGGCGTGCCGCTTGGCGATCGACACCACCAGCCGCATGTTGGCGTTGATGAGCAGATCCTTGACCTCGTTGGCTTCGGCCTGCAACTCCTCGATGCGCTCCAGGTCGCGGGTGCTGACGTGCGTCGAGTCGATCTTGCCCGACTCCGTCGTCAGCCCGTCGCGCAGCTTCGCCGCCTGCGACTTGAGGAAGTTCATCTTGCGGAACAGGTGCTGCTCCTGCTCCTTCGACAGCAGCGGCCACTCGTACAGGGGCGCCAACTCCGGCGGCACGTCCTTGGGGACGCGCATCCCGCGGCGCTTGGCCTCGTACTCGTCGGCGCCCGGCATCGGGCCGCCGATCTCGCCTTCCAGCGAGGGATCCTCGAACGACGGGTGGTCGATGTACTCGAGCGGCTGCCCCAGCAGGTGCTGGGCGCGGCCCTCGTTGATGACGCGGTATATCGAAGTCCGGGTACGCCGGAACTGTTTGGCTAAGGCTTCCACGGTTATCCCCCTCCGGTAGGAGTTATAAATCGTCTGCTTCGTCTCTACGTCCAGCGGCCCCGTCGCTTTGGGGAACAGGGCCAAGGTCGGGTGCTCACGGTCGAAGTTCTTCAGGGTGTAACGGATCGTCTCGGGGGAGCGCCCCAGGCGCCGGGCGATGCGGCGGCTGACCTGCGTCAGCGTGCTGCCCGGCACCCGCGCCAGCCGGTTGGCCCGGCGCAGGATCTCTTCCTTCTCCGTCTCGGTCAGCTGCGAGAAGCGGCCGCTCCTGCGGACCCGGTCCTGGTTGGCCGCCAGGAAGCGGTCCACCACTGATTGCACGAAGCCGACCTGGCGCCGGCCGTTGGTGATGACCTTGCGGCTCACCAGCCCGCGGTCGCGCCAGCGGGTGATCGTCTTCGTCGACACGTTCAACCGCTTGCTCATCTCTTCCAGGGTCACCACCGGCTCCCAAACCGCTTCGACCGGCACCGCCGGCGTCGTGCGCGACAGGGCCTCAATGACCAGGCACAGGTCATGGACCAGTGCCGGGCCGTCGATGAGGAGGTCCGGATAGGAGTCGGGGCGGAACTCGGTGACGCGGAAGCAGACGTACTGGTACGGGTACGGTCGCGCCGGGTCGACCTCCGCGAGGAGTTTTTCGGCCCGCGCGAGCTGTTCTAGCCGCTTCGCGGGCGGGGCAAAGCGGACCTGCTGTTCGGCCAACTCCCGAAGGGCCGGCGTCTTCAGCTCGTCCAGCACCCCGCGAATCGATGGCGTATTCGGATTCGCCACAGCCACCACTCCTTTGACGACCGCCGGCCGTTCCGGGCCGCCGGCCCTCCGTCTCCCGCTCCTTGCCTTCTTCCCCTGGCAGAGCCCTCTGCGCCTCTGTAGGTTCGGAGGAACCCCACCTCTTGGTCCGCCTCACGTCCCGTTCCGTTACACGCTTCTCTCAAGGAGGCTGGCCCCGCGGCCGACCTCACTTGTGTCTTCTCCTCCTTAGATACCACCCGAACTTCGCCGGGTTCACTGAAACATGACAAAAAAGGAAAGATTTCTTTCGCACGGCGGTTCGCCCTGGCTCTGCGGCCGCTGCCACCGTCCTTCTCTCCTGTTATTCGTCCGTCGCGTGTCGTCCTTTGGCTTTCCGCTCCTGGAGGAAGTGCAAAACCGGGACCGTTACCTCACCTTGTAGACGATCCGGGAGGGCTCTCTGTTCGGAGATTCTCCCAAGTGGCGGCATCGTATCATCTTGCGTCTCGCCGCGATGAAGTTCTCCCCGCCACATCGTCGCGCCGGATTCCGGACCCGCCGGTCCGAAACCTGTTCCTTCCTACAGTGCTTCTGTTCAAATTTGCAAGGCAAGCCGAACATTATTCAACCACCTGCCGGCCGCTCCAGAATCGCTAAAGTCCATAACCGATACGTTTTCCGTCGCCGCGGCGGGAAAGACTCGTCCGGAGAATGCCGCGATCGCGTCGCGGACACGGCGGGGCGGGTAGAATCGGGAGGACCTCTCTTCCTCGGGACTCAGCCTGAGCCAGGGAGATCTGCCTGTTATCGAGCATAGCCTGACGAGAGAATGAGCATTCCGGAGCCAAGCCAATGCAAGTATCTTCCCACGGGCAATCAATTGCGCATCTTCTCCCGTTTCTCGCGGCGCTGCTCTCTTTCCCGGCCGGGCGGGCGGGAGCCGAGGAGGCGATTCCGATACGCGAGGACTTCGCCGTCGGCTCTCAGTACCGGGTCAGTTCGCGCCTGGAACTGGCGGGCCAACTGACGCGGCCGGCGGAGAAGGGCAAGGCGGCGGAAACGCTCACCGTCACCGGAAGCAGTGCCCTCGACTACGACGAGCGCGTGCTGGGCGTGACGAGCGACGGCCGCGTCGACAAGACGGTGCGCGTCTTCCGCCGGGTCGATTTCGAGCGCAAGGTCGGCGGCCAGCCGCAGAAGACGACGATCCGCCCGGCGGTGCGGCGGTTGGTCGTGCTGCGCCACAAGAACGCCGAAGTGCCGTTCTGCCCGGAGGGTCCGCTGACGTGGAACGAGATCGACATCGTCCGCACCGACGTCTTCACGCCGGCCCTGGCGGGACTGCTGCCCGACAAGCCGGTACGGCCCGGCGACGCCTGGACGGCGACGACGGCGGCGGTGCAGGAACTGACCGACCTGGAAGTCCTCGAGGACGGCAAGCTCGACTGCAAGCTCGAAGGCTTCGTCACGCTGGAGAAGCGCCGTCACGCGCGCGTCTCCTTCGCCGGCACGGTGCGCGGCCCCGACGAGGACGGCATCAGCCAACACAAGCTCGAAGGCTACTTCTACTTCGACCTGGAGTCGAACCACCTCAGCTACCTGTCGCTCAAGGGCGTGCAGAGTCCGCTGCACGAGGGCAAGGAGGTGGGCCGCGTCGAGGGACAATTCGTGCTGACGCGCCAGGCCCACACGACGGCGCGCGAGCTGTCCGACGAAGCGCTCAAGGGGCTGACGCTGAAGGAGACGGAGGAAAACACGCTCTTGCTGTACGACAACCCGGACCTGGGGTTGCGCTTCCTGTACCCGCGGCGCTGGCGGCTGGCAGGCGGCCTCGGCGGCCAGGTGCGGCTCGACGGCAAGGACGGCAGCGGCTTGCAGATCTCGCTCGACGCGCCGAGCCGCGTGCCGAGCGCCGCGGCGTTCCTGAACGAGTCGCGGCAATTCTTCGCGTCGAGAAAGGCGAAGCTGGGCCGCTTCACGCAGCCGCGCCGCGTCGAGGGGCCGGGCCGACGCGAGCTGGAGAACTTCACGCAGGAGGTCGAGATGGACGGCCGGGCGCTGCTCATGGATTACTACGTGCTGCGTCAGGCCGAGGGCGGGGCGACGATCGCCGCCGGCCTGCCGGCGAAGGACGCGGCGGCGCTGCGCAAGGAGGTCGAGCGGATCGCGCGCAGCGTGACGATCACGCGCGCGCTCAAGTGAGAAACCACCTCGTTCCCCGCCGCTTGCGGCTTAGCGTTCGCGACACGGGACGCGAACGCTAAGCCGCAAGCGGCACGGGCCGGCCTACCGCTCCGCGCCCGGCGCCGCCTCGATGACCCGCATCGTTTTCCACTTGCCGCTGCGGAACCGCAGGAAGAAGCAGGCGGCTATCGCGAAGATGTGCGCCGTCGCGAACCACCACGCCCAATTGACGTTGCCCCCGGCCCGCACCACCAGGTAGGTCGGCAGCACCATGATCGGCCACGCCAGGCAGAACGTCGCCAGGGTTACGAAGCGCGTGTCGCCCGCCCCGCGCAGGGCGAACCCGAACGTCACGTTCGCCGACTCCACCACCGAGTAGGCCGCCACGCAGACGAGCAGTCCCGGCACGAGCGCCGCCACCGCCGCGAAGTCCTCCGGGCCGCGCCCGCCCTCGAACAGCGCCACCAGCTGGCGCGGCAGGAAGAGGTAGACGGCGGCGACGGCGCACATGTACCCGAAGGTCCACTTCAGTCCGGTGTACGCGCTCCTCTCGGCCAGGTCCGGCCGGTCCGCCCCCAGCCGCTGTCCGACGAGGATGCAGACCGCCTGCCCCAGCCCCATCATGGGCAGGAAGGCGATCATGTTCAGCCGGACGGTCAGCGTGGTCGCCCCCATCGCCGCCTCGCCGAGGCGCCCGACCATCTGCACGAACACGTTGAACACCAGGACATCGAGAAACACCTGTGCCCCGGCCGGCCCGCCGTACTTCATCAGCCGCCCGAACAGCTCCCGCTCCGGCCGCCAGCCGGACCCGGTGGCGAACTCGGCGCGGTAGCGCGGCCGCAGCAACAACCCCAACGCCAGCAGGGCGGAGGCCAGCGACCCGGCCACGGTCGCCCACCCGGCCCCCGCGATGCCCATCTCGGGGAAGCCCGCGCGGCCGAAAATGAGGACCAGCGCCAGTGCGACGTTGACCGCCGTCCCGAACGCCTCGATGCCGAGGACGGTCCACGTCTGCCCGCGCCCGGAGAAGAAGCCGTTGACCGCCCCCATCACCAGCATCGGCATGGCGGCGAACGCCAGGCAGCGCAGGTAAGTCGCCTCCAGCCCTTGCAGGGCCGGGCTGTGGCCGCCGACGGCGATCAGCAGCGGGGCGGCCGGGACGAGTCCGAGCATGAGGAGGCCGGCGAGGAGGGCGAAGTGAATGCCCTGCCAGACCGCCGGGCCGACCCGCCGGGGCCGCCCGGCGCCGGTGTACTGGGCGACGAAGGTGGACGTGTAGCCGGCGGTGACCTGGAGGAAGCCGAACAGCAGCCAGAACCACATGACCGCCGGGAACGACGCGGCCATCTCGCGCGGGTCGTGCCGCGCCAGTAGCAGCGTGTCCACGAACACCTGGACGGTCATGAAACTCTGGCTGATGACCAGCGGGGCGGCGAGGGCGAGCAATTCGCGGCTCCCGCCAGGGCGGTGCGGCGGTGGGGCGTTGGAGGGCGTGTCCGGCGGGGACGATTCGGTCGCGACGGGTGTCGTCTCGGCAGTCTCCCTCCTGTCCACGCTGTCCCTCCTCGTCGTCCGGTTGGGTTGACCCGATTCCCCGCTGACAGACCGGGGCGGAAGAAGGTTCGCGCCGTCCCGTGGGCGTGCGGCGACACGTTCCTGAGCGGCTTCAACCGGAGGGACTAAATGCCGACTATTCAGACGACGCTGAGGGTGAGATCCGGCTCGGCTACGGGCCGTGCGCCGGCGAGGTCCGGGGTAGGTGGAATGGGTCGACGAGCCGGAAGTAAATCAGGAGGTGATTAACCCTCATCATTCCGGTAGCGATTCGCAAACCCTTACAGATTCAGAACTTAGGAGTGCCCCTCGTAGGACTCGAACCTACAACCCGCTGATTAAGAGGCGTTCCCTCACTTCTCCCGTATCGTGCCGAAACCCATTTCACACAAGCATGTTACGCGAATTGCTCCGCGTTTGCAAGCAGTTGCGAGGGGTTTCCTACGCTTGCCGTAAGTCGCGGAATTTCCGCAAGTTACAAACATCGACGGATGCGAATGAGAGTCGTTGTCCCAGTAAAGCGCGACGGCGCGCTCGTACAGCGCGGCACTACCCAACCCCTTGATCTCGCCGGCGGCCAGACGCCGCGGCGAGGGACCATATGGCCGCGCTGTGCCGGCGGGCTGACGGCGCGCAGGAACAGGATACCAGACGTAGATGGGGACCACCCGACCGCAGCAGGAGATTTGCCAGACAATCCCGCCATAGCTCCAACCCCATCCGTTGCCCAGGCTCTGGTTTCTCTACGAAGCCGGGCGAAGCGGGAAGGCGCTCCGGTGGTTCCTGGAGACGTTTGTGCAACTCTTCCAGGTGCTCCTTCCACAGGCTCACGCGGGGCGGCGGAGAGCGCAGGGTGCTCAACTCCCAGACAACACGGCCGGCCTTCCGCTCGACCCGCCGAGGACGCGCGATCAGGTAGTCGTTGAGCGCCTCCTTAACGGAGCGCGGCAGGTCGAGGGGATGAGGCCAATCAGGGTGAACGGGTCCGGTCCAGACGGTCCGGGCTTCCTGGTCGGGGTCCTGATACACAAACCCGGTAAGACTGTCCGGTTCGTGGCCGCTCGAAGCTGAAGTCGGGCTGAGGGTTATGACCGGGCAAATCGGACAGTCTTACCGGGTTTGTGTATGAGACCGCAGATCGCCTTCACCGGTTTCGGTCATCACAAAGGCGAAGTTGAAGGGCAACGGGTGCTTCAGCACGCCGACCAGGAGAACGGGCACGGGGCGGCCCGACCCGGCGGAGGCGACGTACAAGGTGCTGCCCGCCTCCAGGTCGGCGGGATAGCCGAGCCGTTCGAGGAACCCGTCGGCGACGATGACGCCTTCCTCCTTGTCATGGGTGAAGGGGCGGCCGGAGCGCAGCTGGCAGTTCTTGAGGAACGGGTCGCCGGGAACGAGCGTGCGGCCGCGGACGTCCGGCTCGAACAGGAGCGGCCCGCCGTCGGCGTTCCGCGGCCATGTGAAGCGGGCCTCGTGGAACGGGAAACAGCGGACCGCCTCGGCGGGGATGGCGAGCTTCTCCGCCAGGGCGTTATTCAAGACCCGCAGACGCGACGGCGTCAGCGGATGGGCCGCGATCCGTTCCGGCTCCCAGACGAGCAGGCACCGGGCCAACGGCCGATTCTCCAGGTGGCGCCGGAAAACCTGCTCCGCCGCTCCGGGAAGTACGAACGCGAGCGCGGTCAAGGCCGTGACCAGGGCGATGGTGAGCGTCAGGACCGCGGTCGTGCCCCCGCCGCGGCGGTCCCGCAGGTCCTGGAGGGCGAAGGCGAACAGGAAGCGGAAGCCGGGAGCGCGGCGAGCGGTCATAACGGCGGCACTTCAGAATGAGGGACGGCACCCGCCAGCGTCGGCGGGACGACCGGCGCCGCACCGGGGAAGTCGGCGTCGGTGCGGGAGCCGAGGACGACGTTGACGACATCGGCGTGCTGTCGCCAGGCGGACCGCGCGAAGCTGGCGGCGATGCGATGGCGCTTGTCGAGTACGACAAACCAATCGGCGTGGCGCAGGGCCGTCTCCAGGTGGTGACAGACCAGAACAGCGTCCGCGGTTGTCGGCCGCGCCCCGCGGGACCGAGGCCGCCGGTCCGCCAGCGGCTCAGGAGTTCCAGCATCTTCTCTGTGTTGTCCGGGTCCAGGTTACTGGTCGGCTCGTCGGCGAAGATCAGGCGCGGGTCGTGGACGACGGCACGGAGGACGGCGAATCGCTGCTTCTGCCCGAGCGAGATCTCGCTCCCGCGGCTGTCGACCAGCTTCGCCAACTCGGTGTCGCAGGTTTCGCCGACCAAGGCTCGGACAGGTGCCTCCCAGCCATTCTTACCGCGGCGCGGCCGGCCCTGGAGGGCCAGCGGCATGCCGACGTTCTGCAGCGCCGAGAAGTGCGGCAGCAAGTAGCACGTCTGCAGGACGAAGCCAAACTCCTCGAGGCGCAGCCGGACCCGCCGCCGGCGGCTGAGGCCATGATAGTCCTCGTCGCCTTCTTTTCGCCTATAGACGATACTTTGACGTCCGACTGGCCGATCCCAGAGGAGGCCGAGGAGGTTGAGGAGCGTCGTCTTGCCCGAGCCGGAGGGGCCGAGCAGGGCGATCGTCCGATCGCCCTCCAGCGTCAGCCGCAGGTCGACGAGGACGTCTTCGGTCCCTCCGGGATAGCGAAAGGTCAGCCCGTGGAGAGCAAAGCTCACGGCCACTCCTCCTCGTGGTCGAGCCAGAAGTAGACGGCGTCCTTGTCGCCGTAGAGATGGAATTCGCGGGTCCGGCCGCGGGGCTCCCCCTTCAGCTTCCAGACCTTGACCTTTTCGCCGGCGCCGATGTCGCGCTCGGTTTCCGCAAAATCGCGGACACGGTTCTTGAGGATGTCCTCCAGCAGGAAGTACTTCTTGCGGACGCGCTCCAGTTCCTGTTCCTCCTCGCGCGTCAGCGGGGTACCGTCGGCGGGGCCGAAGGAGTGCAAGAGGAGGGGCGATTTGACCTGTAAACCGTCCGCCTTGAGGCGCGCGTCGTAGAAGCTGACCTTCTCGCCGATGGCCGTGCCCAACAGCAGCTCGACCATCTGACGGCCCGTCAGCCGCTGCGACGGGGGCTGGCTCAACTTTTCCAGGGCCTGCACCAGCTGGGCCAGGTCGCCTCCCGAGACGAGATACTTCAAGCGCACCTGGAGGACCTCGGGAGACGCCTTCTGCCAGACATACCCTTCGTGAAACACCTGGGCGCCCCGGCTGCGGCGCAGCTTGTCGAACTTATCCGGGTCGCGCAACTCGCTCTGGAGGATACGCTCCAGCTCGGCGCCGATCTTCAGGTCGGCCCACTGGCCCCGCTGCAACTTCTCGACCTGAAGCGTCAACCGGTCCGACTGCTCGCGCAGCTCGTCGAACCGGGCCAGGATGCGGCGGGCCACCTCTCCCGCATCGGTCTCGCAGAGATAACCCCCCTTTTTCAGTTCCTTGAGGCCCACTTTGTCCAGCTCTTCCGCGGCGCAGGCGAGGATCTTCTGGACCTGGTCCTTGAAGGCCTGGGCGTCGGCGCTCTTCATCGGGTCGATCACCTGGAGGGCGTACAGCTCGATCGGGGAGCGGTCGAGGAACGGCTTGCCGTCCTTCCCCGCCTCGACGGCGACGAGCTGGCGCGCGATCTCGCGCTCGGTCTTGCCCTTGCCGTCGCCGCCGGGATCATGACTGCCCATGTCGCCGATGAGGACGACCACCTTGCGGGCAAACTGGCTGAACACCGCGTCGCGCAGGCCGCGCCTCAGGCCGTGGAACATCTGTTCGCGGGCGTCTCCCCCTCCGGCAAGTCCTTCCTTCGCCTGCGCTTTCATCGACTCGGCAATCTCTCCCACGGAGGCGTCGTTGGCGTCGACCAGCTTCCGCGAAGTCACGGCGTCGTCGATCGTTTGCCCCTTCGCGGCCTCAAAGTCCTTGTAGCTCGTGACGGCGATGCGCACCTTCCGGCCTTTGTCCTCCCGGACGGCCTTGACGATGGCCAGGATCGTCTCGGCCGCGGCGCGGTAGTACTTTTCCATGCTCGCCGTCGCGTCAATAACAAAGAGGATCTCTGTTAACTCCATTTCCCGCCGCAGCCGGCCCAGGACGCGCTGGATGTCCTCGACCTCCTCGGACGAGGCCAATTCGCGACCCTTCTCGTCGACGAAGGAGCCGACGAAGCCGACTTTGTAGAGGATGCCGCGGTCGGGCGTGGTTATCTGGTTTTTGGGATCCTTGATAGGAATTATGGGATAGCGCATGAAGCCGGGGTCGCGCTCCTCGCGACGCCGCTGGAGCGAGACCCCGTCGTCGTCGAAGGGTTCGACGAAGAGGGGGCGGACCATCTTGGGGTCCTCGAGGGCCTTGCGGGCGTCTTCCGGCGTGGCATAGACCTGACCCGGGTCGGCGCGCCGCCGGGCCGTGCCGGGCCGGGTGGACGCGACGTCCCATTCCAGGGCCTCGCGCGTGTCCCACTGACAGACGCGGCCCTTCGGGACCCAGCCCAGGACGACGCGGGCGGCGTCACCGACTTTGTTGGGCTGAAAAGTCGGCTGCTTGCCGAGCAGGAAGAAGCCCTGCTCGGGGTCGCCCGGGTTGCTGTCGGCGTAGATGAAGTAGATGCTGAACAGGCTGAACGGGGCGGCCTGGGGGCCGTCGGCCTGTGGGCCGAGGAGCACCGGCACCTCCGCGAGCGTGCGCTCCCGGTCGAGGCCCTCGCGAACCGAGCGCACGGTGTTGACCACCATCGCCTTGCGATGGATGCGGAAGCTGTTCTTGAGCGCGAACGGCTCCCTGATGCAGCAACGAGCCTCGACCCAGCCGTGATGCCGGTAACCGCTCCCATCCTCGAGGGCGGTGCTGAGGAGATAATAGACCCCCTTCTGGCCCTCCGGCTGCCACTCGTCGGTGAGAATGAACTTCTCCGCGAACTCCGCCGCGGGAGCGCCGGAGGGCTCGGCATCCTGCGCGGGCAGCTGGCGCGGCAGGTAGCCCTTGGCGGCCGCCCAGGCGTAGGGGGTGCCTAGCTTCTTGGGGCGGCGCGGCAGCTCCCTGCCTTCGGGCATCTTGACCACGAAATCCGCGGCCCGCGCGGGCGGGGTGAGAACCACCGCGAGAACGAACAGAAGGACAGGACGATGGGACATGGCTATTTCCTCCTCGGTGCGGCCAGGCGCAGGAGTGTCTGAAGGAACTGCTCTTCCAGCCGCTCCTTATCCGGGGTGAGGACGGTCAGCGTGCCCTTCTTGGCCTGGCAGAAGTCCAGCCAGGGACCGAGAGCCGCGCCGCCGGTCTGACCCGGCGAACGCAGCAAGACGACATCGACCGCCCGCACGTCCTGCCAACCCGGCATGTCGGGGCGCGGGGCGTCACAGCGGGCGCTGACCACCAAGACGCAGCGCTGGTTGGGGCGCTTGTCGTCGAACTGGTCGAAAAGCTGGCTCCCGACCTTGTCCGGCTTTTCGGTCTCGTCGCCGGTCGGTTTGTAGATGTTGAAGGTGTCGGACTTGATCGGGCCGTCCTTCAGAGACAGCTTGACCTCCAAGTTGCTGGTTGTTGCCACGCTGAAGCCGAGGCGATACTTGCCGCCGGGGTCGCGCGGCAGGTCGTTGAAGAGCCGCTTGTAGACATCCACGTGCTCATTCGCCGGCAAGGCGCGCGAGTGCGTGGTGAGAACGATGACGTCCTCGGCCTCCGTCGGGGCCGCGGCGCTGTTCGCGGCCTTCTCGATCAGCTTCTCCAACTCGTCGAGCCTCTTTTTCAGGATAGTCTCAATATCTTTGGAATTTGACCCGTCCTTCTTCCACCGCGTCAGGACCGCGTCGGCCAACTGGTCCTGGATTTCCTTGGCTGCCAGCACCTCCCGCAGGGCGTCCCGCACGGCACGACGTTCGGCCGGGGGGTCGGCTCGGGGCGAATCCTTCTTCAGGTCTGCCAGTAGAGGCACGAGTCTTAGGTGGACCGTCGCCGCGATCTTATTCATGCTCACGTCATCGAGTTGGCCTCCCGACTTGCTCGTGCCGTTGCCCGGCAGCGCGTCCCTCTTGCTAATCAGTTCCTGGACCGCCGCGGCGACCTTGTTGACGGCGCCGGTCAGGGCCAGGTTTTCGTCGAGTTTGGCCGCCGCATCCTGGAGTTTCTTGAACGCGGCCTGCATGCCCTCGATCTTTTCCGTGAGGTCGGGCGGCAGCACCGGCGCGGGCGCCCGGGAACCGGGGGCGGCCGCGGGCCTACTGGCCAGCTCATCGACCCGCTTTGTCAAAGCCGCGGTCTGATCGGCGGCGTCGGCAGCCCTCCTGGCCGCCTCCTGGGCACCGGCCTGGGCACCGGCCTGGGCAGAAGCCGTCTTGATGAGCAGGACGAGCATAATGATCGCCAGGAGAACGCATAGCAAGAACGTCCCCGAAGTGAAGAGGTTCCAGTCGAAATGGGGATCGCGGCCGTTTTTGGCGGGTTCCTTCTCGCCGTCCTCCTGCTCGCGTTTCCGGCCGTCCGAGCCAACCGAATCGCCCGGGCGGCGGGCCTCGAAGACGAGGCCGGCGAAGCCCGCGGCGAACAGACCGTGGCCGAGACCGGCGAGCGGATGCAGGAGCATACCCCACGGCGCCTCCGTTCCCGGACTGGTCAGCAGCCCGAGAAGAACGCCGCCGGCCGCGATGAGGCCGCCGGCGGCGAGCATGGCGCCGGCGGGGAAGGGCGGAGGCGTGAACGGACGGGGCGTTGGCGTCGAGGGTGTCATGAGGCTACTCCACATCGACCAGGGCCGGCACGCGCAACCGGCCCTGACTGTCCTGAAGACCGGGACGCAGCACGCGGCGCACCCGTCCGGTCACCACGCCGCGGCCGGGCGCCAGTTCCAGCCACCCGTTCGGGCAGTCCTGGAATTGCTTGGGCAGGAACGTCTTTATGCCCAATTCCTGGGCCAAGATCGCGGCCAGCTGGTCGGCGAAGCGGGCAGCTCGCTCCGGGGCCGTCTCGCGCAACGGCTCCCCCAGGCTCCCTCAGAAGTCGACAAAGAGTTGCACCGCCACCACGTCGAGCGTCCCCTCCAGGGCCGCCTCGCACCAGCCGCGCAACCGCTGTTGCAGTTGCTCCTCCGCCGGGTGGGCTGGTGCCTTCACCATCGCCTCCAGTTCCGCCAGACCGGCCGGCGCAGGCCCCGCCGAAAGGATTACGACACAGGGCCGCAGTATTTCTCGCTCCTTCCGGGCCAATCCGAAGGCGCGGACACGGCAGACGCTCCCCTTCGGGTCGTTCCGCCGGAAGACGTGGCTGGCCCCGACTAACTCCTCCGGCGACAGCAGGTCGCGCGTCGGCGGAGAGACAAAGGACCAACGGCGCGGCAACACTTCCAGTTCGTGCGCCGCCGCCCAGGCGCGCAGGGCGCCGAGCATTTCCTCGAGCGCGGCCGACTGGGTCCGCGAGGCCGCGGAGGCCGGGACGAGCGCGTCGAGGACCTCTTCCAGCCGATTCGCCACGTCTTCCCTCTCGCCGGAGAGAAGCGCCCGGCGCGTGCGGTCGAGCAGGCTCTGGGCCGCCGTCGTCAGGGCCTCGTTGCCGACCGCCCCGGCCGCGACGAGGGCGTCGTCGGCGGCATCGAGAGCCGGGTTGGCTCCGCGCGGCCCCTGGCTGAGAGTGAGTCGTGCGGCTTCCGGCGTCTCGGCATAACGAGCGACGTGCAGCACCGTGCCGGGTGCCGCGGGATCAAACTCCCAGTTTACCCCTCCGGGAAACGCCTGGTCCGCGGGCCAGGCCGTCGTCCCTCCGGCGGTCGGGTCGGGAAAACAGCGACACCACTTTTCCTCGACCAGGGCGGCGAGCCAGGCCCGCGCGGCCGTCTCACCCGCGGCCGTGCCGCGGGCGACGCGGTCGAACCATTCCCCTCCTTCGGAGGCCAGCCACGACTGGAACTCGTCACGCGCCCTCTCGACGCCGGCGGCATCGGCGCTCGAGGAAAGGGTGTGCCAGCGCGCGGGGGGAGAGCACCTTTGCCCGCCGTCGGTGTCAAAGGCCGGCGGCGAGGGCAGGCCGGCCCAGCGGTTCGGCGGCGCGGCGGCCGGTGACGCGAACGGTTCCGGGCCGCGCGGCTCAGTTGCGGGTCCGTATCCCTTCAAGAGCCCCAGGAGGGCTCCGGCCAGGGCGTGACGCTGTTCCACCTCGTCGAGGGCCGAGGCCGCCTCGGCCGTCATCCGCACCAGGACGAGCCGGGCCATGTCGTCTTCCGACAGGTCGGCGGCGGACGCCCCCTTCGCGGCCTCGTCGGCCAGGCGCTTCAGCAAAGTTTCTCCGCTCGGGCCAAGATCCGCCGCGAGACGGGCCAGGACGAGCGGCGGCCAGTGGCGAGGCAGCGCGGCGGCGGCCGCGAGGTCTTCCAGCAGCGCCTCGACGCCTTCGCCCGGCGCCGCCCTCACAAGGGCATCGAGGGCGTCATGGCAGCGCTGTAGCAGGCCGGCGGTCCCGGCGTTGATCTCGGTTTCCCGCGCCCGTGCGAAGAAGCGGAGGCCGCGGTGTCGCTCCGCGCCCGGCCGGCTCAGTTGGGCGCGGCAGGCGTCGCGCAGGTCGGCCCACTGCTGCCGTGCCGCGCCGCGCAGCCACTCGGCCACGGGGAGCGCCGCCCGGGTCCAGAGACGAAGACGATCCTCGGCGGGCGTGAGGCCGTCCTGGCGGACGACTCCGGCGGCCGCCTCGGCGAGACGGCGCAGCTCGGCGGCCAGGGCCGCGGGCGCGCCCGCCGCCTCGAGCCGCCCGGCGAACTCGCGGCAGACCGACGCCAACCGCTGCGACCGCGCCGCGTCTTCGTGGGGCGAGATGGACACCATGAGCCCTCCGTCAATTCACCAATCCCCGCGTTGCGACGGAGCCCGGTAATCGTCGTCCGGCCCCTCGTCGACCAGCTTCCCCGGCACGCCGCCCGCCTTGACGACGAACTCGTGCTTCTCGGCGTTGTAAGAGACGATCAGGTCACCCCGGATGCCGTCGGCGAAGCGGTAGGTAGCGTACTTGATCCAGCCGCGCTCCGGGTCCGGCGGCTCGCCGTCCTTGGGATGGGCCCCGTCGCCGTCGCCGGGGAAGCGACGCCAGAGCGTAAAGTCCGTGGCGGGAGGCGTCGTCCGGCCGGCTCCTCCGGCCCCCTCACGCAGGGCGACAAACGGCACCGGGCGCTCGCCCAGGCTGTCGTAGCGCTCCTGCTGCGGGAACAGGATGACGTGGTTGTTGATCTGCCGATTCTTGTAGCCGACCTCGTAGGGCAGGCACTCGCTCAACTCGGTATCGAATCGTTCTCGGCCGCCCCGCCCGGCCGGCGCTCGAGGCGCTTCTGAAGCCGGTCCGCCAGCCGATCTACCTCGACGTCGCTCCCGGCGGGCGCGGCCGCGGCCGGGTCCTGCGGCGCCTGCTGACGTTTGAAGTGCAAGCGGAGCCAGGCGCGGTGAACGGCCCGGCGCAAACGGTCGATCTCGCGGGGGGCAAACGTCGTCGGGTAGGTGAGCGCCAGGTGGCGCGGCCAGCCGGCGGGCGGGCCGTTTCGTTCGAGGGTGGAGCGGCTGAACTGCTGGAGCAGGCGGCAGGCGAGCAACTCGGCCGGGACGCGGCCGAGGACGTCGACCCATTCCGACTGGATGTCCGGCGGGTCGTGGTCTTGTCGGTTGTGCTGCACCTTCAGCTTCAGGGGGGTTTCGGCCTGCGGCCCCGCGACCAGGCGCTTGGCCCCGACGACGAGGCCGTCCAGGCCGGTCGCCGCCTCCTTGCCGATGACCCAGCGGACCGCCTGTGGCATGTCGTCATACGGTCGACTCGGGAAGAGGCGGGTGTCTCCGGCCGGCGGCGCCGCCTTCCCCTCGGGCAGACGCCAGCTCAGGATCTCGTCGATGCGGACGTGCGACTCCGGCGGCGCCGCGTCAGGCTCCAGCCGGCCGCGCTTACCCTCGGCGCGAAGGACGCGCAGGTAGCGCGTCGAGTCGTAGCCGCGCGGCAGGCAGACTATGGAGCTGGACGTGTTGCCGAGGTCGAGGGCGACGTGGCCCTCGTAGGCCGGCAGCGGCCGCAACGGCCGGAGCGTCACGACCACCTCGCCCTTCTCACTCAGCAGCGTGCCGCCGCCGGCGTCGAAGGCGAAGACCGCGACCCGCAGGACCAGCTCGCGGTCCGGCTCGGGCCGGCTGTCGAGGGCGCGCCCGTGCTTCTTGACCGCCTCGAGAAAGCGGCGCGAGTCGGTGTCAATACCGATCTCCAAAGCGATGGGAATATTCCGGGCCACGTCGAGGACGCAGAAGAGGTTGTCCTTGAAGAAATTCTCCTGGCCGACGGGGCGGATCTTTTCGGGGGTCGTGCCGAATTTGCGGCAGACGAGGCCGGCGCCGGCCTCGTCCGTTCGGAAGTCGCGGCGCGGCGCCGTTTCGAGGACGGCCCGGACGCGCAGCCAGTCCTGTTTCCTCGGCCAGTAGAGCATCAGACCGTACTCGCCCGAGGGGACGGCCGTCGGACTGAGATTTGTCGGGTAGGTATCGTCGAACGAGACCTCGCCGGCCCGCTGAAAGGTCTGGGGCAGGGTGATGTCAATGTGCATGGTCGTCGCCTCGCTCCCCGTTGCCCCGCCCGGCCGCCGTCGCGATAGACCTCGGCGACGCCGGCCTGAAAGTCCGGATAGCGGGCGAAGACCGGGTCATCCGCGGGGCGGCCGAGCTTGAACCGCGCCGCCTGCTCGCGTTCCTCCGGACTGCTCGCCTGCCCGATCAGCTTGTGGACCTCATTCGAGACGATGCTGAGGTTCTTCGGGCTGATGTCATGCTTCTTCAGAAACCGGCCGACGGTGTCGAACCAGGTCTCCGTGCCGGCGAAGTGGGTTCCGGTCAGGGCGTCGAAATACGTGAGGATGACCCAGATACGGCCCGCCCAGCGGCCTTCAAAGATCGGCTTGAGCTTCGACACGATCTTCTCGACGTGCTGGTCGCCCATCTGCCCGGCGCGAAGGAAGATGAGAGCCCCGTCCAGCTCGCTAATTCTACTGTGCGATTTTATCCTAGCCGACGGCTGACGTCGCGGCTAGCTTGACGGCGGTACACCTTTGGGAGGCCGCCATGGACCTGCTTGACCACCCCGACGCCCAGCCCTTGCTCGGCGATGCCCAACTCGACCCCGAGGACCTCCGCCCCTGCGCCGGACGCCTGGAAGACTTCCTCCAACGTTACCTCCCCCTCTTCTACCGCAAGGAGCAGAGGGACCACGCCCGCGCCGTGCTCAAGGGCAAGCTCACCGGCCTGCAGCGTAAGACCACCGAGCCGATCGCCACCCAGGCCGGCCTCAAGCGACGGCCCTTGCAACTGTTCGTCGGCGCCGGCCAGTGGGACGACGACGCGGTCAAAGGCGAACTGCGCCGTCACGTCGCCGAGGAGTTGGGCGACGAGGACGCCGTCTTCGTCCTCGACGGGTCGGGGTTTCCCAAGAAAGGCGAGGCGTCCTGTGGCGTGGCCCGGCAGGGGTGCGGGCGGTTGGGCAAGGTCGACAACTGCCAGGTCGGCGTCTTCCTGGCCTATGCCGCCCCGCGCGGCAAGGCCCTGCTCGACGCCCGTCTTTACCTTCCCCAGGACTGGGCGGCCGATCCGCGGCGGCGCGACAGGACGTACGTGCCGACCGACGTGGCGTTCCGGGAGAAGTGGCGGATCGGGCTGGCGCTGCTCGACAAGGCCCGCGGCGACGTGCCGGGCACCTGGGTGACCGCGGATGACGAGTTCGGCCGTTGTAGCGAACTGCGGGGCCAGTTGCGGCTGCGACAACTGCGTTACCTGCTGGACGTGCCCTGCAACACGTTGGCGCGCGACGTGTCCGAGCGGCGGCCGGCGTCGCGGCCGGGTGGCCGGGAGCGGCGGCCGCTGTTCGAGCGGGTGGACCGTTGGGTGGCGCGTCAGCCGGCCGGGCGGTGGCGGACGGTGAAGGTCCGCGACGGGGAGAAAGGACCGCTGACGGCGCGGGTCTTGCTGGCAACCGTCCAGACGAAGGAGGAGGACGGACGGGTGGGGCCGAGCGAGCGCCTGGTGGTGATCCGGACGTGCGAGAAGAAGCCGCGGACGTGGTACGCCTTGAGCAATGCCCGCGCGGCGAAGCGCGCGGAACTGACGCGTGTGCATGGGTCGCGTCACCGGGTCGAGGAGTTGCTGGGGGAGGGGAACCAGGAGGTGGGGTTGGGGCACTACGAGGTGCGGAGTTGGACGGGCTGGCACCACCACATGACGCGGTCCCTGCTAGCGTTGTGGTTCCTGCAAGGGGAGCGACTGCGGCTGGGGGGAAAAAACGCCGGCGGTAACGGTGCCGCAGGTGCGGGCGATCTTCACGGAACTGCTGCGCGACCCGGCGCCGGGCCTCGCGCGGATCGCCGCGGTGGTCAGCCGCGTGCTGCGGCGTAACGAGGAGGCACGCCTCCACCATTGGCATCGGGCCACGGGAGAATTCCCGCCGCGGCGCCCCCGACCGCGACCGAAACCGCGAAGAAACAAAGTCGCACAGTAGAACTGATGAGCCGCGTGAAGGCAGCACCTCAGGACTACGTCCCGTTTCTTCCGGCATCCACGGCGCAGTTCACTTGTACCGAGTCCGCGCATGTCTGGATGACTGGATCGTACATTTTTCGTAACCGTTCACCCAGTTGACGGATGTTCGTCTTGCCACTCGGCCGTTCTCGCTATCTTTTCTGGATGTCCGAGCCGCTCTGCCTTGGGTGCCGTGACCGCGACGCGGTCATCGCCGACCTGCAACGCCAGGTCGCGGAACTCGTTGTCCGCGTCCGCGGCCTCGAGGCCCGCCTCGGCACCAACGCCTCCAATTCCTCCTTGCCGCCCTCGGCCAACCCGCCCCAGGCCCCCCCCCCGGTCCGCAAGAAGAAGTCCCAACGCCGGCCCGGAGGGCAACCCGGACATCCGCCCCACCTCAAGAAACTCCTGCCGCCCGAGCGCGTGACGACGGTCACGACGTTCGTCCCCGTGCACTGCGAACGCTGCCACGCCGCACTCCCTGCCGCCGCCGGACCCGGCGATCCCGAACGGCCGTGGCACGCGGGAGCACCTCCAGGCGGCGTTGGCCCCGATCGAGCGGCGGATGAGCCGGGTGTTGGTCGAAGGGTTGTGCGGGGACGATCCGTCGGTGGAGGCGTTTTGCGAGAACCTGCTGCGGATCGAGGACGCCTTGTGGACGTTCGTGAGGACGGCGGACGTGGAGCCGACGAACAACCGGATGGAGCGGCTGTTGCGTCGGGCGGTGCGGTGGCGCAAGCGGAGCTTTGGCAGTTGGAGTGTGGCCGGGTGCCGCTTCGTGGAGCGGATCTTGACGGTGGTGCAAACGCGCCGCCTGCAAAACCAGAGTGTGTTGAGCTACCTGCATGAGGCCCTCGTCGCTCACCGCACGGGACAACCTGGCCCCAGACTACTTCCGCAAGGGTGAACGGTTACGGTAAAAATTGAGCCAGAGAGCTTTAGCCCTTGGAGTCCGCGACGAACTGCGGTTCCGCCTGGACCTTGACGAATCGCAGTGCGACGTGATGCCGCTCCCCGGCAAGCCACCGGCTTCGTGCGGCGAATTGTTCGTGGCGGTCTGGGAAGGCGGCTACACCAACGACCGGACCGAGGGCCGCAACGACCTGCACGCCGTCAGCGTGACGGTCACCAGGCGGGTGCCGGTCGCCACCTACGACCGCGAAGCGATAATGGTCATCCCAGGCGCCGTGATCGGCCTGGGGCTTATGGGCGACGGCGCTGCCAGGTGGACCCGCGGCGCGGCGTGAGGACGGCGGGAGAATGACTTCCTGCTGCCACTCGCCGAATCCGAGGGACGTGTTCGCCCTTGTGTTCCTGATACACGTTCCCACTGGTTCTGTTACATTCCCGGGCGGGAGGCCGTTGGAATCTCGGTTGTGCCCCCCCTCGGAAGGAATAGTCTTTTCGAGAACGTGGATGAGGCCCATCCGCACTGAGGTCAGCCCAACAACCTTCCATTGGCGCGGCGTTCCGTCCGTGGAAACGCGGGCAGCGCGGTGGCGCTGGGCGGCAAGCGGGAGGGATCCGTCAGCCAGGGCGACTTCGGCAAGGGCTTCGTCCACGTCTTCGACGAACGCTCGCTCGACATCGTCCTCGGCGAACTGGACACGATCACCGACTTCGTCCAGTACCTCACCGACAAGGAGGCTTTTGCAGGGAGGCCAACCGGCATCGTCGGCGCGGACGAGGACGTTCTGGCGCTGTATCTCGGCGAGAACCGCACCTTCCCGGGCCACTGCGACCTGCTCATCGCGGACGACACCTGCTGGGCGGGCTTCTCCCAACAGGCAGAATACCTGGCCAAGAAAGAGGCGGACCAGCCGAGCTGCGCCTGGGACCGGATCATCGAGCTGTTGAGCCAGGAGTTCAGGGAGGGTTACTTGCAGCCTGGGGTGACCCTGGGCGACCTTGAGCAGGTCGTTCGCGTCATGGCCAGCGAGCGAACACCGAGGCCGACTTCTCGCTGGAGGTCATGTACCTTCACCAACCCGTCTGGACCAAGGAAGATGCGGCCTGGGCCGCCGAGGCCCAGCGCCGGACTGGTTATTTCGCCAGCCCCATCCTGACGCACGCCCACGAGTACGAGTATCCGCAGGAGAGCCAGAGATGAGCCGCACCGCCTGTCGGACCAGACGGTGTCGCGCTTCGCGGAGCGGAAAAGGGGACTAGCGGAAAAGGGGACGGGAAGCGCCCATTTTGATCAAGAACTCGTCGGCGGACCGCTGACGCGTTCCCGACGCGGCCTCCTGCTCATCGCCTGTCACCCCCAACCCGTTGTGCCACTCTGGCAGGAGTTCAAGGTGAGGCTGCCCCGGCCTAACGGCACGCCAGAGATGCTCCCCCTCTTTGACGAGTGCCGGGGAGAAGTCCCAAAGGCCGAAGTGTTGTTGGTGAAAGCCGGCGAGCCGGTCGAACGTCCCCACGCCGGCGGGACGGTCACCCCGCCGCCTGCGGCCAGGAAAGCCCCTTGAAGAGGGCGGCCTGGGAAAAGACCTCCCCGCCCGTCATCCCAGACGGCGGAGGAATACTTGGTGTTAACGATCGTCGCAGCGTACCGGCGGACGTCGCGGCCCGCTCGATGTTTCGCCTTCACCCCGTCAAAGGAGGCGGATAGGCCTCAGTGTTTATTTCTCCGCCCGCGCGGGAATTCTGGACGGCCCGCCGCCGGTTCGCGAGGCGAATCCCGGAGGCGGCCTCGGCCCTGAGACGAGCTGGGGGAATCAGTCCTCTATATTCGCGCCCTTGAGCAAGGCCGCGACGTCAGCCCAGAGCTTCTCGTACGTCTCGCGCTCCTCCGGGTCAGTTTGGCGACGGCGTTTTTGTCGCGGAGGCCGCTCAGGTCCGTGTCACGCTGCCAGTGCGCCATCGTCTGGAGAACCTGAGCCCGGCCGGCGTGCTTGCCCCACGCGGCCAGGTCGGCGCGCAGCCATTCCACGGCCTGCCGGCGCAGGCGCAGGCGTTCCTTGTCGTCGAGCTTGTCCGCGTCGCGGCCCTCGCCACGGCTCGCCAGCGCGGCGAGACAGGCGGCGTTGTAGCGATGGCCGGCCTTGAGGTCGTCGGCCAGCGTGGCGTGGGCCTGGAACGCCTCGGCGCACAGGCGGGCGCCGGCCGGGTAACGCCGGGTCGTGGTGCAGAGTTCGGCGAAGTGGATACGCTCGGCGGCGCTTGCAGGCAGCTTACCGGAGAGGACGTCGGGCAGCTTCTTCTCGAGTTCCAGCCCACTCTGGCACTTCTGGAGTTGATGAGAATAGGTCAGGCGCAGGGGGTGTCCAGGCGGCAGCAGGTCGAGGGCGCGCCGGGTACTCGCCTCAGCCTGCGCGAATCGGCCTTGCTGCAACAACGCCAGTCCTAGATTGCCGTGGGCCGGGACAAGCGTGGGTTCGAAGGTGATGGCTTTCCGGTAGCAGGCGATGGCCTCGTCCCACTTTCCCTTCTCTGCCAGGGCTGTGCCGAGGTTGGTGTGGGCCGGGGCAAGCTTGGGATCGAGGGCGACGGCCTTCTGGTAGGAGGCAATGGCGTCGTCCCACTTCCTTTTCTCCGCCAGGGCAAAGCCGAGGTTGTAGTGGGTCCCGGGGCTGTCGGGTTGCAGGGCTGCCGCCGCCGTGAGATAGCGCAGGCCCTCCTCACCAGTCCCTTCCTCTTTTAACAACGTCATCCCCAGGTCATGGTTGAGCCAGTAGTCCCCAGGATATTCCTGCCGGGCGCGGCGCAGAAGACCCAGCGCACTCGCCCCCAATTGCTCGTAGTTCAATCGAGCCGCCAGCATCTTCAGCGCTGCCGGCGGAAGCACCGCGACTTCGGCTTGCTCGGCCAGCTTCTCCCGCGCCGGGCGGCGCTCGGGCCTACCCAGGGCCGCCGCGCGGCGCACCTGGAACGCCCAACCCGACGGATCCACCTCGTCCACCAGACGTATCAACCACGCCCGGTGCGGCTCATTCACCTGAGGGGCGATGCGAATCCAGTCGTCCAGCAACGCGACCACGGCCGACCGGACGGCGGGGGATCTCCGGGCGAGTTGCTTCGCCAGTGCCGTCACGTCGTCCTGGCCCACTGACCAGCCGCGTTCCCGGAACGCCTCACGATACCCCGGCACCGCACGCTCCACAGCCAAAAAACGCTTGCTGTCATCGATCTCCGCGCCGGCCAGGCTTGCCTCGTCCAGGCGTCGGAGCAAGCGCCCGTCCTTCTCCTCGTCCTCCAGTTCGGCCAGCAGCGTCGTGGCCCGTGCCTTGAGGGTTTCCTCGGGCGTACTCTCCAGCAAGGCCAGCGCCCGCTCGACCTGGCCGCGCGCCTGCGCCGCGGTGTTCGCCTCTCCTCTTCCGCGTAGCG
>JBBROG010000082.1:0-30258 GCA_038229635.1 Gemmatales bacterium
GGCAGCCACGTCAGCTACCTCGAGGGCTGCACGGCGCCCCAGTTCAGCTCGAACCAGCTGCATGCCGCGGTCGTCGAGCTGGTGGCAGCAGACGACGCTGAGATCAAGTACTCGACCGTGCAGAACTGGTACGCCGGCGACGAGAACGGCGTGGGCGGCATCTACAACTTCGTCACCAAGCGCGGCCTGTGCAAGGGCGTGAATTCGCGCATCAGCTGGACCCAGGTCGAGACCGGTTCGGCGATCACCGGGAAGTACCCGTCCTGCGTGCTGCTGGGCGACAACTCGGTCGGCGAGTTCTATTCGGTCGCGCTGACCAACCATTACCAGCAGGCCGACACCGGCACCAAGATGATCCACATCGGCAAGAACACCAGCAGCACCATCGTGTCGAAGGGCATCTCGGCCGGCAACGGGCAGAATACCTATCGTGGGCTGGTGAAGATCATGAAGGGCGCCGACAACGCCCGCAACTACTCGCAGTGCGATTCGCTCTTGCTCGGCGACCGCTGCGGGGCGCACACGTTCCCGTACATCGAGGTACGCAACCCGTCGGGGCGCGTGGAGCACGAGGCGTCGACGTCGAAGATCGGCGAAGACCAGATCTTCTACTGCAAGCAGCGCGGGTTGTCGGCGGAGGACGCCGTGAACATGATCGTGAACGGGTTCTGCAAGCAGGTGTTTTTGAACCTGCCGATGGAGTTCGCCGTCGAGGCGCAGAAGCTGCTCGGCGTGAGCCTGGAAGGGAGCGTCGGCTAGCCGCTCGCGGCTTAGCGGTCGCCGCACCGAGGATCGCGAACGATATGGCACACGAAATCCGGCCGACGGACCTCGGTCTCGAACACAAAGACGCGGAAGACGCGGAATTGGAGACGTCTCCCGAGTTCTGGCGCATGATCGAGGAACGTCGCCAAGGCCCGTCCGTCCGGCTCGCCGACGTTAAGGCAGAACTGCTCGCCGATCCGTAGCTGTCTCCGGGGGATCGGCTGACATCGCGAAGCGCCAAGAAGAGGATAGACCCTACGGAATTCTCGACGCGAGGAGGTTCGACATGACGACTCTGATTGCCAACGAAGCCGTACAGTCCTTCCTCGGGCAGGCGCGGGAGAAGACCGAGATCCGCGGCGCCGACGGCCGGTTGCTCGGCACCTTCGAGCCGCGCAAGGAGACGGAGGAGGAACTGTACGAGCGCGCCAGGAAGCTTTTCGACCTGGACGAGTTGAAGCGGCGAAAGTCGACCGATCAGGAGGGCTTCACCATCGATCAGGTGATGGAACACTTGAACTCGCTGGAGAGCCGGCAATGAAGTACATGGTGACGTGGACGAGGAACGCGCAGAATGATCTCGCGGATATATGGATGAATGCCGCGGACCGGCCTGCGGTCCGGGACGCCGCGCACCGCATCGACCGAGCCCTGGAGCGGCGCCCCGAGAATCTCGGACAGGTCGTCGGCGATGATCGGATCTACGCCGACGCACCACTAGCGGTCACGTTCTCGGTGTCGCCCGACGACTGCCGCGTGAAAGTCTGGCAGGTCGAACAGGTCTGATGAAGAACAAAGGATGAGAGCCAAGGCCATGCTGACCATTTTCAACCTGCACGCGAAGGTCGACGATAAAGAGATCCTGCGCGGCATCACGCTGAAGATCAAGCCGGGCGAGGTCCACGCCATCATGGGGCCGAACGGCTCCGGCAAGAGCACCCTCGCCGGCGTCCTCGCCGGCCGCGACGCCTACGACGTCACCGAGGGCGACGTCAACTTCAACGGCAAAGACCTGCTGGAGATGGACCCCGAGGAGCGCGCCCGCGAGGGCCTGTTCCTCGCCTTCCAGTACCCCGTCGAGATCCCCGGCGTCAACAACATGTACTTCCTCCGCGCGGCGCTCAACAGCATCCGCAAACATCGCGGCGAGGAGGAGTTGGAGGCCGCCGATTTCCTGGCGCTGGTGCGCCAGAAGATGAAAATCCTCCACATGAGCGACGACCTGCTCAAGCGCCCGGTCAACGAGGGCTTCTCCGGCGGCGAGAAGAAGAAAAACGAGATCTTCCAGATGGCGGTCCTCGACCCGAAGCTCGCCGTCCTCGACGAGACCGACTCCGGCCTCGACATCGACGCCTTGCGCGTCGTGGCGGACGGCGTCAACGCCCTGCGCAACAACGAGCGCGGCATCCTGGTCATCACGCACTACCAGCGATTGCTCAATCACATCGTGCCCGACTTCGTCCACGTCCTCGTCAACGGCCGGATCGTCAAGACGGGCGACAAGGATCTGGCGCTGGAGTTGGAGGCCAAGGGCTACGAGCAGTACGGTTGGAGCCCCGAGGAGGCGGCCAGGCGGCCGCAGCCGGTGAAGGCGTGACAACGCCGCTCGGGGCTTGGCTCGTGCGAAGCCGCCAGCGGCCGGATTTGATGGAGACATCCCGTACCCATGACGGCACTGATGGAAGAGAAAGACGTCTACCTGTCGGCCTTCGACCGCTTCGAGCCGTCCCGCGCCGGCGACAAGCCCGCCCTCCGACGGTTGCGCCGGGGCGCCATCGACCGCTTCGCCGCCGTCGGCTTCCCGACGCTCGACGACGAGGAATGGCGCTTTACGCCGCTGGCCGCGCTGACGCGCGTCCCCTTCGCCCTCGCCGAGCCGGGCGCCGCCGTCACGGCCGAGGCGCTGGATCACGCCGCCCTCGAAGCCGGCCCCTGCTCGCGCCTGGTCTTCGTCAACGGCCACTTCGCCCCCGAATTATCCTCGCTCAGCGCCCTGCCCGCCGGCGCCGTCGTCGCTAGCCTCGCCGAGGCTTTGGCGAAACACCCGGACAAGGTCGAGGCTCACCTCGCCCGCTATGCCGACGGCGAAGACCACCCCTTCACCGCCCTGAATACGGCGTTTCTCCGGGACGGCGCCTTCGTCTCCCTGCCGCCCGGCCAGGCCGTCACGGAGCCGATTCATCTCGTTTTCGTCGCCACGTCGCCCGGCAAGGCGACGGTGTGCCACCCGCGCAACCTCATCGTCGCCGGGGCGAACAGCCAGGCGACTCTGATCGAGAGCTACGTCGGCCTCGGCGAGGACGTCACCTTTACCAACGCCGTGACCGAGATCGTCCTGGGCGAGGGCGCGATCCTCGATCATTACAAGGTCCAGCGCGAGAGCCGGACCGCGTTTCACGTAGCCCGCACGCAGGTGCAGCAGAGTCGGTCGAGCAAGTTCCGCTCTCACTCCCTCACCTTCGGAGGCCGCCTGACGCGCAACGACATCAACGCCCACGTCGGCGGCGAGGGCTGCGAATGCACCCTCAACGGCCTGTACCTGGCCTCCGGCGAGCAGCTGGTCGACAACCACACGCGCATCGACCACGCGATGCCGCACTGCGCCAGCCACGAGTTGTACAAGGGCATCCTCGACGGCAAGGCGCGCGGCGTCTTCAACGGCAAGATCTTCGTCCACCAGGACGCCCAGAAGACCGACGCCAAGCAGACGAATCAGACTCTCCTCCTCTCCGAGGAGGCGGTCATCGACACCATGCCGCAGCTGGAGATCTTCGCCGACGACGTCAAATGCACGCACGGGGCGACGGTCGGGCAACTCGACCCCGAGGCGCTCTTCTACCTGCGCTCGCGCGGCATCGGCTCGACGGAGGCCCGCGCCCTGTTGACGTTCGCCTTCGCCAACGACGTCATCGGCCGGGTGCAGGTCGAGCCGCTGCGGCGCCGGCTCGAGGAATCGCTGCTGGCGGCGCGCGGTCTGCCGCGCACGTCGGCGGAGGAGGCCGTATGAGCATCGTCCCCGCCACGGAGGCACGGCCGCGCCCGCCGCGCGAGAAGCTGCCGCCGCTGTTCGACCTGCGGAAGGTCCGCGACGACTTCCCGATCCTGCACCGCACCGTCCACGGCCGCCCGCTCGTCTACTTCGACAACGCGGCGACGACGCAGAAGCCGCGCGCCGTCATCGACGCCATCGGCCGCTACTACGAGCTGTACAACGCCAACATCCACCGCGCCGTCCACCTCCTCAGCCAGCTCGCCACGCAGGAGTACGAGGAGGCGCGCTCCAAGGTGCAGCGCTTCCTCAACGCCGACTCGCCGAAGGAGATCGTCTTCACGCGCGGCACCACGGAGGCGATCAACCTCGTGGCCCAGACCTTCGGCCGCGCCAACGTCGGCGCCGGCGACGAGGTCGTCGTCTCGCACATGGAGCACCACTCCAACATCGTCCCCTGGCAGATGCTCTGCGGCGAGAAGGGCGCGACGCTGCGCGTCATCCCCATCGACGAGCGCGGCGAGATCGTCTTCGAGGAGTTCGAGAAGCTGCTGACTCCGCGGACGAAGCTGGTCTCCCTGGTCCACGTCTCCAACTCACTGGGGACGGTCAACCCGGTGAAGCGCGTCGTCGCGGCGGCGCACCGGCGCGGCGTCCCGGTGATGATCGACGGGGCGCAGGCCGTCGCCCACATGAATGTGGATGTCAAGGATCTCGATTGCGACTTTTACGCCCTGAGCGGCCACAAGCTGTACGGGCCGACCGGCATCGGCGTCCTGTACGGCAAGGAAAAGCACCTGCGGGCGATGCCGCCGTACCAGGGCGGCGGCGACATGATCGCCTCGGTGACGTTCGCGAAGACGACCTACGCCGAGTTGCCGAACAAGTTCGAGGCCGGCACGCCCGACATCGCCGGCGCCGTCGGCCTCGGCGCGGCGGTCGACTACGTCGACTCGCTCGGCCTGGACAACATCGCCGCCCACGAGGACAAACTGCTGCGCCACGCCACCGAGAAGCTGAAGCAGATCCCCGGCGTGCGCCTCCTCGGCACGGCGGCGCACAAGGCCGGCGTCGTCTCGTTCCTCGTCGAAAGTCCGCCGCTGTCGGCGCTGGACGTCGGCACGAAGCTCGACCTGGAAGGCGTCGCCGTGCGGACCGGGCACCACTGCTGCCAGCCGGTGATGGACCGCTTCGGCATCCCCGGCACGGCGCGCGTGTCCCTCGCCATGTACAACACGACGGAGGAGATCGATCACTTCGCCGCGGTGCTGCGGAAGATCGTTGCCGAGGCGGCGGCGCGGGCGAAGCCGGCGGTGTCCACGGCCCCGGAGCCGGCCTACCCGAAGCCCTACGCGGCCTCCCCCGACGCCGCCGCGGAAAAGCTGGCGGCGACCTTCGAGTTCCTCGAAGACTGGGGCCAGCGCTACGAGGAAATCATCGGCATCGGCCGCAAGCTGCCGCCGATGCCGGCGGCGCTGAAGACCGAGGCGAACCGCGTCTATGGCTGCCAGAGTACCGTCCACATTTCCGCCCGCAAAAAGCCGGGAAGCGACGACGTGCTCGAATTCCTCGCCGACAGCGACGCGGAGGTGGTGCGCGGCCTGATCGCCCTACTGCAGCGCGTCTACTCCGGGCACCGCGCGGCCGACATCCTCGCCTTCGACGTGGAAGGCTTCCTGGGGCGGCTGGGGTTGGACAAGAACTTGACGCTCGGCCGGCGTAACGGGTTGGCGTCGATGGTGCAGCGCGTGCGCGCCCTGGCCGCCGCGCTGGCGGGGCGGGCCGCGTAATTCGGAATCAGGAGAGGGCCGATGGAAACGACGAACGCCGAAGAGACAGGCACGCTCCAGGAGCGCGTCGTCGACGCGCTCAAGACCTGCTACGACCCGGAAATCCCGGTCAACATCCATGAGCTAGGGCTGATCTACGAGATCCTGGTGAGCGAGGCGAACGCGGTGACGGTGCGCATGACGCTGACGTCGCCGGCGTGCCCGGCCGCCGGGTCGCTGCCGCCGGAGGTCGAGCGCAAGGTGCGCGACTTGCCCGGCGTGACGGCGGCGAAGGTCGAGGTCGTCTGGGATCCGCCGTGGACGCCGGACCGCATGTCCGAGGCGGCGCGGCTGCAACTCGGGCTGGAGTGAAGTCGGAAAGCCACACCTTCAGAGAACCCCCCCTCACGGCGGTTCGAGAAGCCCCTTGAGGGCGGCGGGAAAGACGCCCCAGGTCGTCTGATAAGTCGCTTCCAGCGGGCACGGCACGTAGTGGTCCGGCGTGAGGAAAAGCGGCATGTCACAGAGCGGGTCGCCGACCGCGACGGGTTCGACGTAGGCGACCGTCTTGGCGCCGGCCGAGTAGGCCGCCAGGGTCAGCGGGTTGTCCGGCGGTAACGCGAACGGCTCGTCCCGGACGCGGTCCCAGAGGACTTTGTGGATCCCATGAGGGTTCCGTCGGTTCGGCGGGAACAGGTCGACGACGAGCAGGTTGATGCCGGCGTGCAGAAATTCGGCCGCCTTGCGGGCGAACGCCCGGATCGCGTGTCGGCTGTCCTTGTTGCCCGGCGATACGATCTCGATCACCGCGACCACGTCCCCGTCGTCGAGCCGCACCGTGAGGCGATCCGCGCGCCGGGCGTAATTCGCGGCGTCGGCTTCGACCCGGAACCGCGTCTTCGGCGGCAAGGTCGTCACGGCCGTCCCGCCGGGTCCGGAGTTGGGTGCCGGGCGGTCGGGCAATCGGAGCGTGACGACGTCCGGCTCCGGCCCGCCCGTCTTCTGCTCGGCCAGGGCGAAGTACCCCGGCGGGAGCAATCCGGTGTTCAGGGCGTCCCCGAGGGCGCCGATCCATCGCTGATGAAAATGGTGGAACGTTCCGGCTTTGACGCGGGTCCAGTCGTGGATCGGCATGGTTCGTCCCTCCGCCAATCATCCTGTTTTCCTCGCAGCGCGTCGTGGAGGGCCTGCCCCAGGTGGTCGTGGTGCCGCGCCGCCAGGTCGGTCAGCCCGGAGTCGAAGGCGCCCGCCCGGCGCCGGAGCCGACTGCCCGGCGCCGAGTTCTCGGCCGGCGGGGAGGGAGCCGCGCCCTCGAGCAGAGTGACCAGGCAGCTTTGCACGACCGCCTCGACGGATTGGCCCGCCGCCCTGGCCTTTTCCAGGAGTGGCCGATAAACCTCGTCCGGAATTTCGAGCGTGAGTTGATGCGTCATCCGACACCTCCGGGATCGCGTGGTGATCGCCGTCGTACCGTACCGTCGGCAACGACCTCCCCGCCCGTCAGATCAGCTTCTGAATCGGCTGGGCCGTCGACGGCAGGATCGGCGCCGGCCGCCCCGCGACGTCCTCGACCAGCGCGTGCGGGTTGATGCCGAGGTTATGATACACCGTCGCCAGCACGTCCTGGTAGTGGACCGGCTGGTCCTTCGGGACCGCCCCCGTCGCGTCGCTCGAGCCGATCACCTGGCCCACGCGCATGCCGCCGCCGCACAGGAGCGCGCTGTTGACGCGCGCCCAGTGGTCGCGGCCGGCGTCCTTGTTGATCTTCGGCGTGCGGCCGAACTCGCCCCACACCACCACCGTCACGTCGCGGTCCATTCCGCGGGCGTAAATGTCCTCGACCAGCGCCGACACGCCCTGGTCGAACAGCGGCAGGTGCTGGCGCAGGTACTTGAAATTGTTACCGTGCGTGTCCCAGAAGCCGTAGGCGACCGTCACCACGCGCGCCCCCGCCTCGACCAGGCGCCGGGCCATGAGCAGCTGGTCGTTCCACATCGGCGCCCCGTCGCCGAGGTGCTTCGACGAGCCGCGTCCGTAGCGCGCCCGCAGCGGCGCCGGCTCGCGCTCGACGTTCAGCGCCTCGACGAGCTTGCTCGACGTCAGCACGTCGAAGGCGCGGCGGTAGAGGCCGTTCATGCCGCTCACTTCGGCGCTGTCGGCGGCGCGGCGGAAGGCGTCGAAGCGGTCCAAGAGCTTGCGGCGGTCCGAGAGTTGGTCGGACGACACGCCGCGCAACGTCATCACGGCGACGTCCTCGCCGTCCACCTTGACGCCGGCGCAGGCGCGGCCGAGGGTGCCGGGGCCGGGGATGTTGTACGGCTTGTGCTGCATCGTCGGGAACAGGTCGACGAACGGCGGCACCAGCGGGTCGACGGCCCCCTGCACCTTCGCCACGACCGAGCCGAAGTTCGGCCGGCCGTCGCGCTTGCCGACGCCCATCGGCACGCCGGCGAGGTTCTGCCAGCTCGAATGTTCGTCGATGAGGCCCTGCAGAGAGCGGACGAGGGCGACGCGGTCCATGACGGCGGCGGTCTTCGGCAGCAGCTCGCCGACCTGGATTCCCGGCACTTTCGTGGCGATCGGCTTGAACTCGCCGCGGATCTCCGGCGGGGCGTTCGGCTTGAGGTCGAAGGTGTCCTGGTGGGCGAGGCCGCCGGACAGGTAGACCATGATGACGGACTTGTGCGACCGGCGGACGCCGCTTTGCTGTTCGGCTTGCAGGAGCGACGGCAGGGTGAGGCCGCCCACGGCCAGGCCGCCGACGGTCAGGAAAGAGCGTCGCGACAGGCCGTCGCAGAAGCGGCCGCGCGGGCCGAAGAGCGTGAGCATGGCGGGGTCTCCGAGGCGGCGGGAGGCGCTGAGGCAGGAGGGCGGGGAGGCCCTTTCAGTGTAGCCGACGGGCGGCGGCACGCAACCGCGATCTCGGTGGAATGCGGCTCGTTGGGGGGCGTCGCCTGTGTTACACTGCCTCGACGAAACCCGCCTCACGAGAGATAATGACTTCCTCGCCCGAACCGGAGAAACGCTCCATGATTCGTCTCGTTACGTCCGCGGCCTTCTTTGTCCTGGCGCTGAGTCCGCTCGGCTGCGGCAAGGCCACGACGCCGGCCACGAAGTCCGCGCCCGCGCCGGCCCTCGCCGTGAAGGCCAGCACCCTCCTCAAGGAGTACGCCGAGAACGCCGTCGGCGCCGACACCAAGTACAAGGGCAAGTTCCTCAAAGTGACCGGCAAGTTCGGCACCGCCAAGAAGGCGCCGCTGCTCGGCTACGCGGTGCAAATCCTGCCCGAGGACGGTGCCCCCGGCGACCTGAACGTGAGCAGCGTGCAGTGCTTCATCGACGAGTCGGCCATGGAGGAGGTCGGCAAGTTCAAACCGGGGCAGATGATCGCGATGGAAGGCATCTGCGACGGCGTCGTCCTGGAACAGATCAAGCTGTCGAAATGCACCGTGGCCAAGTGACGCCCATCGCGGAGAGACGAACATGACGACATTTCGCATCACGCGCCGTACCGCCCTCAAGGGCCTCGCGGCCGCCGGGCTCGCCGCGCCGATGGTGCTGCGCGCCCACGCGCACGAATCGCCGGCCGAAACGCTCTACCACGCCAGCTTCGGCGCCGGCGGCATGGCCTGGTCCGACATCAACTCCCTGACCCGGAGCAAACACCTCAAGCTGGTGGCGGTCGCCGACGTCGACCTCGCCCGCACGGCCGAGGTCAAGAAGAAGTTCCCCGGCGTCCGCGTTTACCAGGACTGGCGCGAGCTGCTGGACAAGGAGAAGACTCTCAATTCGGTCAACGTGTCGACGCCGGACCACATGCACGGCTCGATCACGATGGCGGCGCTGCGGCGCGGCCTGCACGTCTACACGCAGAAGCCGCTGACGCAGACGATCTACGAGGCCCGCCGACTCACCGAGGCGGTGCGCGAGAAGAAGGTCGTCTCGCAGATGGGCATTCAGATCCACTCGCACGAGGTCCACCGGACCGTCGTGCGCATGATCCAGGACGGCGCGGTCGGCAAGGTCAAGGAAGTGCATAGCTGGAGCGGCAAGAAGTGGGGCGACCGGGCGCCGCGCCCCGACCGCAAGGACGCGGTGCCGGAGAAGCTGAACTGGGACTTCTGGCTCGGCGTGGCGGCGGCGCGGCCGTTCCTCGCGGACTACTACCACCCCGCCGAGTGGCGCAAGCGCCTCGACTTCGGCACCGGCACCTTCGGCGACATGGGTTGTCACATTCTCGACCCGGTGTACGGGGCGCTGGCCCTGACGGCGCCGACGACGATACGCTCCGAGGGCGGCGCCCCGAACGCCGACAGCTGGGGCCTCGACTCGCAGGTGCGCTACGTCTTCCCCGGCACGAAGCACACGACCGCGACGGTGGCGCTGACCTGGTACGACGGCGACGCCCGGCCGCCGGCCGAGGTGAAGGCGCTGCTCGGCAAGCGGCCGCTGCACGACCAGGGGTCGATCTATCTCGGGACGGAAGGCGTCCTCTACTCGCCGTACATCGCCGCGCCGGTGCTGCTGCCGGAGGAGAAGCACGCGGGCTATACGATGCCGCGCCCGGGCTCGGTGGACCACAACTTGCAGTTCATCGAGGCGTGTCGCGGCAACGGCAAGACGTCGACGTCGTTCGACTACTCGGGGCCGCTGACCGAAACGGTGCTGCTCGGCTGCCTGGCGACGCGCTTCCCGAAGACGACGCTGGAGTGGGACGCGGCGGGGCTGACGGTGACGAACGTCAAAGAGGCGAACCGCTTCGTCCGCCGCACGCCGCGCGCGGGGTGGGAAGTGGAAGGGCTGTAGGAATGTCGAAGAAGAGCTAACCACAGAGACACCGAGAAGACATAAAGGAGGAAAAAGGGGTAGGGCAAGGTTCGTCGGCCTTTCTTTCCTTTTTGTATTCTCTGTTCCTCTGTGGTTAGCTCTTCCTCATTTCCGGCGTCCGCGATACACTTCGCCGGCCCGGAGACCTGGAGGCACGGATGCGTCCCCCGATGATCGTCGTCGCCGTGTTGACCGGAGTCGTCGGCTGCGGCTGCGACTCCTTCCGCGGCCCCAACCTGGCGATTCCCACCGCGAAAAAGGAAGCGACCGCCAAGACGGCGGTCGCCGTCCCGCCGTCAATCCCCCCGCCGGCCGACACGAAGAAGAACGGCACCGCGACCGTCTACGGCGGCGCCTTGCCCCGCGACTGGGCCAAGGACCTCCAGTCGACGGACCGCGCCGAGGTGATGGAGGCGTGCCGCGCCCTGCGCGTGCTCGGGCCGGAGGGGAAGCCGTTCCTGTTCCAGGGGCTGGAGAACCCGAACGCGGAGACGCGGCGCCTCTGCTTCGAGAGCCTGACCCTGGCCGACTTCAAGCGCCAGCACGAGGAGGGACGGCAGCGGCTGGTGAAGTTGGCCGGCGACAAGGCCGACATCCGCATCCGCGAGCGGGCCACGGCGCTGCTGACGCACTGGCACAGCAGCGTGCTGGCGCCGTGACCGCGCCGCACTCACCTGTCGCGTTAGCGCCTCTCAGGCGAGGATTTCCCTGATGGGCGCTCCGTAATCGATTTCGAGCCTCTTTTGTCCCGGAATGTCGAGGCGGCGCGGGTCGAGGCCGAGTTGGTGCAGCACCGTCGCGTGGACGTCGGTCACGTAGTGGCGGTTCTCGACGGCGTGGAAGCCGATCTCGTCGGTGGCGCCGTGGGCCACGCCGCCCTTGACGCCGCCGCCCGCCAGCCACACGCTGAAGCCGTAAGGGTGGTGGTCGCGGCCGTCGGCGTTCTCGGCGCCGGGCGTGCGGCCAAACTCCGTCGCCCAGACGACGAGCGTTTCGCCGAGCAGGCCGCGCTGCTTCAGGTCCGTCAGCAGTCCGGCAATCGGGGCGTCGACGGCGGCGCAGTTGGCGCCGTGATTCTGCCTCAGCTTGCCGTGGGCGTCCCAGCCGCCGCCGCCCCCGCCGCCGTGGTACAGCTGCACGAAGCGCACGCCGCGCTCCACCAGGCGCCGCGCCGCCAGGCACTGCTCGCCGAAGGGGCGCGAGGCCGGCACGTCGAGGCCGTACAGCCGCCGCGTCGCCTCCGTCTCCGCCCGCAAATTCATCACCTCGGGGACGGCGAGCTGCATGCGCGCCGCCAGCTCGTAGGACTTGACGCGCGCCCGCATCGCCGGGTCGGACGGGTACTCGACGGCGGCGAGGCCGTTGAGGTCGCGCAGCAGTTCGAGTTGCGCCTGGCGCTCCTCGCGCGTGACGGTGGCGCCGGGGGTGCCGAAGGGCAGCGGATTTTTCGGGTCGACGACGAGGGGGACGCCGGCGTGCTCGGGGCCGAGGTAGCTGGCGCCGTGGGCGGCGACGCCGCCGCAGCAGTCGCCGGGCGGGCTGCCGAGGACGACGAACCGCGGCAGGTTGTCGCTCAGCGACCCCAGGGCGTGGTGGACCCAGGCGCCGACCGTCGGGCAGAAGCCCTCGAAGACGTGGCGGCCGGTGTGGAACTGCAGCTGCGCCGCGTGGTCGTTGTCGGTCGTCCACAGCGAGCGGACGACGGCGAGGTCGTCCGCGCGGCCGGCGAGCCTCGGCCACCAGTCGCTGACTTGCAGGCCGCTCCGGCCGTGCTTCTTGAAGCCGACCTGCGTGGGGTAGAGCTTGTTGAGCAGGGCGCGCGGCGTGCCGGCGAAGTCGCGGACGTTCTTGCGATAATAGGGGGAGTCGACGACGGCCTTCCTGTACGGCGACTCGTCGATGGTCTTGCCGGCGTACTTGTCGACCGCCGGCTTGGGGTCGAAGCTCTCCAGGTGGCTGACGCCGCCGAGCATGAACAGCCAGATGACGTTCTTCGCCTTCGGCGCGAAGTGCGGGCGCCCGTCCGGCGGGGCGTGGGCCTCGTCGGCGCGGGCGACGCCGTCGCGGAACAGCATCTCGCCGAGGGCGAGGCCGGTGAAGCCCAGGCCGACGTCGGCGAGGAAGGCGCGGCGGTGCGGAGGCTTGTGAGGAAGGCTCATGATTGACGGACCTCTTCGGGCGTCAGTGCCGCGGGCAGGGGAGAGCGCTCCGATACAAGTTCCCAGAGTCGCGCGGCCGCCGGCTCAAAGTCGTCGGAGGCGAAGCGGTAACTGGTCAACCATCCCGTGTCGTCGGCCACCTCGTCAACTCCGAAGTGCCCGGCGGATGAGTAAGCCATGACGAATAGCCGGCCGTCGCGCCGCACGTCCAGCATGGCGCCGCCGCCGGGGTAGGGGGTGAACTCGACGTCCGTCCCCGGCAGGGCCGCGATCTGCTTTGCGAGTTGAGCCATCTTGTCGATCACGATGTCGGTCCTCCCGATTTCTATGATATGGCCGCGCCTGCGGGCCGTGATCGTCCCCCCGGTGGTCAGCGGACCGTGACAAAATCGTTGTGGTTGAACAGCACGTGGACCAGGTTTTCGCGGGCGCGCTGGGCGGCGTCGGCCGCGGGGGGCGTCACCGCCGTCGGCGCCGGCGGGAACGCGGACAGCTTCGCCGGCTCCTTCAGCAGCGCCTCCTGCTCGCGCAAGAAGCGTTCGCAGCGCGTGCGCTCCTCGGCCGTCGGCGCCCGGCTCAGGACCTGCGCGAACGCCGCGCCGACGAAGGCCGACGCGCTCAGCCCGCCGGGCTCCGGCCGGAGCGCTTCGGCGAGGCGCTTCGCCAGCAGTCGCGCCTGCGTCAGGGACAGGGCGCTGTTGGACAGGGCGAGTGCCTGCTGCGGGACGACGCTCTCGCGCCGCTCGTAGCACTCCGACGGGCTCGGGGCGTCGAATTGGTCGAGGAACGGCATCCGGTATTCCGTGTTGAAGCGGAAGTAGAGGCTGCGCCGCGGCGACGTCTCTCCCAACTTCTCGTCGAGGATCGGTCCGCCGAGCGCGGCGTCGAGGCTCCCCGCCGCCGCCAGGAGGCTGTCGCGCACCACCTCGGCCTCCATGCGCCGCGCGTTCATGCGCCAGAGAGTGCGATTGTCCGGATCGGCCGACGGCGCCGCCGCCTCCGCCGACGACATCCGGTACGCCTGCGACGTGACGAGGAGGCGGTGCAGCTTCTTCAGACTCCAGCCGTCCTCCATGAATTCGACGGCGAGCCAGTCGAGCAGCTCGGGGTGCGTCGGCTTCTTGCCGCTGAGGCCGAAGTTGGCGACGGTCGGCACGAGCGGTTTGCCGAAGTGGCGCGCCCAGACGTGGTTGACGGCGACGCGCGCCGTCAGCGGGTTGTCGCGGCCGGCGATCCAGAGGGCGAGCGCGAACCGCCGCCCCGTGGTCGTCCCGCGGCCGGTCGGGATCGGCCGGACCGCCGCCTCGCCGCCCAGGAGCGACGGCACGGCCGGCGTCAGGGCGCGCGACGTGTCGGGGGTGCGGTCGTCGCCGCGCACGAACAGGTACGTCGGCGCCTCCGGGTGGGCGTCGAAGGCACGGGCGACGCCGTCCTTGGTCGTGTCGGGCTGGCCGGGCAGCGGGTCGATGCGGACGTCGTGGGGCTCGAAGAAGGCGCGGAAGCGGTAGTAGTCCTGCTGGCTGATGGGGTCGTACTTGTGGTCGTGGCAGCGGGCGCAGCGCAGCGTCAGGCCGAGGAAGCCGGCGGCGGTGTGCTCGACGGCGTCGAACAGCCAGGCGTTGCGGTTGAACTTGTACCAGTTGCGGGCGAGGTAGCCGGTGGCGCGGAGCGTGTCGCGGTCGGCCGGGGCGACCTCGTCGCCGGCCAGCATCTCGACGACCATGCGGTCGTAGCCGGTGTCGGCGTTGAGCGCCTCGACGATCCAGTCGCGCCAGCGCCAGACGTGGCGCTGGCTGTAGCGGTACTCCTCGCCGAGGCCGAACGGGTCGCTGTAGCGCCAGACGTCCATCCAGTGGCGCCCCCAGCGCTCGCCGTGGCGCGGGCTGGCGAGGAGGCGGTCGACCACTTTCTCGTAGGCGGCCGGCGACGGGTCGGCGACGAAGGCGGCCAACTCCTGGCGCGTCGGCGGCAGGCCGACCAGGTCGAGGAAAACGCGACGAAGAAGGGTCGCTTTGTCGGCGGGCGGGTTGGCGGCGAGGCCGTGCCCGACGCGCCCGGCGGCGAGGAAAGCGTCGACGGGATTGGGACGGCCGCCGAGGCCGGGCGCCGGCGGGACGGGCGGGCGGACCGGCGGGCGGAAGGCCCAGTGCTCGCGCGGGTCGGCGGGAATGGGCTCGTCGGGCGCCGCCGCGCCGCCGTCGACCCACGCCTTGAGGACCGCGACGTCCTTGTCACTGAGCGCCGTCCCTTCGCTCTCGGGCGGCATGCGCGACCGCCCTTTGCCGAGGACGGCGTCGATCAGCGTCGACTCGGCGCTCTTGCCGGGGACGACGACGGGTCCGTGCTTGCCGCCCTTGCGGAGCAGCGCGGCGGCGTCGAGGCGCAAGCCGGCCTTCTGGCGCACGGCGCCGTGGCACGAGACGCAGCGGGCGCTCAGGATCGGCTTGACGTCGCGCGGGTAAGTCACCTCGGCGGCGCGGGCCGGCACCGAGGCGAGGGCGACGAGGAGGAGCGGCAGGCGGGAGGGTCGCATGAAATCACCGCGGGCAGGGAGGGAGCAGGAAGGCGGGGGCTCGTCGAGTGTCAGTATGAATTTCGGAAGGACGCCGGTCAAGGGTGCGTGCCTCGTGCCGCGTCGAGTTTCTCGAAGCGCTCGTCGAGGATCGGATATTTTCTCCAATCCTTATAGTCGAAGTGCCACCACTCCGCCTCGTAGACGCTGAACCCCTCCGCCTCCATCGCCCGCCGCAGCAGCTCGCGGTGCCAGCGCCGCGGCGACGTGCCGCCGGGGTAGTCGGGGTAGGCGCGGTCGGAGAACTCGTCGTAGCCGCTGACCGTGTCGATCACCTTGCCCGTGGCGCGGTCGTACAGCGTCAGGTCGACGGCGCAGCCGCGGTTGTGGCGCGAGCCCTTCGACGGGTCGGCGACGAAGACGCGCTGCTTCTCCGGCGTCGCCTCCCAGAACATTTTGGTGACGTGCCACGGGCGGTAGGCGTCGTAAATGAGCAGGCCGTAGCCCCGGGAGGCGAGCTTCTTATGGACCCGCGTCAGCGCCTCGGCGGCGGGGCGCTGCATGTACGCCTTCGCCGCCGCCGTGTAGAGCGGCGTGTCGAGGAAGTTGTTCGCCGTCGCGTAGCGCAGGTCGAGGCGGAACGTCGCGTCGAGCGCGGTCAAGTCGACCAGGTCCGGCTTGCGAAAGTCTCCTTTTTCGGCCGGCATGGTCGCCTTCAGGGCCTCGCGGCGCAGCTCGTCGACGGGCCGTAGCGGCTTGATCTTGAAGGTGCGGCCGTCCTCGCCGTCGAGGAATCGCCGCTCCAGAGGGATCGTTCCCATCGTCAGCCGCGTGGCTCGGCCGGCCTTGTCGCGCGCGAAGGCCATCGTCTCGCCCTCGAAGAGGCTGCCGTCGGGGAAGGCGAAGACGTCGTCGACGTGCTCTTTCAGAGGATAATGAGCGGCGCTGAACAGGCAGACCCAGAGCCGGCCGTCCTTCTCGGAGACGATGACGGGCAGGTGTTCGCCGCCGTACTCGCCGAGGAGTCCCAACCACTTCGCGGGCGGCTCGGGGGGCTTCTTGCCCGGCTCCGGCTCTCTCATGAATCCGTCCAGAACAATTTTCTCCCCGAAAAGACGTCGGTCATCGACGACGAGCTCCTTGCCGAGGCGGCGCACTTCGACGCGCGGCCCGCCGGCGAGCGGGAGGCGCCAAAGGCGGCCGTCGCGCTCGATCAGGTCGAAGACTCCTACCGGGTCGGAGCCCTTACCGATGATCTCCCAGCGGCCGGCGTAGCGGCGGGCGTAATCGCCGACGGGGCTCGTCTCCTCGACGGGCGGCAGCGGCTTGCCCGCCCGCGCCGCCGCCATCAGCCGCAGCGCCACGTCCGCGACGTGCCGCGCCACGCCGCCGGCGAAGTCGCGCGAGGTCATCACGACGACGCCCAGCCGCTCCCCTGGGAGGAACGAGAGCTGCGTCGAGTAACCGTGGACGTTGCCGCCGTGTCCGAGGCGCTTGCGCCCTTCCCATTCCTCGACGACGAAGCCGAGGCCGCGCCCGCCCTTCTCGCCCGCCGCGACGAACTGCGGCTCCGTCATCGCCGCAAGCGTCTCGGGCGCTACTACCTTGCCGCCGGAGAAGAGGGCGCGCAGGAAGTGCCCCAGGTCAAGCGCCGTCGTGTACAGTCCGCCCGCCGGTCCCGTGCCCAGCTCGACTACGGGCGCGTCGTGTTCGCGGCCGTAGTCGGTCCAGAGGACGGCATGGGCCAGGTCGCGCGTCAATTCCGGCGACGGCTCAAAACCGCTCTTCTTCATCCCCAGAAGGTCGAGGAGTCGGTTGTGGGCGTGGCGCGCGAAGCGCTGTCCGGCGACGACTTCCACGACGCGCCCGGCGACGGCGACGCCGGCGTTGGAATACTTCATCCGCGTCCCCGGCTCGCAGACGACTTCCGCCTGGTTGAGGCTGCGGACCGTCTTCTCCAGGGACGGAGACGAATCGTCGAAATAGTGGCCGACGGGCGCCTCACGCGGCAACCCGCTCCGGTGAGACAGGATCATGCGGAGCGTGATCGGCTTGTCGTATTTGCTGATCGGCTTGAAGTCGGGGAGGTATTTCGTCACCGGCGCGTCGAGGTCGAGGCGCCCTTGCTCGACGAGTTGCATGACGGCGAGCGCGGTGAAGAGCTTCGACACCGAGCCGGCGCGGTAGACCGTCTCGGCGGTGGCGGGCGCCTTCCTCGCCGGGTCGGCAAGGCCGTAGCCTTTCGCCCAGACGACCTCCTGATCGTCCACGAGGGCGAGAGACAAGGCGGGGAGCCCTTTGTCGGCGACCTCGCGGGTGACGAGGCGGTCGAGGACGCGCGCAACCTCTTCGTAGCGCTTCGTCGGGCCGACGGCGGCCTGTCCGAGGACGGGGGACGGGAGGAAGACCAAGGCGAGGAGGGCAACACGGCCGCGCATGGGGTGGCTCCTGGGACGGGCGCCCCCAGCGTAGCGGCCCCACGAGCGTCACGCCACGACAATTCGCCCCGGAAGTGACCGCGTTACCGCGCCCCAAGACCGGGGCATGCGCCGTCGTGGTCCGCATGCCCCGGAAAGGACGAGCGTGCGATCCCTTATTCCCTGGTCGTGCCGTCCTTCACCATCGGCAGGCGGCGCAGCGGGTGCAACTTCCAGACCCAACCGGTCCCCTCACGGTGGTCCGCGGCGATGTAGGCGCTGACGCCTCCCCCGAAGTACACCCGCTCGGAACTGAAGAAGATCTTCGACGGGTATGTTTTGCCGTCCCACTCGGTCTTGAACACCCAACCGTCGACGTTCCCGAGCCGCTTGGCGCCTTCGTAGGTCATCTTGGTGCGCCCGAGCGCCGTGATCGACGTGTCGGGGTACTGGTGGACGACGAGGAGCCCCGTCGCCTGAGCGTTCTTGGTCGCGACGAACGAGCCGAGCTGGCCGACGTACCCGTAGTTCGGGTCGTCCAGCTTCGTCTTGGCCTCCGCCTCCTCGAGTTTGCCGAGTTCGAGGGCGATCCCCTTCTGGCCGTCCTTCTGGCCTTCCTTCTTGTCTTCCTTGGGCTCCGCGGCCGCGGCGTAGAGGACGGTGATGGCCAGCAGGCCGAACGCCGCCGACAGGAGCTTCGTGAACCGTTGCGCCGTCATGCTGCTCTCCTTACACCTGGTAGAATGCCCCGCAGGCCCGCCGTAGCCGTCCGACACGCGCTCGCGCGGTCTCGGGGTCTAAAATCTATGATGATGGGGGTCGGTGAAAGTGGCGTGGCGGGCGTGTGAATTCAACGAGAAAGGCGGAGGGTCGCGCGGGCACGCCCCGCCTTGTCGCTTCCTGACACCATCCGGGATCTTTTCCGGCCCCGGCGCGGGCGGGTAGAATGGAAATCGGGCGGCGAGGGGGCGAGCGGTTTGTGCGCCGCGCGGACAGGTTCGGGGGCGGGAAAGGGAAGCACGTGTCGGGTCGTTAAGCCGCCGAACGACACGGCTCAGCAGCAGCCTCACGCGGGCTTGACAGCATGACTCGAAACGCCGTGTTCGCGTGGGCTGTCTGCCGCGGCAAATTTTTCGGCGCGACCCGTTTCGCTACCCGGTGAGAAGCACACCAAATGCAGGAGCATCCCGGCAAAGCAACCGTAGGCCGCCCGACTGGAGTAAGGCCGATCAAGCCCGCTCAGCCACGGCTCGAGGAAGAACCCGGCCGCTGCCAGGAACGGGGCGGCCACGATAAGGATCGACCCGACCAACCGGACCCACCGCCGCCATCCGAAGGCCGGTTTCAGGTACAGCCCGAGGGCAAGGTTCACCAGCGACCCAAACAGCAAGTACAAGTGGGCGGACCGGAACAACAGCCGCCGGGCATCGTCCATCCCCCGGAGGTGGTCATGGACCTTGTCCATGTACTGTCCGGTGGCGAGAAAGCCGACCACGCCGGCGACGCCGACTGCCAAGTGCAACCACCGCACCTGCTACCCTCTTTTCCGCCGAACGAACTATCTCAGCAGCGGCGGCCGCGCTGAGAGCCAGTGAACTCCGAGAAACCAGAATCGCGGCCGCCGTCTGCTGCAGCGCCTGGTTAGGCGTGCCTTTTGTGCTGCGGGCACCTCAGAACATACCCGACTCCACCCGCACGCCCCCTTCAGCCGTGATCTCGTGCCGCTGGCGTGACCCACTTGGCCACCCGGCAGAAGCTTACGGCCTCCAACTTGGCCTCCGGCCCGCCGACGACCCACCGGAGTCGGAACCCGCCATACATGCCGGGCACGGGGAAAAACCACACGTCCGTAGAGTCATGAGCTGGGCGGAACCCGTCCGTCGCCTCGCCCGCCAGCATCGCAGCGAGCGACGGCAAGGGGAGGGCGTACTTGTCGAGGAACCGCGCCGCCCGGCCCCGGATTACGGCGTGCAGGTGTTCCTCCACGGCTCGCAATGTATCTTCGGGGATCGGATGCACCGCCACGCCCTCTGTCGCCTAACAATTGATTAGATGGCGCAACCCATCCCGATGGGTCACGCGCCGGCGCAATCTATCGCCGGCCACTCGCGCGCCCGGCGCAGCCTCTCCTTGTCGCCTCGTTCCCCCGCCCGAACAACAACGTCTTGCCCCGCAAGCCGTTGCCTTCGTCGCCTCGCGAGACCTTTCGGCGCCTGGGTGCGCCGCGAGCACACCGGCTCCGGCAACGACCCCTACATTTGGCCGCTCATCCCAGCGCGTCGAGCGGGCTGCGAACGCCCCGGACTTTCAGGCGGGGTCAACATTAGCACCCCAGGATGAGGACTGTCAAGGAATAACGGCGGGAAAAGGGGACGGTACAGGCGGGACCGATTCCGCCCGAGCCGTGTGCTGTTTCCGCTTGCGCGAAAGAACTCACCACAGAGAACACAGAGAACACAGAGGAAAGACAAAGCAAAAGAGGGGCGACCGCGGCACCTGCCTTTCCTTTGTCTTTCCTCTGTGTTCTCTGTGTTCTCCGTGGTGAATTCTTTGAGGCACTCTTAGCTGATGGTCCAGTTTTCGGAGTCCCCTATAGTCCTGGCGTTCCGGGCGTCACCCGCCGCGGGGCGAGAAGCGGGCGAGGACGCCTTCGACCGCGGCGGCCTCGACGGGCTTGGTCAGGTGGAAGTCGAACCCGGCCTCCCGGGAACGCCTGCGGTCTTCGTCACTCCCCCAGCCGGTGAGGGCCACGAGCGTCACGGCTGCGAGGGTCGGGTCCGCCCGGAGCGCCCGGGCGACCTCGTACCCGTTCATGCCGGGCAGGCCGATGTCGAGGAACACCACCTCCGGCCGGTACTCCCGGGCGGCGTCCAGGGCGGCCGGGCCGGAGTGGGCGGTCCGCGTCTCGTGCCCCGCGATCTGGAGGAGCAGGGCCAGGCTCTCGGCCCCGTCCACGTTGTCGTCCACCACCAGAATCCGACGGGCGGGGGTCGCGGGGCGAGCCGCGGTACTCGGCCCCGCGGTCGGTGCGGCCGGCGGCTCGGCATTCGGGGCAAGCGGGAGCCGCACGGTGAACGTGCTCCCCCCGCCGGGGCCGGGGCTTTCGGCCGCGACGGTCCCGCCGTGCATCTCGACCAGGCGCTCCACGATGGAAAGCCCGATGCCCAAGCCCCCCTGGGCGCGGTCGATGGACCGCCCGACCTGCATGAAGATCTCGAACACCTTCGGGAGCATGTCTTCCGCGATGCCGACCCCGGTGTCCGTCACCCGGACGACGACCGCCGCCCCGTCCCGCCCGGCCGAGAGGTCGATGCGGCCGCCGTCGGAGGTGTACTCGGCCGCGTTGTTCAAGAGGTTCGAGAAGACCTGAGCGATTCGGGTCGGGTCGGCGTCGAGGTACATGGGGGCCTCGGACAGTCGGACGGTGAGTTCGTGCCGGGCGGCCTCGACGAGCGGGAGGCTCGCTTCGAGCGCCGCGTCCACGACGGCCCGCAGCTCGCCCCGCTCCTTCTTGAGATCCACCTTCCCGCGGGAAATGCGGCTCACGTCGAGGAGGTCGTCCACGAGGCGCACCATCTGAGAAAGTTGCCGCTCCCTCATGGCCCGGGCCGACTCGATGGCGGTCCCCCCGTGGTCCGCGAGCTTCAGGATTTGCAGGCCATTTCGGATCGGGGCGAGCGGGTTTCTCAGCTCGTGGGCGAGCGTCGCCAGGAACTCGTCCTTCCGCCGGTCCGCCTCGCGGAGCGCCTCGGCTTGCCGGAGGCTCTCGGCGAGGAGCCGGGCGTTCTCGACCGTCGCGGCCTTGAGCTCGTCCCGCTGGCGGGCCACTCCTGCCTTTGGCGGTACAACTCGAAGAACACCTGCGCCTTGCTGCGGAGGACATCGGTCTCGACGGGCTTGTGGAGGAAGTCGACCGCCCCGGCCTCGTACCCGCGGAATCGCCGCTGCCGGTCGGCATTCCCGGCCGTGACGAAGATGATCGGCACCCGCCGGGTCCGCGCGGTCCCCCGCATGAGTTCCGCAAGCTCGAACCCGTCCATCCCCGGCATCTGGACATCGACGAGCGCGAGAGCCACCTCGTGCTTGAGGAGCAATTCGAGCGCGTCCGGTCCCGACCGGGCCTTGAGCAGCACCAGCCCGTCCCGGCGGAGCAACGCCTCCAGCGCGAGCAGATTCTCCTCCAGGTCGTCAACCAGGAGGAAGTGAACGGGTTCGGTCGGCGTCGTGGTCATACGGGTCGCGCGGCCTCCAGAAGGTAGGCCGCGATCTCCTCCAGGGTCACGGCCCGCGCCGCGGGGCAGGCGTCCAGCGCCGCCTGGGGCATGGCGGAGGCGTACGCGAGGTCCGGCCGCTGAACCAACGCGACCCCGCCCGCGTCCGTCACGACCCGGAGGCCCCGAGCCCCGTCACTGTTCGCCCCCGTGAGCACCACCCCAACGAGCCCCGCGCCGTAGGCCTCGGCGGCCGTCTCGAACAGCACGTCGATGGACGGGCGGGAGTAGAGGACCGGCTCCTCGCCGGAGAGCGACAGCCGTCGGTCTTGCTCGACCAGGAGGTGGTAGTCGGGCGGGGCGAGGTAGACCGTGCCGCCCCGGATCGGCTCCTTGTCCTCGGCCTCCCGCACGTCCACCCCGCACTTCGCCCGGAGCAGCTCGGCCAGGACGCTCTTCTTGTCCGGCGGCAGGTGGACCACCACCAGGACCGGCAGGGGGTAGCCGGGCGGCAGCGCCGGGAAGAGGGCGGACAGGGCGTCCACGGCCCCGGCCGACGCCCCGACGACGACCGCCTCGACGCGCGGCCGGGTCATACGTCTCCCCGCTTCTGATAGAGCCGCTCGCCCGGGACGAACTCGGTAAACGCCTCGGCGTGCCGGGAGAACCGGAGACTCTCCTTGGCGCCCAGCTCGTCCAGGAGTCTCTCGGGAGATTTCGCCCCCTTGATGATGATGGACTTCGAGTAGCGGCGGAGGCGCTGCTCCTCGTCCGCCGAGAGGTCCCGGCCGGTGTGGACGATGACCGGGGGAAACGAATAGGCGTCCTCGCGGCTCAGGGTTTCGAGGAGCGAGTACCCGGAGGCGTCCGGGAGGGAGAGGTCGAGTACCATGCAATCGAACGTCTCCCCCTTGAGCCGGTCCAGGCACGCGGCCGCTCTCCCGGTCCCGACCGTCTCCACCTCGTGCGACCCCAGGAGCTTCCGTAAACTCTCGAGCTGGACCGGGTCGTCCTCCACCACCAGCACCCGCCGCATCCGCCGGGCGAGCCACGTCTCCAGCCCCTTCAGGGTTTCGACCAGCGCCTCCCGCTTCACGGGTTTGAGCATGTACCCGACGGCCCCGAGCGCCAGGGCCGTCTCGGCGTAGTCGCCGGCCGAGACGACGTGGACCGGGATGTGCCGGGTGCGGGCGTCGTGCTTGAGCCGGTCGAGGACGGACAGGCGGGCGAGTGGTCGGGCAGGCCGACGTCGAGCACCACGGCGCTCGGCAGGTGCTGGGCCGCGAGCGCCAGCCCCTCCTCGGCCGTGGTGGCGACGAGGCACTGGAAGTCGAGTTCGTGGGCCAGGTCGGACAGGATGCGGGCGAACGCCTCGTCGTCCTCGACCGTGAGGATGACCCGGCCGGGCGAGTTCCCGCGAGATGGACAGCCCGAGACCGGTGCCGCCGTACTTCCGGTTGGTCGTCCCGTCCGCCTGGCGGAACGCCTCGAACACCATCTGCTGCTGGTGCTCGGGGATGCCGATCCCGGTGTCCGTGACGGCGAACGCGAGCCGGGAATCGGCGGCGCGGCTGACGGTCAAGTTCACCTCACCCTTTTCGGTGAACTTCAGCGCGTTCGAGAGGAGGTTCTTGAGCACCTGTTCGAGCCGCTGCCGGTCGGTGTCGATCGCCTCCGGACACCCCGGGGAGACGCGCGCGGCGAACGTGAGCCCCTTCTCCCCGGCGACCGGCTCGAAGGTGCGGCCGAGGCCCTCCATCAGGTCCGCGAGCCGGACCGGCTCCGGCCGCACCTCCCTGTGGCCGGACTCGATCTTTGACAGGTCGAGGATGTCGTTGATGAGGGCCAGCAGGTCGTTCCCGGCGGAGCGGATGGTCTCGGCGAACCGCACCTGCTCGTCCGACAGATTCCCCTGCGGGTTGTCCGCGAGGAGTTTGGCGAGAATGAGGGAAGAGTTCAACGGCGTGCGGAGTTCGTGCGACATGTTCGCCAGGAAGTCGGTCTTGTACCGGCTCGCCTGTTCGAGTTCGCGGGCCTGCACCTGGAGCGCCGCCTTCGCCCGGGTGACGTCGTCCCGCTGGGCTTCGAGGAGGCTGGTCTGTCCTTCGAGCTGGGCGTTCGACTGTTCGAGCTCGGCCTGCTGCTCTTCGAGCCGGCCCTGCGACTCCTTGAGCGCCCGGCTCTGCTCTTCGAGTTCCTCGTTCGAGACGCGGAGTTCCTCGCTCTGGGCCTGGAGTTCCTCGCCCTGCCGCTGCGTCTCCTCCAGGAGGTTTTGCAGGTGGGCGCGGTAGCTCGCCGACCGGACGGCCACCCCGACGGACTCGGCCACCCGCCCGAGGAGTTCGGCGACGGACTCGCCGAGCGGGTGGACGAAGCCCAGCTCGAACACCGCGTTTACCGCGCCGTCCGTGGTCCCGGGGACGATGGCGAGGTGCCGCGGCGCCCCCCGCCCGAGGGCCGAGGCGACGGTGAGATACCCGTCGGGCACGTCGCGGACGAGAAACGTCCGGCCGTCCTTGGCCGCCTGCCCGAGCAGCCCGTCGCCCAATTCAAACCACGTCGGGTGCCCCGCCCACGGCGGGCACGCCGTAGGCGGCGACGCGGCGGTAGCCGCCGCCGTCCTTGGCGAAGAAGGCCCCGGCGTGGGCGTCGAGGTACTCGGCCAGGAACTTGAGGACGCGGTCGCCGAGCTGTTCCAGGCGCTGGTTCCCGCCCATCGCCTTGCTCAGCCCGAGCTGTCCCGACTGGAGCCACTCCTGCCGCCGGCGGGCGACCGCGGCCCGCCGCACGAGGGAGGCGACGGCCCCCGGCAGGAGGACGCCGAGGAGGCCGCCCCCGACGGCCACCCGGAAGGCGTCGTCCGTCTCGGCGAGCCGCCGGTTGCGGAGCCTCTGCTCTTCCTGCTCCATCGTCTCGACGTCTGCCCGGATCGCGTCCATCGCGGCCTTCCCGCGGTCGGACGCGACCACCGCCCGGGCGGCCTCGAACCCCTGCGTCCGGCGGAGGGCGACGGTCTCGGCGAGTTCCCGCCGCTTGCCGCCGATGTGGTCTTTGAGCGCGGGAAGCCGGGCCTGCTGGTCCGGGGTGTCGGCGGTCAGCCGTTCGACGTCGGCCACCCGCGCGTGAGGCGCTCGATCACCCGGTCCACGTGGTCGGGGTGATGCACCTTCTTCCAGCCCCAGCCCTGCATCTCTTCCAGCGTCGTGCCGGTGTAGTCGTACCAGCGCCGGTTGTACCAGAAGATCCAGCCCTTGGCGTCGGCCATCCAGGCGAACTGGGACATGTTGTCGGCCAGGGTGCGGAAATCCTCCTCCCGCTTCTGAAGCGCTTCCTCCGTCCGCTTGCGCTCGGTAATGTCCAGCACCACGGCCACCAGCCCGAGATACTCGCCCGCCGGATTGCGCAGCCCGTTGACGCTGCTACTGGCCCACAGCAGCGAGCCGTCCTTGCGGCGGTAACGCTTCTCGAGGACGAAATCCGGCCCGCCCTCGGCCAGGCGGCGGACGGCTTCCCGCGTCGGCGCCAGAAGGGCGGGGTCGGTCACGTCGGCGATGGTCATCGTGAGCAGCTCGGCCTCGCTGTAGCCGAGCATCTCGCACCAGCGCTGGTTCACCAGCGCCATTCGGCCCGTGGCGTCGGCCTGGACCACGCCGGTGGTCGCCTGGCTGACGACGGTGCGGAGCGGCGGGAGCGAGCGTCCGGGAGTTCCCGATGCGCGCGGCCGGCAGGTGCGCCATGCCGAGCGGAATGGCGACGGTGAAGGTCGTCCCGCGGCCGTGGACACTCTCGACGCCGACCTGGCCGCCGTGGAGCTTCACCAACTCCCGGACGAACGCAAGTCCGATGCCCGTCCCCTCGTGGGTTCTCGCCCGGCCCCCCTCGACGCGGTGGAACCGCTCGAAGATGTGCGGCAGCTGCTCCTCGGAAATCCCGGTCCCGGTGTCGCGGACGGTCAGTTTTGCCGCGTCGCCGTCCCGAGTGAGCGCGACCGCGATCTCGCCTTCGAGGGTGAACTTGAAGGCGTTGGAGAGGAGGTTGAGGACCACTTTCTCCCACATGTCCCGGTCCACGTACACCGGCTCGGGAAGCGGCGGGCAGTCCACGGTAAACCCGATTCCGGCCTTCGCGCAGGCCGAGCGGAAGTTACTCGCGAGTTCGGCGGTAAAGGCGGCGAGGTCGGTCGATTCGTAGTCGGCTTGAACCCGGCCGGCTTCGATGCGAGAGAAGTCGAGGAGGGTGTTGACCAGCTTTTGGAGGCGCAGGCCGTTGCGGTGAATCATCTCCAGGCGGTCGCGCTGCCCGCGCTCTCTGGCGTCGTGCAAGGCGTCCTCGACGGGGCCGAGCATGAGCGTCAGCGGCGTCCGGAACTCGTGACTCACGTTCGAGAAGAAGGCGGTCTTCGCCTGATCCAACTCGGCCAGGGCTTCGGCCCGGCGCCGCTCCTCCTCGTAGGCACGGGCGTTGCCGAGCACGGTCGCAAACTGACCCGCGATGAGATCGAGGAAGCCCCGATACTCGTCGTCGAACGCCCGGCAGGGGCTGATGCCCGTGAGGAGGAAGCCCGTGAGCCGCCCCTCGGCCTCGCGAATGGGAAGGACAAGGGCCTCCCTCGGGGGGAGCTTCCACGGCCCCCCCGGCAGGTCGCCGAACCGTGTCCGGAGGTCGCCGACGTGCACCGGCGCTCCGGTCCGCATGGCCTCGGCAAGCGGCCACCCGCCGGCGTCCGGGCGGCTCAGGTCGATAAGCGATGGGCTGTCCGGCCCTCCCTTACACCAGTTGGCTGCACGCGCCGAGTTCGGCCGTCGTGCCGTCGGCGCTCTTCAGGTACAGGAGGGCAAACGGCACGTCCGAAGTGTTCGCCGTGAGGGTCGAGACGACGATGCGGCACGCTTCGGCGGTGGTCCTGGCGAGGGTCGCTTGGGCTCCCAGGTCGCGGAGCATACGGAGTCGCCGTTCTCCGATGACCCGCTCGGTGTCCTCCGTGACCACGCAGAGCATCCCGGTGACCGCCCCGCTATCATCGGCCAGGGGGCTGTAGGAGAAGGTGTGATAGGTCTCCTCGGGGTAGCCGCTGCGCTCCAGGAAGAGCAGAAGCCGCTCATCCCAGGTGGCCGTCCCGGTCTTCAGCACCGTCTCGATGCGCGGCCCGATGTCGGACCAAATCTCGGCCCACACCTGGCGTGCGGGCCGGCCGAGCGCCCACGGGTGCTTGGCCCCGAGGGTCATCCGTCCGTAGGTGTCGTTGTAAAAGAAGGTGAGGTCCGGTCCCCAGCCCATCCACATCGCGTACCGGGAGGTGAGCACGATGCGGACGACGGTCTTGAGGCGCCGGGGCCAGCCCGCGACGGGGCCGAGAGGCGTCTTCGACCAGTCGAAGGAGCGCATGAGCGCGCCCATCTCGCCGCCACCGGCGAGGCAGTCCTCGGGAACAGCCCCCGGCGCGGTGTTCTCGGTTTTCATGCTCGTCGGCCCTCCCTGCCGTTGCCGCCCGAGACCGCGATGGCTTCGAGAAATGTTTCCCGACGGTCAGGCGTGATTCGCCGCCGCACGGCCGTCGGTCGGCGCCCGCTCGAAGAACGTGACCAGATTATTGTCCGGGTCGGTGACGTCGAACTCGCGCGTGCCCCAGGGCGTGTCCTCGATCTGGCCGTTGGAATGCACGATCCCCAGCGGCTGTACGACTCGGTAAAGTTCGTCTACGCCGTCCATGCCGATCCGGCAACTGTGGGTGCCGGCGATGAACGACTCGGCCCCGGAAACCACCGGGCACGTCCCGTCGCGGGTTCGCCAGCTTTCGTCATTGGCGACCCAGAGATGGACCTCCACCGCGTCGCGCTGGAGCTTGGTGAAGCCCTCATTTTGAAAGGCGACGTTGAACCCGAGCCGGTCGCGGTAGAACGCGGTGCTTCGCTCCTGGTCGCGGACCGGCAGCGCCGGGATGGCCTGTAACAGCTTCATCGATTACCTCCCTGACGTGCCGTTCGTGTTTTCTGCTTTGTCTTTCCTCTGTGCGCTCTGTGTTCTCTGTGGTGAGTTCTTTGAGGCGCTCAGGCGGTGCGGCGGCCGGACGTGACCCGCCTCACCGTCATTCCCCCTTCTTCCGATCGAGGAAGACGAGGCTCGACGGGTTGCCGACGGGGACGTAGTGGCCGGTGAAGGAGAGACCGCCGGCCTTGCGATCCACCCGAAAGACGGTGATGTTGTCGCCCCGCTGGTTGCAACAGGAGAGGAACTGGCCGGTGGGGTCGAAGGCGAAGCTCCGTGGGTAGTTCCCGCGCGTCCACTCCTCCCCGACATACGTCAGGCCGCCTGTTGGGTCGATGGTGAGGGCCAGGCCATCTTACCGAAAAGCCTTGATTGCCACGGCCTTCACACTCTCATTTCGCGGGCTTCTCGGGGAGGGACAGCTCCTTGGCGTCTCGCGGGACCAGCAACACGGCAAGCACGCGCGTCTTCGTCTTGCCCGCGTTTTTGGACACCCGGTGCAGGCAGCCGGTCGGCTCGTAGAACGTGTCGCCGACCTTGAGCGTCCGGGCGGGATTGTCGTCGATGGCCCACTCGTACTCACCTTCCAGGACATAGCCGAACACCGGGCCAGGGTGCCGATGCGGCGTGCCCGCCTGTCCCGGTTTCAGCGTCACCTCGACCGTCGTCGCCTTCGACTTCTTCCCGTCCACCTTCTCGGCGATGTCGCTGGTGGAAAGCGGCCTCACCGTGGGCTTGCCGTTGTCGGGAGCGTCGTCCCCCGCCGGCGTCAGGGCGCCGATTCCCGCGGCGATGGCGACGGCCAGGGCCAGGTGCGACCTCTTCATCATGCGTCCCTCCCGGTGGGTCCTTATCGTACGCATTCCTTATCCTATGAGGTGACGGCCCTGCCGCGACGCCCGCGAGGTGGCGATCAGGGCGCGCGCGAGGAGCTATTTGTCCTCCCCTACGGGAAAACGCGCGCGATCGCCAGTAATCTCCTGCGCCCGCCGGGAATCCCGAACCTCCTCGCGCAGCTGCTCGATTCGGCCGGAGACGTCGGGCGCCCCGGCGATGTCGGTCAACTCGAAACCACGACGGCGCAGGTGCCCGCGGAGCACCTCCGCGGTAATCGGCGTACCCATCGGGTCCCGGGCGAAGTCGGGTCGCGGCGGAACCGCTTCCACCGCCCGAATGGCTCTCTCGCGACTATTCAACGCTCCTTCAGATGCGAACGGCCGCGGCGCCTGACGGATCTGTGCAAAGACGCGCCAGTCGTGTCAGCGGCTTTGCCGCCGCGTCATAAATCGGCCCCAGGCGGAGGTGGGTCAGGCCCAGTTCGCAGTCGGCGCGTGGGTTGTCGTCCAGGAAGGCGATGTCCCCTTCAAATTGCTGGGCGGCGTCCTCCAACAACTGGCGCGGGACCTCCAGCTGGCCTTCGGTTTCAAACTGTCCGGCCCTGGCCCGCACCTTGGGCGGCGTCCAAGAATTAGTTCCAGTTCCACCATCCCGGTTCGCGCGGCTTGATGGTGTAATTCCATTGGGGACAAGTGTCGTGATGTTCGATGTTCAACGTTGCCATCTGGGTATCGGTCACGACCTCACCGCGCCGGTATTTCTGTTCCGTCCCCTCTGCCGTCACCGTCAACCCCGCTTGCGTCCGTGTCCCGCGCAACAACGACAACAGCACCTCCGGGCCGCGCAACGGTACCCCGGCCCAGTTGCGGCTGACCTGGCTGAACAACCGGTGCTCCACCGGGTTCCACTTGCTCGCCCCACGCGGGTAGTGACACACCGTGACATCCAGGTCGTAGGCATCCGCCATCAGCACCTGCAACCGCTGCTTCCCCAGCCGCGGCCGACAGCCGTTGCTGCCGCCGCTGTCCGCCAGGATCAGCAACTCCCCGGCATCGCGGTAGCGCTTGCAACCGCACCGGACCCACCAGCGGACCACCGCATCGGCCGCGAACGCCGGGGTGTCCGACGACGTCCCCACCACCCCATGGCCCCGGTTCGCCAGCACGTCGTACAAGCCCTACGGCACCGCCCGGCAGTGGGCATCGCTTGGGAAGTCGTGGGCGTTGACCGCGACCGGCTCCAGGACCCCTACCTGCCCGGCGTTGCTGAAGTTGCCCACCAACTCCTTCTTCTTCGTGTCCACGCTGAGGATCGGCAGGCCGGCGGCGCGGAACTCGGCAATAACCCCCTCGAGGTAGCGGAACTGCTGGTCGCGGTCGGGGTGAGCCGGCCCGGTCAGCCGCTTGACGTTGACCCGCAGGTGGTAGCCCAGATCGCGCGGCAACCCGGCCACGGTCGTGGGGCAAGCTTCGTGTCCCAACGTCTCCAATTCGGTGCTGAGGGTGCGGAGGCTGCGGCGGACGAACTTGTCCTCGGTTACGGCTACAACGACGTGAACCTGGTGTATCAGGAGACGTACCAGAGCCCGAAGAGCAATTTTGGCAACATGGCGCAGTATACCTATTTCTACTGTGCGACTTTCTTTCTTCGCGGTTTCGGCCGCGGTCGGCGGGGCGGCCGGGGGCGCCTCGGCGGGAAGTCTCCCGTGGCTCGGTGCCAGTGGTGGATGCGCGCCTCCTCGTTACGCCGCAGCACGCGGCGGACCACCGCCGCGATCCGCTCGGGAC
>JBBROG010000083.1:0-29839 GCA_038229635.1 Gemmatales bacterium
CCGCGGGTCGGTGAGTTGTTGCAGGGCCGCGCGCAGGGAGAGCGCAGGGACGGTTGACATGGGAGTCCTTCCAAAGGGGAAACGGTCAACTCCTGACAAGTCAACAGGATAACGAGGAAAGTAGACTTTGCAATCCTCCTGCGCCGATTCGCTCCTCGGTGGCGTTTGCCCCGCCATTCTGGTAGGATTCGCGCAGAAAGAGGGGACAGTATGATCGAGTCGATTGGCTTTCGCAACTTCAAGGTGCTGCGCGACACGACGCTGGCGCTGGGCCGCTTCACGTTCCTCGTCGGGCCGAACGGGAGCGGGAAGAGTACGGCGCTTAAGGCGTTCGGTGCCCTGCAAAGCGTGTCGTCGTGCCGATTTGACACCTTGGCGAGTGCGGGCTTGTTGCCTACTGAGGGTGCGGAGGTCGAAGTGACAGTAAGTTGGGGTGATCCCAACAAAGGCTTGAGCGTCAAAGGGATTTGGCAACTGGCCAGGGGGGGATCATTGTCTTGGACTCGCCCGGCACAAAATTCCTCAAATGGCCACTCTCAAAGGGATGCGGCAGCTTCGGATCTCCACCGGATTCGGATCTACTCTCTCGACCCTTCACGCCTTGCCGTTCCCGTGGCGCTCCATCCGGTCCCGGAATTGACGTCGGAAGGGGATCAACTGGCGGGTGTGTTGGACCGATTGCGCGACCGCGCCCCTGAGCGTTTCGAGGAACTGAACCGCGAACTCGGGCGGATGCTACCCGAATTTGATCGCATTCTCTTCGACACGCCAAGTAACGGACAGCGATCTTTCCTCTTACGGACTCGACGAGGGGGTCATGTGATCCCGGCGGTAGACTTGTCGCACGGCACCCTGCTCGCTCTCGCGATTATCACACTCGCCTATCTCCCGGATCCGCCTCCTTTGATTGGCCTGGAGGAGCCGGACCGCGGCATTCACCCGCGGCTACTGCGTGACGTCCGCGACGCGCTCTACCGCCTTAGCTACCCCTCGCAGTTCGGCGAGAGCCGCCCGCCGGTGCAGGTCGTCGCCACGACGCAGTCGCCGTACTTCCTCGACCTCTTCAAGGAACACCCCGAGGAGATTGTCATCGCTCAGAAAGAAGGGTTGGAAGCGCGCTTTGAGCGCCTCAGCGACCGCCCCGACATCGAGGAGATTCTCGCCGACGCGCCGCTCGGCGAGGTGTGGTACAGCGGCGTCCTCGGCGGAGTGCCCGGTTGACCATGAAGGTTGGGGCAGAGTCACTCCTATCGTTCCTTGTTCGGTGGGGGCGCCGTCTTGGCACACGACGGACCGAGAACTTCCGGAACGACCGCGGAGGGAGCCGGCCCCGACTCGATCTTCCGGTGGGAAACCCTGCGTGAGGTGGGACCGCTCACGTTGCCCTACCAGCAGCCCGTCTCAGGCAAGGTTTTCGCGGTGGAACTGGTCGCCGGCGCCACGGTCGAGGTCTTCCGCCCCGACGACGGCCTGTTCTACTTCTGTCACGGGCTGACGTTCGGCGGGAAGCACGCGCCGGGCGGCCCGGTGTCGCCGTTCTCGGGAAGGAACGTGCGGACCATTCTCGACAACCACTACCGGCGCGTCGAGCCGGAGTCGGCGGCAGCGCCGGGGGACATCCTCGTTTGGAGAGGGCTGGACGAGGACACGCCGCACTCCGCGATACTGACCGGGCCGGCCGTGCGGGCGGGGGAGAAGCATCTCGACTTTTCGACTCTCGTCCAGACTAAGAACGGCCGGCTACCCGAGGCGGAAATGACCTTGGAGCGACTCACGGGCGATGAGTTCCTTTACGGAGACTCGTTAACCGTCTTCCGTCGCGAAGAAACGGGGAGAGTCCTGTCATGAACGAAGCGATGACGGTTTCGGGCGCGCCCGTGACGGTCCCGGCGCGGCCTCCCCTGGTCTGTCGCCTCCGTCCCAAGGCCGTCGCCAGCCGTCGCGGGCCGGTCCCGCACATGGGGGAGGTGGAGTTGGAGAACCACTCCACCCTCCCGCTCGAGATCGAGTACACGATGACGCCCCTTCAGTTCCTCGAACTGGTCGTGAGGGGGCCGGGCGGCGTCGTCTCCGAAGGACACTTCAGCGACCGCTTTTCGCCAACGCGGGAGCCGGCCGTGCTTCGGCTGCTGCCGGGCGAAAAGTTCACGTCGGACGTGGCGCTGCTTGCGACGGTCCCGCGCGACAAGCGACAGCCGGGAACGTACACGGTTCAAGCCGCTTACCGCTTCCAAGGCGTTCGGGTTCCCGCCGAGCCGCTGACGGTCGAACTGCCCGGCGAGCCCTGACCCGGAATCTGGGCGGGGGTGTCGCCCCGACTTTAGAAAGGGGCGCGTCAGACGCCACGTGGCCCTTGACTTGTCTACCCCGTGTCGATAAAATTTCATCGACACGACGTAAACGATTTCGCGGGTGCGTACCGACGGAGGCCCTCATGGCGGATTCGCAGCGGCCGGCGATGAGCGACGCCGAGCGCGAGGTGCTCAAGGTGCTCTGGGACCGAGGGCCGCTCACGGTCCGCGCCGTGCTGGCCTGGCTGACGGAGCAGGGGCAGGACTGGTCCCGCTCCACGGTGATCACGCTGCTCCAGCGCCTGGAGAAGAAGGGCTACGTCGGCAGCGACCGGAGCCGGTTCGCGTTCGTCTTCCGCCCGCTCGTCTCGCGCGAGGACGTGATGCACGCGCGGATGAGCGACCTGGCCGGCGAGTTGTGCGACGGCGACGCGGTGCCGCTGGTGCTGGCGTTCGCGGAGCGCCATCGGTTCTCGCCCGAGGATTTGGCCCGCTTCCGGCGCATGATCGACGGGCGGGAGGCGGAACGGGGAAAGCGAGGCCCACGATGAATACGGCGCTGTGGTGGGCGGGGCAGAATACGATCACCGTCGCGGTGATGATCCCGTTCGTCGCCGTCGCCTGCCGCCTGTTCCGCCACCGGCCGGCGGTGCGGCACGCGCTCTGGGTCGTCGTCCTGCTCAAGTTCGTGACGCCGCCCGTCGTCTCCTGGCCGTGGACGGCGGCGGAAGTCCGCGAAGCGCTCTGGCAGGCTCCCGCCACCCCCTCGCCCGCGGCTCCGGACGCGCTCGTGGTCCCCGTCGGGGGCGAGTTTCTCACGTCAGAGGCGGCGGAGGACGGACGGACGGACGGCGCCCTGTCGCCTTATGAGAATCTGGATAGTCCTGATTTCGTACAAGTCGCTCTGGGGGTCGCGGCCGGCGTCTGGCTCGCCGGCGCGGGATTCTGCGCGCTGCGGCAGGCCCGGCGCGTCGCCCGGCACGCGGCGCTCGTCCGGCGGGGGACGGCCGCGCCCGAGGCGCTGACGGCCGAAATCCGCGCCGCGGCCCGACAGTTGGGCCTGCGCCCTCCGCCGGCCGACGTCGTCCGCGGCATCCCTTCGCCTTTCCTCTGGTGCCTCGGCCGGCTGCGCCTCATCTGGCCGGAGGCCCTGGCGAGCCGCGACGCCATTTCCCGCGCCCGCGGCGCCATCGCGCACGAACTGGCCCACGCGCGCCGCGGCGACCACTGGGTCTCGTGGTTGGAGCTGGCGGCGGGCGTCGTGTGGTGGTGGAACCCGCTCTTCTGGTACGTCCGCGGGCGGCTGCGCGAGGCCGCGGAGATGGCGTGCGACGCGCTGGCGATCAGCGCCTGCCCGGAGGGGCGCCGGGAGTACGCCGAACTGTTTCTCGAACTTTCGTCCGGCTTCAAATCCGGGGCGCCGGCACCTTTCTTGGCAGTGAGCGCCGGCGCCCCTTCCTCCTTTGAAAGGAGACTTTCCATGATCCTGTCGGATCGCGTCTCGGGCAAGGTGTCTTGGACGGGCTGCCTCGCGGCGGTCGGGTTCGCCCTCGCGGCGCTGCCTGGCTGGTCGGCGGGGCAACAGAAGAGCCCTCCGGATTCTCCGGAGGTTCCCGCCCTTCAGAAGGCCGCCAAATACGCGGCGGGGGACGCGGCGGGGGACGACGAACTCCGCGCCCGCCTGAAGGTGATGGAGGCCGAGCTTCAGCGGCTCAACAAGCTCCTGGAGCAACGCAACACGCCCGCGCCGGCCGGGCCGAAGGGCGGGGCGTCGGACTGGACGGGCGCCTTCTTCAAGGGCAACGGGCGGGCCTACTGGCTGGCCTCCCACGAGAAAGGCGGCGCCCTGATCGCCCTCAACGGCGCCGACGGCCGCGTGATCTGGAGCCACCAGTTCGGCGGCCCGATCCCGGCGGCGGTCGCGGGCGACTGGACCCTCGAGGAGCCGAAGGACGTGAAGCAGGTCGTCCTCACCTGGCACGGGAAGGACGGGCGCCTCAACAAATACGCCTTCGATACGAATAGCGGCAAATTGCTCGCCAAGGGCGGGGCGCCGAGCCCGGCCGGGGGCAACGTGCCGGCGGACGCCGCGGACTTAGCACGGGCGGTAAAAGCGGCCTACGATGCGGATTACCGACGCGCGCACGCGCGCGAGCAGGACGCCTCGGACAAAGCGGTGCGGCAAGGGCTCGACTACCTGAAGCGGGTCCAGGGCGCCCCGGAGCCGACTGCGGACGCGGCGGGGAACCGTGCCGCCGCGCGGGCGGGCGGCGATCCTCCCAGCCCGCTCGACCTCGCGGAGCGCTACCTGAAAGCCGTCGCCGAGCTGAAGAAGGCCCGTTCGCGCCTCTCAAGAATGCCGGCGGGCGGCGGCCCGGTTTCCCAACAGGAAATCGAAGAGGCGCAGATCGAGGGGGAACGAGCCGAGAAGATGGTGCGTCTGCTGGAGGACTACCTGAAGGACGCCGTCAAGGCGGCTCGGGCGGCGGCGCTCGCCGCCCGGGACGAACTGCGCCGGGCGGAACTTCTCCTCCAGAGGGGCGCCATGGCCCAGGGGGAGCGCGACGCCGCGAAGGCGCGCGCGGACGAGGCGGAAACGCGGCTGAGGCAACTCGAGTCGATCGCGCCAGTGACGGCGCGGCCGGGTCAGTGAGCCGTCCGTCATTTCCTCAAGGCGCGGCGCGGCTCGCGTCGCGCCTTGAGGAATTCGCTCCCGAGGGAGGCCGTCCGCGCGGTCATTGAACTCCCGCCGTCGCTTCGAGGAGAGGCGCGGCGGCGGGCGGCAGCCGCAGCGCGAGCGCCGTCGTCCCGCGCGTCTGCGCCAGGCCCTTGCCGGTCGTCCGGCGGTAGAACTCGCCGAGCCTCGCCGCCAGCGAGCCGAGATTGAGCTTCGTGCTCGAAGGAGCCGGTGCGGGCGGTGCGGGCGGGGTCGGGTTGGACGGCGGGGCGGGCGGGGGCGGCGGCGCGGAGACCGGGGCGGGCGCTACGGCCGAAATCGGCGGCGGGGCGGCGCTTCGCGGCGGCAGCGTGACGGCACCCGTCGCGCCGACGAGCCCGGCGACGACGCGGTCGGCGAAGGGCGTGCCGCGGCCGGTGACGAGGTCGTAACCGGGGCCGGCGACGTAGCCGTTGCCGCCGCCAACGATGTCGTGGAAGGCGCTCGCGGGCAGGGCGTAGACGGACGGGAGCGCGCCGTCCAGCGCCGGCTTGCCGGACCGCGCCCGTCCTTGATTGGCGAGGGCGAGGAGGCCGGCCCACTGCGGCGCGCCGGCGCTCGTCCCGGCGACGCGGAACCACCCCGACCGGCCGTTCCAGCCGACCGAGGAGTAGACCGACACGCCGCTCGGGTCCGAGGCGTTGTAAGCCACATCGGGCGTGCTGCGGCGGGCGTCGCCGGTCAGGGCGCTCTGGGACGCGGGGGCGGCGGCGTAGCGGCTTGTGCCGCCGCCGCTGCCCGACCAACCCGCCTCGGAGACGTAGTCGCCCGAAACCTCGACGCGGATTTGCGTGCCGCCGACGGCGAGGACGTTCGGCGACACCGACGGCCACAACGGCCCCTGCGCCGCCCCGGCGTCGCCCGAGGCGGCGACGAACGACACGCCGGCGCCGGCCTCGCGCCCGGCGGGCGTCGTGAAGACCCCGTCGTAGACGCCCTGGCCGGCGAACTCCGGCAAGCCCCAACTCATCGACACCACGCTGACGCCGGGCTGACGCCGGGCGAAGTCGACGGCGGCGACCAGGTCGGAGGAGTCGCTGCTCGGCGCCTCGATCAACAGCAGACTGGCCGCCGGGGCGATGGCGTGAGCCCACTCCACGTCGAGCGCCGTCTCCAGCGCCCAGACCGGGTCGACCGACGGCTGGCCCTGCGACCAGAGCTTGACGAACGGCGGGTCGGGCAGGCCGAACGTCCGGTCGAACGTCCGCAGGTCCGCGAGGATGCCGGGGTGGTCGTAGGCGGTCACAATGGCGATGGTCTGGCCGGCGCCGTCGCCGACGACCCCGCCGAAAGTCACCTGATCGACGCCATACGCCCGACGCATCTGGGACGGCGATAGTCCCGGAGTGGCGACAGCGGTCGCTTGGGGCGCGAAGCCGAGTGCGGGCACGGCGACCAGCGCCGGGGTGCCGCTGGGCAGGTCGCGCAGCTCAAGCTCTTCCACAACGATGCGGGTTTTCGGGGCCTCCGGGCGTGGCCGGAGGCTGGGCGCGGTGCTTCGTCCTGGCATGTGTGTTGGTAAGGCGCTGAGGCGGGGAGGTGGGGGGCATCCTGCCCGTGCTCTGAGCCGTTTACCCTCCGTGGTAAATTCGTAGCGTGGCGGCTTCGCAGGTATTGTGCGATACGGACGTAGGGGATGCAAGCGATTTTCTGATTGTTAGGGAAAAGTCGAATATGCCGCTGACGCGAAATGTGCCGATTAGGAAAGGGAGGGGAAAGGAATAAGAGCGCGAAGGACGTGCCGCAAACCGCCTCCCGGTTCAGACGAGGGAAGGGCCGGCCGGCGCGCCGCGCGGGGCGTCCTCCCCCTTGCCGCGGCGCGTCGGCCCGTCTATAAAAACTCATCTTCCGGCTCGCGGGCCGAAGACGAAGATTATTACGGAGAGGATCGATGCCTCATACGCGAAGTGCCAAGAAGAACCAGCGGAAAACCGACAAGCGGCGGATGCGCAATCGCGCCACCCTCAAGGCCCTCAAGACGCAGATCAAGAAGGTGATGACCGCCGCCAAGGGCGGCACGGTCGACGACCTACGCACCGAATACAACGCCGTCGCCAAGCGACTCGACAAGGCCGCGGCCAAGCGCGTCATCCACCCCAACATGGCGGCTCGCAAGAAGTCGCAGCTCGCCCGGCTCCTCCACCAGAAGGAAACCGCCGCCAAGGCGGCGCCGGCCGCTCCCGCGACGACGTGAGCGACGCGCTCCCCTAGGCATCAGGTTGAGCGGAAGCAACGAGAAAGCTCCTGTGTAAGATGGTGTTTATCAGAACCCCATCGTACCGCAGGAGCTTCCCGTAGCCCAGCGGGCCGACGCCTCGCAACCCCTCTTCACCACCACCGCACAGCCGCCAACTCCGGCAAGAACCGCACATCGTGGGCGTTTTGCTCTACCGACCGTAGTAACTCCGGCCCGCCGCTCTACTAAGGAGGGGGAAACACTCCCGAGGACGCGGGACACGGGCCGGAGGGACGGAGCATGTCCGACGCCGAACTGGTCCGCCAGGCTCTCGGCGGCCGCAACGAGGCCTACGAGGAACTGGTGCGGCGCTGGGTCCGGCGCGTCGTCGCGCTGTGTCACGCCCGCGTCGGCCGCGCCGACGTCGCCGAAGACCTCGCCCAGGAAACCCTCCTGCGCGGCTACCGCGCCCTCGGCACCCTCACGCGCCCCGAGCGCTTCGGCGCCTGGCTGCAGGGCATCGCCCTGCGCGCCTGCCTCGACTGGCTCAAGGCCGGTGAGCGGCGCACCGTCGCCTTCAGCGCCCTCGGCCACGACCCCGACAGCTTCCCTCACCCGCACGGCGGCGACGAGCCGGACCTGGACCGCGCCGAGGAGCGGCAAGGCCTCCTCGCCGCCGTCGAGGCGCTACCGCCGGACTGCCGCACCGTCGTGATGCTCTACTACTACCAGGACGTCACCTACCGCGAGATCGCCGACGCCCTCGGCGTCTCGCCGGCCACCGTCAACGCCCGCCTGACTCGGGCGCGCGCCCTGCTGCGCGCCCGCCTGACCCAGGCGTGGAGGTGAACTCATGAACTGCGAAGACGCCATCCTCCTGATCTCCGCGCGACTCGACGGCGAGATCGTCGGCGACGACCGCGCCCGCCTCGCCGACCACCTGCGCGACTGCCCCGCCTGCGCCGCCGCCGCCGAGGCGTTCACCGTGCAGGACGCCGACCTGCGCCAGACCTTCGCCGAGCGCCGCCGCGCCGCCGACGGCGTCGCCGCGCGCGTCGTCGGTCGTATTCCGGAGGCGGCCGTGAAGCCGCAGGGACGTTGGCAGCGCCTCCTCGTCGGCGCGGCGGCGGTCGCGGCGGCGGCCGCCCTCGCCGTGTTTTTATATCGGCAAACGCCCAGGAACATGCCGCGGATTCCGGACTACGGCGCCGACCTCGTCGCTTCCGTCGGACTGACGGCCCGGCCGCGGCCGCCGGCGCGGCCGACGACGACGCTGGCCGTGGGAGACACGCTGACGACCGGCGCGCGCGAGCGCCGCCGCGTGGCCCTGCCCGACGGCTCGGTGGCCTACGTCAACGAACTCACCCGGATCACGCTGACGGCCGGCCGTCACCTGAGGCTCGACAAGGCCGGCGAGGTCTTCGTCGAGGCGGTGCCCGCGCCTGGGAGTGGGGACTCCTTCGTCCTCGAAACCGCCTGGCACGAATACACGACGCCGGGGGCGAAGTTCGCCGTCCGCGCCCAATTCCCGCGACCCGGCCTCGTCGTCGCCCAGGGAGCCGTGCGCGCCAGGGGGCTGTCCACGCCCGTCGACGCGACGGTCCCGGCCGGCTTCCAACTCGACGCTGTCGCCGCGACGGTGACGCCCGCCCCGCGCGCCGCGCACCTGCTCGACTGGACGCGCGACCTCATGGCCGAGGCCGACACGCCGCTCGTCCCCGGCAGCCGCTACGCCGGCGGAGCCCTCGTCGCCGTCGACGCCTCCGGACAGGAAGCGAAGCTGTCGCTCCGCGCCTATCACGTCGACGTCCACGTCGAGGACGGCTTCGCCCGCACGACCATCGACCAAACCTACTTCAACCACGCGAATTGGCGCCTGGAAGGCACCTTCTACTTCCCGCTGCCGGCCGACGCCTCGCTGTCGCGCCTGGCGATGTACGTCGACGGCAAGCTCATGGAAGGCGGCATGGTCGATCGCGATTACGGCCGCCGCGTGTACGAGCAAATCCTCACCAGCCAGCGCGACCCGGCGCTCCTGGAGTGTGTCGACGGCAGCACCTTCAAGATGCGCGTCTTCCCGCTCGAAGCGCGTCAGGAGAAGCGCATCGTCCTCAGTTACACGCAGAAGCTGACGACGGAGTACGGACAGGCGCAATATCGCTTCCCCGCCGGGCACAGCCTCGAACTCGTGCGCGACTGGTCGTTCCACGCCCGCGTCGTGGGCGGCGCTCCTCTGCTGAGCCGGCAACCGCCTCCGGGGTATTCGTCCCCCATGAAAATCGACCTGGTAAAGGGAGACGGGCGCGACCTCTTGTTCGACGCCCGCCAGCGTGACGTCTCCCTCGACCGCGACGTCGTCCTCGACCTGGGCATCCCGACGGCGAACAGTCCGGACAAGGACGCGCGCTTCACGGCCGCCGAGGACGACGGGGCGCGCTACCTGATGCTCCGCTTCCTGCCACGGCTGCCAGCGTCCGAGCCAAAGCAGCAGCGGCGCGACTGGGTCTTCCTGTTCGAGTCGTCCGGCGACCGCGACCCGCTGCTGGCGCGCACGCAGATCGAAATCGTCCGCAGTCTGCTTGGCAACGCCGCCCCCGACGACACCTTCGCCGTCCTCACCGCCGGCACGAACGTCCGCGCCTTCGCCCCTGGTCTGAAGCCGGCGACGCCGGAGAACGTGCATTCCGCTCTGGAGTTTTTGGAGCGCTCGCATCTCATCGGCGCCCTCGACCTCGGCAAGGCGCTGGGCGAGGCCGAGCCGCTGCTGCGGGCGGCGGCGAACCCGTACCTCGTCCACGTCGGCGGCGGCATCGCCGCGATGGGCGAGCGGCGCGAGGACGTGCTGGCGAAGCGCGTCCCCGACGGCACGCGCTACGTCGGCGTCGGCGTCGGCAAGCGCTGGGGCCGCGGCTTCATGAAGACGGCGGCCGAGCGCAGCGGCGGCTTCGTCACACAGATCAACCCCGACGAGGCGATCTCCTGGCGCGGCTTCGAGCTGGCCTCGGCGCTCCTCCTGCCGCGCCTCCTCGACGTCAAGATTACTGACGACGCCGGCCGGAATTATCTCACATTCGCGACGTCGGCGGCGCACGGCGAGGAGGTCTGCGCCGTCGCCCGCTTCGAGCGCGACGTTCGCCTTCCCGAAAAAGTGACCGTCAGCGGCAACGTCGACGGCCAGCCGTACCGCCGCGAATTGCCCTTGGCCGACGTCGCCGAGAATGCCTCGTACCTGCCGCGTGTCTGGGCGAAGCTCGAAATCGAGCGCCTGCTCGCGGAGGATTCGCGGGCGAACAAGGAAAAGATCGTCGCCCTGAGCAAGGCGACGTATGTGATGACGCCGTTCACGTCGCTGCTCGTGCTGGAGAGCGAGCAAATGTACCGCGATTTCAAGGTCGACCGCGGCCGCAAGGACCACTGGGCGATGTACCCGTGCCCGGAGAAGATCCCGGTCGTCTACGAACCCGACCCGAATTCGCCGGTCGATCCGAGGGCGGCGGCGAACCAGAAGCCGTCGCCGCAGCAGGTGATGCAGACGATCCTCGTCCGCGTGCCGCCGCGCTGCCTGACGTGGCCGGGCGCCCCGGCGGGTCCGGGCGGGCCGGTGGTGACGGCCCTGCAACTGTGGGGCGGCGCCTACGCCCTGCCGGAGAATGCGGAGGTCGCCAAACTCGGCGATCTGGGCGTCGAGAGTTCCGTGCGGTACGACACCCTCGCGCGCGATGACTCCGTCCGCCTCTTCGACGCGCGCGTTCCGAGTTTCGATTGGTCCGGCGAGTCGTTCGAGTTTCGGGCGGGGCTGGAAAATCTCGAAGTCGACCTGCGCGTTTCGGGCCTGGCCGACAACCTCCCCGCGCGGAAAAAAGCGCGCCTGGGAAGGCCCGTCGCGTTCTCGCCGGACGGCCGCGAGTCGGCCTTCCGCAGTTCGTCGGCCGTTCAAATCTGGGATACGACAACCGGCACGAAACTGAACAAGGGACACGGGCAAGACCACTTCTACAATTACTTCGCCGAAATCGACTTGGACGGCGCCACGCCCGCGGATGGGCTGTCGCGCGGCGACAACGTGTCCTTCGGCGACTTTGGGGTGAAGAAATTGGGATTTTTGTCGGACAAGAATTCCGGCCTTGAGGTATCGCATGTGCTCGGCCAGGCCCGCGCCCCGCGCCTGTACGGCCGGCCTTCGTTCTCGAACGACGAGCGCGTCTTCTCCGACCTGCTCGCCTACGCCCCCGGCCTGAACACGAGCCGCGCCGACGCCGAGGCCGTCGTCGAGGCCGAGGCGGCGCCGAGCCTCGCCGCCCTGCCCGGCCGCGTCGACACAGCCGCCCACGCCCTCGTCGACCGCGCCCGCGCCGCCGGCTGGCAAACGCGCACGGTGTCCGACCGGGCCGGCAAGCCGGTGCTGACGTTCACCTTCGACGGCGCCGGCCGCTTCGCCTACGAGCGCACCTTGCCGCCCGGCCTGCGCGAGAAGGTCGTGTGCGATGGCAAAACGATCCTGTACCTTTATCCCGACCTGGGTGTCGGCGCCCGCCGCACGGTGAGTCGCTTCCACCGCGCCGAACTGGCGCGCCTCGTGCCGTGGGCGCTGCCCCCCGCCGGAGACCTGGCTCGCGGCCACGACGTCACGGCGCTCGACGAACGCACCGTCGCCGTCGACCCGCGCGGCGCCGCCGCGGCGCGGACGCCGGAAGGCAAGCCGGTGACGTATCTGCGTCAGCAACTCGTCTTCGCCGCCGACGGCCGCCTCGCCGAGCGCCGCGCCGTCGCCATGCCGGAGGGGAAATTGCTGGCGAGCGAAGCTTACGCCGCCGACGGCACGGTGACGGTGCTCGACGGCGTCGGCAAGGAAGTCGCGACGCACAAGACGGCCGTCGTGCCGGCCGCCGCGCCCGACCTGACGCCGGACACGTCGGCGCTGGTCGTCCTGCCGCTGCCGTTCCGCTCGCGGGAACACGTCTACGCCGCCCTCGGCTTCAACCCGAACGCCTCGCTGAACGCGGACGAGAACCGCTGCCATGAGTCCTTGCCCGCCGACGACGCGCTGGCCCTCTTCACCGCCAACGCCGCGGCACAGAATCCGTCCGAAGCGCATATCGTCTACCGCAATTGTTTCCTGGACAACGGCGACCGCCGCCCCGGCTACTACGCCCTGCTCGCCGCGGCGGGCGGCTCGTTCGGCACGGACCGCGACTTCGTCCGCCTCGTCGCCGGGCGGCCCCAAGACCCGCTGACGCGCTACCTGGCCCTGCTCCAGTATCCTCATTACCGGACGCTGCAAGTGCGTTTCGGGATCGACCTCGGCGAGTCGGGGCTGTCCGACCAGCGCTTCTTCGGGGCGCTCGCCTCCTTCCGCGACCGCTGGCTCCGCTGGTCGGCGTTCGACCCGGCGAAGGCCGGCGCGGCATCGCGGCGCCCGGAGGAGGAGCGCGGCCTCGCCTTCGTCCGCGGGCACGCCGCGACGCCGTTCGGCTGGGCGCTGCTGACGACGATGGCCGACCGCGCCGGCGAGGACAACGCCCGCTTCCACCGCGAACTCGCCGACGCCTGGGGCCTGTTCGTCGACCGGCCGTCGCTCGGCTACGCCGCCCGCTACGAGAGGGCGCGCAGCCTGCTGCACGGCGGCAAGCGCGACGAGGCCCGCGCCCTCTACCAGGAGATGTTCGCGCAAGCGCTGAAGGACAACGTCTTGCCGGCGCTCGACACCAGTTTCCGCGAGGCGCTGCGCGGCGACGGCAAGGACGCCGACCGCTGGAACGAGCTGATGCGTCAAACCGCGTCGGACTTCGTGAGCCACAAGCGACGGCCGGCGGTCGTCGCCCTGGCGTGGCAGTGCTGGCAACTCGGCGACGCGCCGCTGGCGTCCAACCTGCTTGACGAAGCCCTCCGCGGCGCGTCCGGCGAGGAACGCCTGTCGGCGGCGTTGGCGGCGGTCGCCTACCTCGTCCAGACCGGCCAGCACGCGCCGGCGGACGCCCTGCTGTCGTCGCTGCTGGAGGACGACGCGCTGGCGAAGAACGCGAATCTGTGGCGCGTGGCGGCGAACGTCGCGGAGGCGCGCGGCCTGACCGCCCGCGCCGTCGGCTGCCTGGAACGCGCCCTCGCGCGGGAGTACGAGGAATTGCCGGAGGTCATCGATCTGGAAGGGGTGCGGCGCGACTACGGCAAGCTGCTGGAACACTACCAGGCGCTGGCCCGCGCCGTCCCGATCCTCGGCGTCGCGCCGCCTCGCGACCTGGCGGCCCGGACCGTGCGCGCCGCCGACTGCTGGCGGGCGCTGGACCGTCAGAGCGAGGCCCCGTGCCAGTCGGCGGCGACGACGCTGCGGCTCCTCGGGGCGCCCGACCTGGCGTGGGAGTACCTGACGACGCCGCTCGGCCAGCGGCCCAACGACGCCGGCCCGTGGCGGAGCCTGGCAGAGACGCTCGCCCGCGAGGGACAGCCCGCCCTCGCCGACCGGGCCTACGTCGCCGCGTTCGAGGCCGAGCCGACCGACGCCCAGATTCTCTGGGACCGGGCGCGCAACCTGCGCCAGGCGGGCCGGCTGTCCGACGCGCAGGCCCTGCTCCGGCAACTCGCCGACGGCGACTGGCAGCCGCGCTTCAACGGCCTCCGCGACCAGGCGCGCTGGCAACTCGAAGGAAGGTAACGTGTCGAAAGTCGTTCCTCGTCGGGCGGCGCTTGTCTTCCGGAGCGCCGTCACGACGAGGAGCGCAACACACGACAGGCATCACGGCGCGTAACGTCACAGGAACAGCTCGACCTTCACCGCCGTTTTGCCGCCCGGCTCGACCTTGGCGTCGGCGCCGCCCTTGAGGAAGGCGGCCGAGGTCGGCTTCCGCGCCGTCACCTTGTACGTGCCCGGCGCCACGCCCTCGAAGGCGAAACTGCCGTCCGCCTTCGTCTTCGCCTTCGCCTTCTCGGCGCCCTTGTCGTCCTTCAGCACCACGTCCAGGCCGCCCTGTGGGATGTCGCCCGCCAGCACCACGCCGTCGATCCGCCCCGGCGCCGTCTTTTCCGGGTCGAAATCGACCAGTTCCAGCGTCGCCTTGCCGAACTCGCCCAGGCCGACGCCGGTGACGAAGCGCACGCCCAGCTCGACCGGCCCCTTCTTCTCCGGCAGCGTCAGCTTCGCCGCCCAGGCGCCGCCCTCGCCGGCGGGCGCCCCGGCGACGGCGCCCGCCGGCGGCTTCCCGTCGGCCGGCGCCCCGACGAAGAACTGCACCTCCTTGATGCCCGCCACCTCCGCCCGGCCGACCGCCTTGACCGTCAGCGACGTCCCCGACTTCGCCAGGGGCGGCAGGTCGACGAAGCGCACGCCGTCCGGCTTGCGGTCGTCCAGCACCACGGGGAGATAAGCGGTCCGCAATGCCTGGCCGTCGGCGTCGAGCAGCCGCGCCCGCAGCGTCCGCCGGCCGCGCACCTGGCCGACGTCCAGGTCGTCCTTCCAGTCGCGCAGCGCCGCCTCGAACAGCAGCGAGCCGTCGGGCGCCAGGCCGAAGCCGACGCGGGCGTCGCGCCCCGATCGGTGCTTCCGCGTGGCGGTCGCCTCGAAGGCGCTGCCGGCGAGGCTGCCCAGGCTGATTTCCAGGGCGGCGCCGTGCGGCTCGTTATCGACCTCGGTGCGGACCGAGTAGCCGCCGGCGCTGACGCCGAACGGCGCCGCCCGCAGGCGCAGCGCCGGCTCGTCGTCCTCGCGCGGCGTCACCGGCTCGCCGCGGCGCGGGTAGGGGGCGCGGAAGACGAAGGCGCGCTCGACGCCGTCGACCGTCAGGCCGACGCGGACCTCGTCGCCGCGCGCCGGCTCGGGCACCGCCTCGGCGAACAGCTTCAGGTCGGTGCCGTCCGCCGGCAGGGCGCCGCGTAACGTCCCCGTCAGGGTCGGCATCGCGCCCCCGTCGTCGTCGGGCAGCACGGTCAGTTCGGCGACGACGGGCGGGCCGGCGAGCGCGGCGGCGCGGAGCGTCATTTCGAGGCGGTTCTTCCCCCCGGTCTTCGGACCGGGCGGGTCGAAGCGGATGCCGGCGACGCGGACGTACTCCCTCGGCGGCGCCACCGCCACGCCCAACTCGCGCGACAGGACGACGGCGTTGGCGCGCCCGGCGTCGAGCACGCGCAGCGTCAACGGACCCGTGAGATCCTCCAACGGCTGCTTCGGCGCGGCGGCCGGGGCGGGCGGCGTTCCGGCGGCAGGGGGCGGCGGCGGGAAGGTGACGTTCACCGTCTCCCGAGGCGGCAGCGTGAGCGGCTTCAGGAAGACGCGGTCGCCGGCGCGCAGCTCGACGAGGACGGCGCGGGCGCGGTCGCCGGGGTTGCGGACGTAGAGGTAGTACCTCTGTCGCTCCGGGCCGGGGCGCAGGCGCAACTCGGTCAGCGGCGCGGTCGGCGCCTTCGGGTCGGCGCTCAGGAACGTCTCCAGCCGGTCGCGCACCGCCCCGAGAGGCACCGGCACGCGCAGGAAGGTGCTGCGCCCCTCGACCCGCGCCCGCACCAGGAAGCCGCGCGGCGGCGGCGCCTGGGCGCGCTCGGCGTCGGGCTTCAGGCTCACAGCGACCGGGACGCGCGCCACGGGCGCCGCGTCGTCGGGCAAATCGGCCTTGAGCAAAGCCAAGGCGGCGACGTCGAGGACGACGTCGAGCCATTCGTCGTCGGCGCCGAGGACGGAGACGTCGGTCTCCGGCTTGGCGGCGCCGGCGTCGAGCAATTCGACCTGGATGTCATAGATCCCCGAACGGCGTGACGGCGACAGGTCGGGGCCGGCCTCCGCCCCGCGCAGGCGGAGCGACGGCCCCGGCAGGCGCGTCGCGAGGCGGCCGTAATCGTGGGCGGCGGCGGCGAAGAACGGGGCGGCGTCGGCGTCCTGACTGGCGTGGCGGTAGCGGGCGAACAGCCACGTCCAGAGCGCCGCCGCCTCGCGCGTGCGCAGGCGGACGGCGGCCGCCGGCTGGTCGGGGTCGTCCAGCGTCGGCGCCGCGTCGAGCGGCGGGAAGATCCGGCTCAGGCGGTCGAGCGCCGCCGGGTCCGTGGCGCGCTCGACCAGCGTGCGCAGGTCGGTCGTCCAGGCACGGCGCAGAGCGTCGCTCAGGGCGGCGCGGCGCGGCGCACCCGGGCGCAAGTCTTCGTCCGGCGGCGCGGCGAGGTCGCGCAGCGGCTCGGCGAGGCGCACGCCGCCCAGGCGCAACAGCCGCGCCGCCGCGACGGCCCGCCGCGCGGCGCGCGTTCGCTGCTCGCCCTCCCAGGCGTCCCAGTCCTGGCGGTATTCCGGAGGGGCTTCCTCGGATTTTTTCGCCTGCCCTTCCTCTTCGTCGAGGGCGAGCGTCTCGTCGAGCAGGCGCCGGGCCAGGTCGCGGCCGGCCTTCCACAGCGCCAGGCGGGCGTCGGCCGCCAGGTGCGGCGCCGCGAGGAGGGCGTCGATCTCCCGGACGAGGGCGCCGTTCGCCTCCGGCTGTTTGCTCGCCTCGATCAGGCGCCGCACCTCCTCGGCCCCGAAAGGGCGGGCGAGGTCGTCGAGTGCGGATCGCAAGCGGCGCGTTTCCGTCTCCAACTCGTTGCGCTTCGCGGCCAGTTCGTCGCGCGGCGCTAGGCCCGTCGGCGGCGCGCCGAGGGCGCGGCCGAGCGCCTCGGCGGAGGCGACGGCGGCGAGCCAGCGCCCCTCGCCCGCCGGCGCCTGTTCGAGGAAGGCGCGGTAGGGGGGCAGGAACACCAGCGCCTCGTCGTGAAGGTCCTGGGCCGCCTCGACGGCGTCCTGCACGTCGAGGACGAGGCGGTAGTCCTCCTCGGCCTGCGTCAGCAGTCGGTCCGCCTCGACGAGGGGGGCGTAGCCGCGCGCCAGCAGTACGGTTTCGCCGTCGTGGCGCAGGCGTGCCGCCCCTTCCAGCCGGCCGGCGACCCAGGCGAAGGAGCGCGGCCGGGCGGCGGCGCGCTCGCCGAGGCGCACGACCTCCAGCGCCTTGCGAACCGACGCCGCCGGCCACTCGGCGGGGCCGGACTGCCGCGCCAGGTCGGCGAGGCGGCGCAAGAACAGCGTCTCGACGAAACGCGGCTCCGACTCCTGGGCGCGGAGGACGTCGTCGAGGAGGCGCACCTTCTCCGGCGCCGGGGCGGCGTTGGCGGCGAGGTGCGCGAAGGCGGCGGAGGCGACGTCGAGGTGCGGCTGTGGCTTCAGCGCCTCAATGAGATCGGCCAAAGCCTTATCCGGCTCGCCCGGCTTCGCGGGAACTGCCGGCTTCTTGAAGAAGTCGCGCAGGACGCCGGCGACGGCGGCGTCGGGCCGCGCCCCCAACGCCGCCGCCAGGGCCAGCGAGCGCGGCTCCGGGTGCGGGACCGTACGGCCCTGCTTCAGGCGCTCCGTCAGGGGCGTCAGCTCGGCGAGGCGCTCGCGCTGTAACGTCGCGGCGTCGGCGCCGCCGCGCCAGTCGGCCTCGGCGGCGAGGAGCAGCGCGTCGAGGCGGCGGAAGGCGCGCGGCGCGGTGCGGTAAGCGGCCTCAGCCCACGCCTTCTCCCGCCCCTTCCAGGCGTCGAGTAACCAGGCAGGGTATTCGGCCGGCGGCGCGGCCTCCTGGTGAGGCGCCGGCTTGCCGTGGCGCAGGGCGACGAGCGCGAAATCCCCGCCGTCGCCGAGCAGCAGCGGCGTCTGACGCACCCCGCGGTTGCGCTGCGCCCAGCGGTCGACGTGAGTCTGAACGTAGCGGGCCAGGTCCTTCACCGTGACGCGCGCGGACGCTGCCGGCGCCGACCACCCTCTCAAGCCCTCCTCAAAGTAGTAACCGAAGGCGGTGCGGCCCAGGTCCTCCGAGGCGAGCGCGACCTGGCCCGGCGCGCAGGCGCACAGGGCGAGGCGATGCGCGTCGGGCACCTCCTCCAACTCAGCGGGGACGCGGGCGGAGGCGTCATCGACGAGGACGCCGAGGCGCGGGTCGGCGAGCGGACGGGCGACGTCGAGGACGAGCAGCTTGTGCCGCGCCGGGCAGTCGCGTAACTCCTCCAGGACAGCGCGCAAAGGCAGGCCGTCGGCGAGGCGGTCGGGGTCGGCGTCGCCGGGGAGGAGGACGACGCGGCCGGCGTCGTCGCAGACCGCCTGCCCGGAGACGTAGAGCAGAACCGCCTCGTCGGGGCGGCGGCCCTTCAGCGACGCCAGCCGTGAGACGAGGGCGGCACGGTCCCGGACGGCGGCGCCACCCTCGCCGACAAAATAGCCGCCTTCGAGGAGCGCGTTTTGATCCCGCGCGGCCCAGGGCGGGCGCGGGAGTTGACGGGCGGCGTGGTCGGCGACCCCGAGAGGGACGAAATACGTCAGCGGGCGCGGCCGTGCCCACGACAGGACGCCGGCGAGGACGCCGGCCACGGCCAGCAGCAGGGCCAGGACGAGGAAGACCCGGCGCGGCACGGAGAGGAACGTCGCCGCGGCGTCGCGGGTCGGCGCTTCGTCGCGCCAACGGGGCGGGGTGGGGGAGGGGTCGGTCATGGCGTCGTGATTCCTTCCGCGATCTGTCATTGCATCTTAGCCCGCGGGGCGTGTGATCGCATTGAACCCGCGGAGCGGGTGACGGATCGTAGCCCCGGGTGGAGCGTACTCGCGTAACCCGGGGAACACGCAACCCGGGGAATCCATCCGGGGACAGGATCGTCCGTTGAACCCGCATAGCGGGTGACGGAGTCGTGATGTGTCGCGCTTCCGTCACCCCCTTCGGGGGTTCAAAATATCATCGCGTCTGCGTGGGTCCCCGGGTCGCGGGTTCCCCGGGTTGCGCGAGTACGCTCCACCCGGGGCTACGATCCGTCACCCCCTACGGGGGTTCAAAACAATTCATACGTCCTCGGATGGATTCCCCGGGTTGCGTGTTCCCCGGGTTGCGCGAGTACGCTCCACCCGGGGCTACGATCCGTCACCCGCTACGCGGGTTCCATACAGGACGATTATTTCAACTCCACGGCGGGGCGCGGCCGCACGTCGGCCGGGTCGGGCGCCTTCAGGTCGCGCACCTCGATCACGCGCGCGCTCTTTTTGAACTCCTCAATGGAGACGAGACTCAGTCGCGCGCCGGCGACCTCGTCCGGCGCCCCGCGCACCGGCCAGAACAGGCTCGTCGTCCGGCCCGCGTCGTGGTAAAGCCGGTGTTCGTAGCCGTCGAGGTCGAGCCCCTCGGCGCGGGCGATCACCGGCCGGTCCTTCGGGTGGGCGACGCGCACCACCAGGCACGTCCGCGGCTCGTTGACGCCGGGCCGCACCTCGACGATGCGACGCTCGACGCTCACCGCCTCGATTACGGCCGCGTCGCCGCCGACGGCGTGCTTCTTCGTTCCCGTCCCCGCCAGCAGCGGCGCCAACTCCAGCGGCCGGCCCCCTGGCGCCAGCCGGTCGGCGTCCCAGTAGACGCGGAGCAGCGGCCGCGCCGGCGACGCGCTGGCGACGTATGTCGGCCACGACGGCGCCTCGACGCCCCACACCGGCGCCGGGTAGCCCGGCTCGGCGCCCCAGGTGATCGCGGCCGGCGACGACGCCTCCAGGTCGGTGCCGACCTCGAACCACACCTCGCGCGGCCGCGCCAACTCCAGGACGCTCTCGCGCGCGTCGGGCGTCTTCTCCAGCGCGAGCAGCATTTGCAGCCCGCCCTTTTCCGTCTTCCGGTTTTGCAGGACGGCGAGTTGCCAGTCGCCTCGCTCGCTCGGCGTCACCGATCGGCCGCGATAGTCCGGGGCGAGGAGTTGGCGCCGGAACTCCAGGCCGCGCGCCGTCGCCGCCAGGTTGACCATCAGCAGGTCGCCGGCGCCGAGGCGCACGTCGCGCGCCGGCCCGTCGCCGCCTCGGTTCGACAGGGCACGCAGAACGTAGCCGCCCGGAGCCAGGCCGCCGGGGAGCCAGCGGTCGGCGACGCCCGGCGGGCTCACGTCGAGGCCCGCTTCCAGCAACGGCCCCTCGACGCGGCAGCGCAGGTGCGGCCGCATCGACCGCGCCAGCGCTTCCGCCAGTTCGCCGACCTCCGTTGTCGTGACGTACTTGCCGTTCGGCGCGACCAGCGCCTTGAGGGCGTCGCGCGCCTGCGCCTCCTCGTCGGTCTTGGGCGGGAAGCCGACGGCGTGCAAGACGACGTCCGGGCCGCCGAACTGCTCGCGCAGCACCGCCGCGGCACTCTTCTTCTCCGGGTTCGCCTCGGCGTCCTTGGCGAAGCGGTTGTCGACGCCGTCGCTGACGAGGACCACGGACCGGAAGCCGCGCGCGCCGGCGACGTCCTGCCGCGCCCTCAGCAGCGCCCGCGTCACCGGCGACTCGTTATACGGCTCCAGGGCGTCGAGGCTCGCGAGAAGGCCCTTTAACTGCTCCGGGTTGTCGGGATCCCAGCGCGTCGGCTCGAAGGCGTGGCGCACGGTGCGCTCGGCGTCGTCGACGCGCTTGGCGGGGGACGTCGCCTCGCCGAAGACGACGACGCTGACGAGGGTGTCGCGCGGTAGGCGGCGCAGCAGCTGTTCGACGGCGCGCGTCGCCTGGAAGTAGCGGCTCTCCTCGACGGGTCGGCCCGCCGGCGCCGCCATGCTGCCGGAGCAGTCGAGGACGACGGCCACGGCGCCGTCGCCGTACCCGAAGCGCTGGATCGTCTCGGGCGGCGCGCGCAGGGCCAGGCTCGCCGAGCGCGGCGGCGTGCGATAGCGCACCGTCACGTCGGGCACCGGGTAGAGGTCGACGCGCGTCGGGAACTCCAGCGGCCGGCCGCGGTAGAAGCCGTACAGCGTCAGGTTGACCGGCCGCGACACCGGCACCGCGGCGGCGGTCTCGTTCTCGGTCGGCAGCGACCGCAGCACCTCCACGTCGAGCGGCCGGTCGCCGACGCCCCGGCGCACCGCCCGCGCCCTCTCGGGCAGTGACGGAATTTGCAGACCGCTGTTGGCGTCGACCCAGAGGACGACCTGGCCCGGCACGGCGAGCGGGTCCGACTTCGTCAAGACCTCGTAGGGGACGAGGAAGTGCGACTCGCTGGTGATCGGCAGAGTGCGCACCGGGTTGACGAGCGTCACCTCGACGGGCAGCGCCAGCCGCCCGCGCAGCTGTTCGGCGGCGCGGCGCACCGGGCCGTGGGCGGCGAGGTTGCGGGCGTCGGCGAGGAACGCATTCCCCGCGACGCGGTAGTACGGCTCGGCCTTCGGCTCCTCCGCCGTCCAGTGATCGGCCAGCGCGCGCTCGGCCTGCCCGAGAAGCAGTTCTTGCACGAGAAGGCGGCGGTAGGCGCCGGCCGGGTCGTCGCCTTGCGCCAGGGGAACCCCGGCGGGCAGGAGGCGGACGAGGCGGTCGGCGGCCTGGAAGTCGAGGCGCAGGCGGGCGAGGTCGGCTTCGGGGCCGGCGTCGAGGAGGCGGCGCGCCTCGCGCGGGATCTGCCGCAGGTGGGCGCCGACCTGGTCGCCGGCCAGCGCCAGCGCTTCGGACCAGCGCTCCTCGGCGGCGAGGTTTTCCAGCCGCTGCCGCGTCAGCCGGTAGTCCCAGCGGCCGTCCGCCGTCAGCCCGTCGTAGGCGCGCCGGCCCAGCGCGGCGAGGGCCAGGCGCCCGCGCCGCCGGGCGGACTCGCGGGCCTCGGCGCCGCCCTCGTCCGGCGCGTTCGCGGCGGGCGCCGTCACGCCGAGGAGCAGGCGGCGCGACACGCGGCGCAGGGCCGCCAGCACTTTCAGGCGCGTTTCGAGATCGAGCGAGGGCACGAGCAGGGCCGCGTCGGCGTCGCGCCACAGGTCGGTGAGCGAGGCGTCGGCCGGCGGCACGGCGGACGTGAGCGGCTTCACCGCGGCGGCGAAACGTGCCTCGGCCTCGCGCAGCCCGCGCTCGACGGGAGCCGCCGTGTCGCTGGCGACGGCGGGCGCGCCGGGCCGCTCCAACGTCTGCGCCAGCCGATGCACGTCGCCCCACAGCGATTCGGCGCGGCCCAGCCGTTCCTCGCCCTCGGCGCGGGCGCCGGTCGCGCGCCCTTCCGCGAGCCAGCGGTCGTAGTGCGGCAGCGCCGCCAGGGCGCGGTCGCGCGTGGCGCAGGCGGCGCGCACCGCGGCGGCGTCGGCGAGGGCCTGTTCGTACTCTTTGTCCGCCTCGCGCAGCAGCCCGCGCGCCCGGTCCCACTCGGCCGCGCTGGCGGCGAAGAGCAGGTCTTCGCCCTGGAGGCGATGGCCATCGGCCTTGCGAACGGCCTCGCGCACCCAGGGCACGACCTGTTCGACGTGACTGGTCGGTCCGGGGCGCGCCGCCAGCGCCGCCTGTTCGGCGAGGCGGCGCACGCGCAGGGCGAGCGTGATGAGTTCGTCTTTCGGCCGCCGGTCGTCGCCGGGGAGGTAGCGGTGCAGCATCGCGAGGAACTGGACCTCGGTCGGGCGCGGGCGGGCCGGGTCGTCGGCGAGGCGCAGCAGCCGGTCGATCCGCTCCTTTTCGTAGTTGGGCGCGGCGGCGGCACGTTCCACCAGCAGCCCGCCGAACGCCAGGCGCGGCGGCGTCTCGCCGACGGCCGCCGGCGCCGCCGCGTTCCACTCCGCCCAGCGCTTGTCGTATTCCGACGAACCGGCGTCCCAGAAGTCGTTGAAGCGGCGCCGCAGCGGCGCGTCGGGCTCGCGCCCCATCATCCCCGCGACGGCCGGCATGGCCAGCGACGCCGTCAGCGACGGCCCGAGTTCGAGCCGGCGGGCGCGCTCCATCGCGGCGTCGGCCTCGGCTGCCTTACGCGCGACGACGTCCGCCGCGCCGCCGTCGCCGGCGCGCACCACCTGTTCGTAGCGCAGGAGCCACTCCTGGTAGCGGCGCCAGAGGTCGGGGGCGTAAGAGGCCGGGTGCGGCACCTGGGCGTCGAGCGTCTGATGACGCTGCCAGGCGGCGCGCAGCGCGGCGGGCGCCTCGAACGTGGGCACCTCCTCCTCGGCCGGCGGCTCGGCCCCGCGGGGCAGGAAGGCGACGGTGATCGCCCGCGCCCGCCGCTCCCCTTCCGGGCCGCGCGGCAACAGCACGGGCGTCTGAGCGGCGCCGCGGTTGACGCGCGCCCAACGCTCCACGGCGCCTGCGACGTACTCGTGCAACTCCCACAGCGTCACCTTGCCGTCGCCATCGGCGTCGGCGGCGCCGCTCAGCCCGGCGACGAGGGCGTGTCCGAACGCCGTCCGGCGCCGTTCCTCGCTCGGCCACGACCGCTGGTCGGCGGCGCTGGCGCTGAGGACGACGAGGTTCGGCACGGCGGCGACGCGCTCGTCGAGCTTCTCCAGGGCGCGGGCGAAGTCGTTGTGGATCATGCCGAGCGGGACGTTCGCTGGCGCCTGCGTGGCGTCGAGGACGAGGACCTTATTCTTCGGGGCCGGCAACTCGCCCAACCGGGAGAGGATGCGTTCCAGACGCAGGCGATACGCCTCCTCCTCGCCGGGGCCGGCGTCGTGCGGCAGCAGGTAGGCGCCGCGCCCGTCGGAGCCGCCGTGCAGCCCGAGGACGAGGAGCAGCGTCTTCTCCGCGAACGCCGGCAGCGCCTTGTCCCAGGCGGCGCCGGCGCGCAACTCGACCGGCTCGCTGCCGTCGAAGCGGAGGAAGCCGGACGTCGGCCCGGCGCGCGCCAACTCGGCGAGCGCCCGCAGCGTCCCGCGGCCGTAGGCGTTGTGCGGCACGGCGAGGTTGTCCTCGTAGCCGGCGCCGATCAGGACGAGGCGCACCGGCTTCGGCCGCAGCAGCCAGGTGATCGCCCAGAGGAGCAGGGTGCTAAAGACTAAAAATAGCGCGAATGCAGCCAAAACCTTGACCCGGCGCGCGCGGCCGCCGGGGGGGCCGGAAGACGCGGGCGGATCGCGCCGCCACGGCGGGTCGTCGGCGCCGCGCCGGTCGGGCGGGTCCGCCTGCCGCTTCCAGGACCGGGGGACAGGAGAAGGCGTCGCGCTGGCCATGCCTCACCCGAAATTTCGGTTAGTCGAGGGCCTGTTGATGGTATCTCGTCATCGTAGCAGGGAACTTGAAGGAAGCCGAGACGCCGACGCGGCGGGAGGCGCCGGAGAGGCACGACTTGCCGGCCCTGACGCGAATGCCGGCTCGGGCACATCACTCCGCCCAGACGAGCAGTTCGGACACCCCGCTGCGCGCCTTATTCTTGTGGACGAAGACGACACGCACTTTCGACGCCTTCACCTTCCGGAAGCGGACCTCGTTCCATTGCCCGCCAACCGGTTGCTCGGGCGACTTCTTCTGCCCGGCTGCGTCGACCCAGCGCGAGCCGCTCCAATACTGGACGTCGTAGCTCGCCGGCGCCCGGACGCCGCCGCGGTCGTCGTAGATCGCCAACTCGAGACGCGCGAACTCCTTCTCGGAGCCGAAGTCGATTTCGAGCCAGTCGCTGGCGTTCGGCGACTCGTAGCTCGTCCAGCGGTTGTGCGGCGTCGGGCCGAAGCAGGTGACGCCGTCGTTGGCGTGTTCGACCTTGTCGAAGCGCGAGGTGAACGACGCCGACGCCTTCGGAAATGGCTTGTTTCCGGAGTTGAACGCGAGGTTGCCCGCAGGCGCCGGCGCGGGCGCCACGGGGAGTTTCGCGTCGCCCCACGCCTCGAACTCCGTCAGACCGGAGCGGGCGTCCTTCGCGTGACGAAAGACGGCCCGGATCTTCGTCGTTTCTATCTCCGAGAAGCGGACGACGTTCGCCCTCCTCCCCGCCGGCTCCTTGGGCGTTCGCTCCTGCCCGGCGATCTTCGCCCACGCCTTGCCGTCCCAGTGCTCCAAATCGAAGGAAGCCGGCGGCGCCACCACTTCGCCGTCGTCGAGGAAGTAGAGTTTGACCGTGCGCAGAGGCCGTTTGACTCCGAAATCGGCGGCGCACCAGTCGCTTTCGTTCGGCGAGCCGGCGCAGGTCCAGCGGTTGGGCGGCGCGGCGTGATACCAGAAGTTGCCGTCGATGAGCTTGGCGGCCGACGTGCCGGGCGCCGTGTACGACGCCGTCGCGCGCGGGTAATAGGTGCCGTCGTTGTTCACGGCGAAATTGACCGGCGGGTTCTTGGCGACGACGGCCGGCGCGGGCGGCAGCGCGACGCGGAGGGGTTGCAGTCTCTCCGACGAAGCGACCTTCTTGCCGTCGGCGAGCAGGTGCAACCCCTTGCCGAGGCCGTAGCGCGTGCCGTCGCGGTCCCAGACCACGCCGACGCGGCGTCCGCGATAGGCCACGTCGTCGAGGGCAAAATACGGCCAATCCGGCGGCGCCAGGGGCCGCACTTCGAGGGTGTCGTCGTCGCGCGGCCGCAGGCCGACGAGCCCGGTGATGACGAGGTCGCAATAACTCGAATGGAAGTAGTGCTCGCTGTGGTTGTACGAGTCGTGCCCGTCCCACAAGCCGGTGTCGGGGTGACACGCCTCGGCGAGGTACGGCTTGCCGTTCTTGCGGTGCGTCTTCGCGTACACCCGAAGGAGCTTGAGGTAGTCCTGCTTCGACACGACGTCCTGCTTGTAGTCCTGCAAGAGATTGGCCATCGCCTTGAGCGTCTGTGCCGTCGCGTAGGGCCACGACATGCCGCTCCACCAGCAGCAGCTCTTCGACAGGAAGAACATCGGGTCGCGCCGCTCGACCGTCATCGGCCCGAACTCGGAGAAGAAATAGTCCTTGTCCATGAGGAACTTCCACGCCGCCTCGTGGCCGGCGTCGGGGAGGCCGAACTGCCACGGGACGTAGCCGATCTCCTCGCGGCCGTGCGGGCTGCCGGCGTACTTCCCCGTCTGGTACGTCAGCGACAGGGCCTTGACGGCGTCGCCGTCGCGTTCCTCATCCTGCCTTGCCATGTGTAGGAAGAATTCGCGTTTCGGGTCCCAGAGCTTCTTTTGGAGGTTGTCCTTGAGCGTCGCCGCCTTTTCCCGATAGAGAGAGGCGGTCTTCGCGTCGCCGGCGAGGTCGGCGACTTTCGCGATGGCGAGGGCGTCGGCCCACAGGTAGGCGTTGAGCGTCGGCCGGTAGCCGGGGGCGCCGCGGACGAGGTCCTTCGTCTGCCGGCTGTTGATGTTGTACTCCATGCCGTCGTCGTGCCCCGTCTGCCAGAACAGGCCGACCTCGGGGACGAAATGCCTCTTTTCCCAGCCCTCATAGTTCTTGACGAGGTCGGGGAGGAGGTCCTTGACGAAAGCGTCGTCGGGGTGGACGCGATGAACCGCCCAGGTAGCGTCGGCGAGCCAGGTGCTGTAGTTGCGCGGCTGGGCGCCGGGGGTGCGGTGCCAGTAGCGGGCGTAATCGCGAGCGTAGCGCGGGTCGCGCAGCCAGCGCGCCTCATAGAGTTGGTGGCCGGCGGGGCAGGAGATGGCGCCGTAGGCGCCGGACCAGAAGGGGCGGTCGATGAACTCGGTGAACGAGGTGCCGCTGTTTGGCGAGCCGTAGGTCAGGTGCTTGGTGAGCAACTCCCAGCGGTAGTAGTAGGTCGTCTGGACGTCGGCGTCGGGGCACTCGAAGAAGGGGACGGTGGATTTGTACCAGTCCCAATCGCGGTTATCCCAGAAGGTCTGGGCGTCGAGGAGCTTCTGCTTGTCGAGGACCTGGGCGGACGCCGGGGCGGCGGCGAGCGCCGCGAGGAGCGCGAGCGCGAATCGAGCGTGCATGAGCGGAGAACACCTGGGGGGTGGGTGAGGGGCCGCCTACGGATGCCGACGGGGCTCGGTCGCGGGAGAGCCGGCGCTCGGCAAGGCCGGCGCGGCGACTTGTCCCACTTCCCGACCCACGGGATCGGTCCTGAGTTGTTCCTGTTGCGCCGAGTCCGCCGTTCCTCCCCCGACGAATTCTTCGAGTGTATCCGCGAACACGACCATGTCGGCCTGCTCGGGCGTCCGCCCTCGCCCGTCGTCGGACATGCCCGCACCCGTCCCCGCGCGGTCAACGAACTGCCACAGGTAGTCCACTTCCACGAACAGGTCGGGCAGCAAATTCGCCGTGTCAGTGTTCGCGCTCATGACGGCCTCACTTTGACTTCGATGGGTTGGCGTGCCAACATACGGCCATTGTACCGGAACTCGACCCAGTACAGGCCCGGCTTGAGAAACTCACAGTCCAGCAAGGTGAAGACCGACCCGCCGACGAGCAGCGGGTCGGTGCCGAAGGAGATCGGGTGCGGGGCGCCAAGGAACACCGTGGCGTCCGTGTCCGCGGCGACGATCGCGAGCTGCGCCTTCCCGCTCCCGCGCCCTCTCGCGAGGAGGAGGAAGACCGTCAGCCGCGCCTGGCGGACTGGGAACTCGGCCTCCGCGCCGACGAGGACGGTGCTCGCGACCCCGAAGAGGTTCGTTTTACGGGGATTCGCGGGGTCCGACGCCATGCGGTCGCAGACGACCATCAGGCGCACGAAGGGGTCGATCGACGCGCTCATCGTTTGGCCTTCCTCACGCAATGATCTTCCGGATCGGCTCCGCCCCCTCGACACAGATTCTATGATGAAGTACGATGCACGCGAAGAGAAGGATAGCGCCCCGGAAGGGGACACCCTCTCGGTTTTCCCTTCACAGCAAGGAGAACTTGTCATGGCCGCTGACGTCGTTCTCGAGCAGCGTGTGACCGCCGTCGAAGAAGCCGTCCGAGAACTCCAGCGCGTCGTCTCTTCCCGCTCCCCGGCGCCGAACTGGCTGGAGCGGGTTACGGGCTCGATGAAAGATGAGCCGGCCTTCGACGAGGTGTTAGAGTACGGAAGCGCCATCCGACAGGCCGACAGGCCGCGGGGAGATGTCGAGCCGTGAAATTCCTTCTGGACACGGATCACATCAGCTTTCTCCAAAAGCAATCGGGGCCGGAGTACGCCGCCCTGTCGGCCCGCGTCGCGCGACATCAGCAATCGGACCTGGCACTTTGCGTCGTCAGCTTCCACGAACAGGCCGTGGGCTGTCACACCTACGTCAGCCGCGCCCGCTCCACGGCGGACGTCGTGCGCGGTTACCGGATGCTCGACCGCGTCCTCGACGCCTTCGCGGCCGCTCAGGTGTTGCCGTTTGACACGGCGGCCGCGGCGGTCTTCGACGGACTCCTGTCCCTGCGCGCCCGGCCGGCGACGATGGACTTGAGGATCGCCGCCATCGCCCTGTCTCGCGGGCTCATTCTGTTGACGCGCAACCTGCGCGACTTCGGCAAAGTTCCCGGCCTAACGACCGAAGACTGGACGATATGACGCCCTGCGTCACATGACGCTGGCGCGAAACGGCAAGCCGGTAACAGTCACGCGATGATCTTCCGGATCGGCTCCGCCCCCTCGACGCCGACGAGCTTCTGGTCGAGCCCCCCGTAGAAGTACGCCAGCCGGTTCGGGTCGAGCCCCATCTGTTGCAGCACCGTCGCGTGCAGATTCTTCACATGAAAGCGGTCCTCGACGGCGGCGCTGCCCAACTCGTCGGTGGCGCCGACGCTGGTGCCGCCCTTGACGCCGCCGCCGGCCAGCCACATCGTGAAGCCGTAGGCGTTGTGGTCGCGCCCCGTGCCCTGGGCGTACTCCGCCGTCGGCTGCCGGCCGAACTCGCCGCCCCAGACGACGAGCGTGCTGTCCAGCAGGCCGCGCCGCTTCAGATCCTTCAGGAGTCCGGCAATAGGCTTGTCGGTGTTGCCGGCGTGCTTCGTGTGGTTCTTGACGATGTCGCTGTGCGCGTCCCAGTTGTCGTCGTTGTGCGCCCCGCCGCTGTAGACCTGCACGAAGCGCACGCCGCGCTCGACCAGCCGCCGCGCCAGCAGACATTTGCGGCCGAAGTCCTCCGTGCGCGTGCCGTCGATGCCGTACAGGTCGAGGGTCTGTTTCGTCTCTTGTTTGAAGTCGACCGCCTCGGGGGCGTGCCGCTGCATCTTGTAGGAGAGCTCGTAGCTGGCGATGCGGGCGGACAACTCGCTGTTGTCGGCGCGGCTCGCGAGGTGCTCCTCGTTCTTCTCGCGCAGCCGATCGAGGAGGGCGCGCCGCGCCTCGCGCGTCGTCCCCGGCGGCAGGGCGAGGTCGTGGATCGGCGTGCCGTCGGCGCGCAGGACGACGCCCTGGTACGCCGCCGGCATGTAGCCGCTCGACCAGTTCTTCGGCCCGCTGATCGGCCCGCCGGTCTTGTCGAGCATGACGACGAAGCCGGGCAGGTTCTCGTTGACGCTGCCGAGGCCGTAGTTCACCCACGAGCCGAGCGCCGGGTGCCCGCTCAGCAGCCGCCCCGAGTTCATCATCAGCATCGCCGAGCCGTGGATCGGGGATTCGGCATAGAGAGAGTGAATGAAGGCGATATCATCGACGCAGGTCGCCAGGTGCGGGAACAGGTCGCTGACGTGCTTGCCGCACTGGCCGTACTGCTGGAACGGCCATTTGGGGCCGACGACGCGGCCTTCGCTCTTGTGACCGCCGCGGCCGAAGGTCTTGATCGGGATCGTTTTGCCGTCGAGCGGGTACAATTTCGGCTTGTAGTCGAACGTGTCGACGTGGCTTGGCCCGCCGTAACAGAAGATGAAGATGACGCTCTTCGCCTTGCCGTCGGCGTGGCCCTGCTTCGGCGCCAGCGGGTTGACGAACTTCTTCGTCTCGGCGGCGCCGGCGCGGCCGAAGAAGCCGTCGGCCGACAGCAGGCCGGTCAGGGCGACGGCGCCGAAGCCGGCGCCGGACTCCCACAGGAACTCGCGGCGGGTGCGGCGGCAGAATTGCTTGTGACTCATGCGCGGACCTCGTTCGCCGCTTGCGGTTTCGCGCCCGCGCCTCGGAGGCGCG
>JBBROG010000084.1:0-29706 GCA_038229635.1 Gemmatales bacterium
AGGTCGCGCCACTTGCAGCCGTTGGCGATCTTGTAGAAGATGCCGTCGGGAATATCTTTGCGGGGCCATTCGAGAGGGCGTCCGGTGTCGGAGCTGTGGAGGAGAGGTTTGACAATCTCCCCTTGCCGGGGCGTGAGATCCCGGCGGTAAGACAACTCCTTGACGGAGTCCTGATAGCCGGCCATAAACATGACGCAATCCTCCTTAAGTGATGCCTGTGGCATCAGTTATAGGGAGGAGGGCCTTTCCGGACTAGTTCTTAGGAGGCCGGGATCGCGGTGTCTGACGAGGAGTTGGCGGCCGTACGGATTAAGAAAGACACGTTCCACGGGGAATGGAATTACACCATCAGTCCCAAACCATAATGGTTCAAGTAATTGTTGCCCAGTTGCTCAGCGGCTGTACACGGGCCGCCCGATCGGGAGCGGAATGGTGGAGGGGGCGATGAAGGAGCTAATCGGGAGGCGCCTGAAGCAGACGGGTGCCCGCGGGGTGGTGGGGAACGCGAGCCGGATGGCGGAGTTGTGCTGCCTGGCGCACAGCGACGACTGGGACGACTACTGGCGCCACAACTGACTGCCAGATTCCGTTGGCGCACCCGACCCCGGCCGGCGTCGGGCGCGACGGACCGGCCGGGGTCGCTCGTTGCGGACACGGGGAGCGCCTCTTCTCTGGAAGCGTCGAAACCGGATTCTCGCGAATCGCGGTCTCGCTTCGGCCCCGCGAAGAGATTATAGCACGGAGAGCAAGGAGGCGCGGGGTTACGGCGCCGCCTGCGGCTCCATCAGGTGGAAGAAGCGCAACACCTGCGCCTTCATCACGCCGCGCAGCTTCACCGTCTTACCGCCCTCGAAGCTGACGCGGATCGTGTCGCTCCCCTTCTCCGCGAACGCCTTCTCCGCCGCCTGCGGGGCGCGCGGTTGGTCCTTGGCCATCGTCTTCGCCAGGTGCGCCAGAGACGCCTCGAAGCGCAGCGGCGCCGCCGTCATCGGCTGGGCCTTCAGCGCTTCCTTCAGCGCGTCCAGCGCCCCGTCGCCCAGCGCGACGAAGGCCGCGTCGGCGCGGACCGCGACGTAAGGCGGGCCGTCGCCGAACGCCTTGCGGTAGCCGTCGTCCTCGCCCTTCGGCAAGGTGAGGCGGTGGATCGCCACCTCGCCGGCCTTGTCGGCGTCGAGGGCGATCATCTTGCGCTGCTCGGCCGGCATCGCCGCGACCGCGTCGCGCAGCGCCTTCTCGACGGCGGCGCCGTCCGTCAGCTTCAGGGCGCCCACCATCGTGAAGAGCCCGTTGCCCACCGGGCCGCGCAGGTCGACCGCCACGTCCAACTCGCCGGACTTCAGCGTCGGCGCCAGCGCCTTAAAAAGCTTCCAGCCCTGTTCACGCCTGGCCTTGTCCTTCTCCTCCTTGACGAACTTGGCCAGCGCCTCCTCGACGACCGAGTCGAGGGCCTGGCGCGCCTTGGCGGGAAGGGCGTAATGGAACAAGGCGCTCATCGCCGAGTTGGCGCCGACGATGCCGGCGACGGTGCTCTTGGTCTTGCCGAGGTCGGCGATGTCCGCCGCCAGCGGCGAGCCGGCCTTGGCGCCGAGCGACACCTCCGCCGACAGTTCGCCGGCCTTGCGGTCGATGTCCAGGCGCAACGACAGTTCGGCGCCGTCGCGCAGCAGTGCCGTCGTCTGCCGCACCGACTCGTCCATCAGCGCCTCGCGCAGCGTCTTCTGAGCCGGCGTCTCGTTCGGCTGCTCTTGCTTCTTGGCGTTCTCCACCTGCTGCTTCACCTGGCCGGCGGCGAGGTCGCGCAAATTCTGGGGGATCTGGTCGATGCGCAGGGCCAGCGCCAGGAGGCCGGGCCGGCCTTCGCCGAGGACGGCGGCCGGCGCCAGCAGCTTGTCCTTGTCGAGGGCGTCTTTACTCTGGGCGGTGGCGTAGACGTGCTTGTCGGCGAAGCGGAAGTAGATCGGCACCGGAATCTTGTCGGAGTTGACGCTGTAGACGCCGTCGTCCCCCTTGTCCGCCTTGACGTCGAGGTTGGCGAGCAGGGCGAGGAACGCTTTCTCGTCGGCGATGGGGATCACGACGACGGCGGTGCTGTCGATGCCGGCGGGGCCGAAGGTGCCGTACAGCGCCATCGGCCGTTTCGTGTCAACCCCCTCCAGGCCCTTCTCGCCGGCCTTGGCCTTGAGGAAGCCTTCGGCCTGCTTCGCCTCCTCCCCGCGGCCGACGAGGTCGCCGAGGTAGCGCACGTCGGCGAGCAGGTCGTCGAGCGAGGCGAGGCGCAACACCAGGCCGGGGGCCTTCGGGCCGGCCTTCTCGTCCGGGCGCGCCGCCGAAGGCAGGGCGACCAAGGCCATCAGGGCGGTCAGGGGTATCAGTCGTCGGAACATGAACGGCGGCTCCTGGGGCGACGGAAACGGGGCGGGTCGGCGCGCGGCGCTCGCGCGGCCTGTGGACCCCACTGCAACTACCCTTTATACTCGCTGCAAGTGTCAGACCAGCGCGGCGCCGAATTCGCCGGCCCGCTCGCCCCGGGAGATCGACTCATGCGAGACAAGCTCTTCCTGTTCCTGGCGCTGCTGGCGAGTGTCCTCGCCGCGCCGCGCTCGCTCGCCGCCGGACCCGACGACGTCGAAATCAGCGTCAAAATCGACTGGTCCAAGCCGCAGACGGGGTACGTCGACTTCCGCCTCGGCGGCGAACAGGTGACGCGCTATCACATGGGGCACGAGGCCGCCAAGCCGTACTTCTGGCCGCTCAACGCCCCCGGCGGCGTCCCGGTCACGCGCGCCTGGCCGATGGAGAAGGGGCAAAAGGGCGAGACGGTCGACCACGTCCACCAGAAGTCGGCGTGGTTCTGCCACGGCGACGTCATCCCCGAGGGCATCGAGCGGAAACAGAAAATCAAGGGCGTCGAAGGCGTCGACTTCTGGTCGGAGGCGCCGGGCCACGGCCGCATCGTCTGCACGCACGTCGGCGCGCCGGAAACGGCCCCCGGATGGGCGCGCGTCGCGACGCGCAACGAGTGGCGTACCGCCGACGGCACGAAGATCCTCGACGAGGCGCGGGTGATCGGCCTGCACCGGCTCGGCGAGGCGCGGCTGCTCGTCCTCGACGTCGACCTGCACGCGAGCGTTTGCCCGATCACCTTCGGCGACACGAAGGAAGGGAGCCTGGGCGTCCGCGTCAACGACGTCCTCCGCGAGGCGGCGGGCCAGGGGAAACTGGAGAACGCCGAGGGGAAAACCGGCGAGAAACTGATCTGGGGCCAGGTGTCGAAGTGGTGCGACTACTCCGGCCCGGTCGGCGGCAAGACGGTCGGTATCGCGATCCTCGACGGGCCGAATAACCCGCACCCGGCAGCGTGGCACAGCCGCGGCTACGGGCTGACGGCGGCCAACCCGTTCGGGCGCGACAAGTCCGGCTTCCCGTCGCAAAAGGGGAAAAGCGACCTCGTTCGTCTGGCGAAGGGCGAACACCTGAAACTGCGCTACGGGATTCTCGTCCACGCCGGCGACGCCAAGGAAGGGAAGGTCGCGGAGTGCTACGAGGAGTTCGTGAAGCTGCGCGAGCGGGTGAAGTAAAGGGGTCGGGAGAGGTTGTTCCGCCGAGCCATCCGCCCTTCCGGGGTCGCCGATGACCGATGTCACCCGCCTCCTGTCCGCCATCGAGCAGGGCGACCCCCACGCCGCCGGGCAGCTCTTGCCACTGGTCTACGACGAGCTGCGCCGCCTGGCGGCGCGGAAGATGGCCCGGGAAGTGCCCGGCCAGACGCTCCAGGCCACGGCCCTCGTCCACGAGGCGTACCTGCGGCTGGTCCACCCTCCCGACGCGCCGGCGCGGGACTCGTGGAACAGCCGCGGACACTTCTTCGCCGCGGCGGCCGAGGCCATGCGCCGCATCCTCATCGAGAAAGCCCGTCGCAAGAAGCGTGTGCGCCACGGGGGAGGACTCCAGAAGTCCCCCCTCGATGAGAAGGCACCGGCCAGCGCCTCTTCGACGGACGCCCTCGATCTGCTCGCCCTGAACGAAGCGCTCGATCGCCTCGAAGCCGCCTCCCCCCGCCGAGCCCAGTTGGTGAAACTCCGCTATTTCGCCGGCTTGACGCTGCCGGAAGTGGCTCAAATGCTCGGCATCTCCCAGTCCACCGCGGAGGCCGACTGGACCTACGCCAAGGCGTGGCTGAGGCGCGCGATGGGAGAATCCTGAAAATCCGTCGGGGGTTTTGCTTCCCTACGGCGCACTGAACGGGGAAGGAGACATCCCATGAACGAGAGCCAGGTCTTCACGAACGCCTTGAAGCTCGCCACTCCGGCCGAGCGAGCCGCCTACCTCGACGAGGCCTGCGCCGGCAACGCCGCGCTGCGCGCCGCCGTCGAGGCTCTGCTTCAGGCCCACGCCAGCGATCCCGGCTTCCTCGAACAACCCGCCGGCTCGCTGGGGGGAACGGTGGATGTGCCGTCCGTCGCCGACGCCCCGGACGCGCCGCCGGTGGACTCCGACAGCGCGGAGCAGCCTGGCGTTGTATTGGCCGGCCGCTACAAGTTGCTGGAAGCGATTGGCGACGGCGGCATGGGCACCGTCTGGATGGCCCGGCAAACCGAGCCGATCAAGCGACTGGTGGCCGTCAAGCTCATCAAAGCCGACATGGGCTCGAAGGGTGTGCTGGCTCGGTTCGAGGCGGAGCGACAGGCGCTGGCCCTGATGGACCATCCCAACATCGCCAAGGTCCACGACGCGGGGACGACGCCCGCCGGCCGGCCCTTCTTTGTCATGGAGTTGGTCAAGGGTGTGCCGATCACGCGCTTTTGCGACGAGCGCCACCTGACGCTACGCGAGCGGCTGGAACTGTTCGTGCCGGTCTGCCAGGCGGTTCAGCACGCCCACCAAAAAGGCATCATCCACCGCGACCTCAAGCCGTCGAACATCCTGGCCGCCCTGTACGACGACCGCCCGGTGCCCAAGGTGATCGACTTCGGCGTGGCCAAGGCGACGGGGCAACAACTCACCGAGCAGACCCTGCACACCGGCTTTGGGACCGTCGTCGGCACCGTCGAGTACATGAGCCCGGAGCAGGCCAGCTTCAATCAGTTGGATGTGGACACCCGCAGCGATGTCTATTCGCTCGGCGTCCTGCTGTACGAGCTGCTCACCGGGAGCCCGCCGTTCAGTCGCAAGGAGTTGGAGAAGGTTGGACTGTTGGAAGTGCTGCGGGTGATCCGCGAGCAGGAGCCGTCGAAGCCGAGTACGAAGTTGAGTACCGCGGAAGGGCTGCCGGGGTTGGCCGCGAGCCGAGGGACGGCGCCGAAGCGGTTGACCGCCCTGGTGCGCGGCGAGTTGGATTGGATCGTCATGAAGGCGTTGGAGAAGGACCGCAGCCGCCGCTACGAGACCGCCAACGGCTTCGCGATGGATGTGCAGCGCTACCTGGCCGACGAGGCGGTGGCGGCGTGTCCGCCGTCGGCCGGCTATCGCCTCCGCAAGGTTCTCCGCCGCCATAAGAAGCTCCTGGCTCCCGCGGCCGCGTTCGTCGTGGTCCTGGTACTCGGCACGGTTCTGAGCCTCTGGCAAGCGGCGCGGGCGACGCGGTCCGAGGCGACCGCCCGAGACGAACGCGATGCCGCCGACTCGGCTCGCCAGGACGCCCAGACCGCCGACGCGGAGAACCGGCGCACATTGGCACGGCAATATGTGGCCAACGGCGCGCGGCTGTTGGAGCAGGGCAACCGGACGGACGCGCTGCTCTGGTTCGTCGAGGCGCTGCGCAAGGACGCGGCGGATGACGACCGGGCGTCGATGCACCGCCGCCGCATCGCCGCCGTGGCCCAACTCTGTCCGCGGCCGGAACAGCTCTGGTTCCATCCGGGGCCGGTGTCGCAGGCCAGCTTCAGTCCGGACGGCCGGCGCGTCCTCACGGTCAGCGGCGCGGACGCGCGGCTGTGGGACGTGGCGAGCGGCCAGCCGGCTTTTCCCGCGCTGAAGCATCCTGCGGAGGTCCGGCATGTGGCGTTCAGCGCCGACGGCCTGCGCCTGCTCACGTTCTGCGGCGAGTCGGCCACTATCCCGAGTCTGATCGCGGGTGAGGCGCGGGTCTGGGACACGGCGACGGGCCAGGCGCTGATGCCAGCGCTGCGGCACGATTATCTGCCGGCCGATCAAGTGCATCCGGAGACGCTGCCTCTTTTCAGTCCCGACGATCGCTCCGTGTTGACCCTCACCGGGCTCAGGCAAGAAAGCTACCTGGATCCCCGACCAGGTGTCCCCGGAACTGGTGTTCCCATGAGCCGCTGGAAGGGCGGGGAAGCACGCCTGTGGGAGTCGGGGACGGGGAAGCCCACCTCCCCTCCGCTGAGCCTGGAGGAAGGCGTTCAGGAGGCGCACTTCAGCCCCGACGGCAGCCGCGTCTACACGGGCAACCGTTACGGCCAGGCACGGCTCTGGGACGCGGCCACCGGCCAGGCGGTCTCCGCGGTCTTGACCGGCGATTCGGACAAGAAGTATCTTCGCGCCCACAGCTTCACGGCGGACGGCAAGCAGTTGTTCATTACGTTCACGGGGTCTTACGACAACGAACACATAATAGCGCGCGGCTGGGATGCCACGACGGGTCAGCCGCTGGGAGAGCCCCACGGCCTCGCGTTTCCCCCCTACAGCAGACGCCCGAATCCCATTGTTATGACTGGTCGGCGCGTCCTCGTGGCCCCCTCAAACCTAAACGCGCAAGTGTTCGATGCCTTCACCGGCCGGCCGATCGGACAGCCGCTCACGTTGGACAAGGGGCTGGATTACACCTACACCAAGGTGAGTTTCACGGCCGACGGCAAGCGCGTGCTGATTGCCTACATGCCCGCCAATCGAGTCGGCGATAGGAGCCGTGGCGAGGCGCGCCTCTGGGATGCCGCCACCGGCCAGGCGCTGACGCCGCCGATGATGCTGCACAGCACGGTGGAGCATCACGCCTTCAGCGCGAATGGCCAGCGGTTGCTCCTCGTGGAAGGTCTCAACACGGTTCGCGTGTGGGACGCCGCCACGGGCCGGCCGCTGACCCCGCCTATCCGGCAGGAAGGCCAGGCGATCAAGGCCGTGTTCAGCCCCGACGGCCGTCGCCTGCTCACCGCCGCGGGCAGCGAGGCGCGCGTCTGGGACGCCACGTCGGGCCGGCCGCTCACGCCCCTCCTCAAACACAACGGCCGCGTGGCCAGCGCGTCGTTCAGTCCGGAGGGCGCCCACATCCTCACCGCCAGCCAGGATGGGACGGCGCGCCTGTGGCCCGTGACCGTCGGCGAGCCGCCGACCCGCCGTCTCGACCACGACGGCCCCGTGGCCCACGCCGTATTCAGCCTGGACGGGCGCACGGTGTACACGGACACGGAAGCCGCCCCCGATGTCAGGGCCGAAAATGGCAAGGGCTGGCTGTGGGATGCCGGCACGGGCCAGGCACTGTCGCCGCCTATCAACATCGCACACACGAGGGCGAGTCAGCCTCCCCCGGCCCCCTTCAGTCCCGATAGCCGTCTCCTGGCTTCCCTCTACGGGACGGACCTGCAACTCCTGGACGCTCGCACCGGCCGTCCGGATGGCCAGTCAATGAAGATCGACAACGGCTATCGGCTCGCGTTCAGTCCCGACAGTCGAGAGCTACTCACCCTCCAACGTTGTTCCGCAAGAGACGAGTCGGGCGAACATGAAGCCACGATCTGGGACCTCGCCACGAGGCAAGCACGCCTTCCGTCGATGAAGACGTCGGGGAAAATGTTGAAGCAAGGCCCCTTGCGCCCTGTCTTCAGCCCCGATGGCAGCCGTCTGGTACTCGCTCCCGAAAACAGCGGCCCCAACCGCTACGGGCAATTGTGGGACCCGCGCACCGGCCTGCCGGCGGCTCCTCCGTTTGAACTGGCCCCGGGAGTCTCCCTGGCCTTCAGTCCGGACAGTCAGCGGCTGCTCCTCACGACGCCGGCCCACGCGACGCAGGTGCTGGATGCGAAGACGGGGAAGGCGCTCGGGGCCTCCGTCCCGGACGAACGATCCGCCCAATTGGTAAGGTTCGGCGGCTCCCTACGCGGGTTCAGTCCGGACGGCCTCCAGGGCTACACCCTCCACGGACCCGAGGTGCAGGTTGTGGACCTGACGACAGGCCGGCACCTGGCACCGCTCCGGCACCCCGCCGAGGTGAACGCCGCCGGGTTTACTCCCGAGGGGCGCGCTCTGCTGACCATCAACGGGGCGGCCGTCGTCGAATCGCACGGAATATGGTACGTCGGCGAGCGGGGAACCTGGGTATTCGTTGCGACGTATCGCACGCGGGGAGAATTGCGGATGTGGGACGCGCGCACGGACGAACCACTGATTCCCCCGTTGATGTACCTCATCCGTGACGGATTCCCGTTCTCGCGCGTCCCCGAGATCAGCCGCGATGGCCGCCGCCTCCTGTTCTCGGATGATCCGAACACGGTCGAGGTCTGGGATCTGCCGGACGCCGATTCCCGCGGCGAGGAGGAACTGGTCCGACTGGCCCAGGCTCTGAGCGGCCGACGGTTCGACGTGACGGGCGGCCTCGTGCCCCTGGAAACCGACTCGTGGGCGCTCGTGCGGGCCGGGGTCTCCGAGACCGTGCCGGTCCAGCCGTTCGACGTCGTCTCCTGGCACCGCCGCGAGGCCGCCCGGTGCGTGGAGGCCAAGGACTGGTCCGCCGCCGTCCCCCATCTGGATCGCCTCCTCGCCGCCCGGCCCGAGTGGAGAGCCTACTACTCGCGCGGGCGATGCCGCTCGGCACTCGGCGACTACCAGGCCAGCGTGGCCGACAACACCCGAGCCATCGAGCTGGGGGCCGACGACTTTAGATGCTGGCACAACAGGGGTCTGGCGCACTGGCGGCTGGGCCATGCGAAAGAGGCCGCTGCCGACTATGAGAAGACGATGACTTTTCCCGACTATGAACAACTCTACGCGTGGTACACGGTCATTCGCGCACGGGCACAGCTGGGTGACGCCGCCGGCTACCGGCAAGCCTGCACCAATTTGCTGGCCCGGTGGGGCGACAGGCTCGATCCGAACGACGCCGCCTGGCTCCTGGTCCTGGCCCCGGACGCGCTGGCCGACCCCGGACAGATCGTGCAGCTTGCCGAAAAGGCCTACAAGCAGTCCCCAACGTTTTTGGTCCGCAATACGCTTGGTGCGGCGCTCTACCGCGCCGGCCAGTGGGAGCAGGCCGTGCAGACGCTCGAGCAGAACAAGGGGGCCGCGATGGGCTTCGATTGGCTCTTTCTGGCGATGGCCCACCACCGCCTGAGTCACGGCGACAAGGCCCGAGAATACCTGGGCCTCGCTTCCGCCTGGAGCGAGAGGGGCCAGCGCGAAAACACCCCTCTGTCGATGGCCGGCGAGTCGCTCAACTTCGATCAGCGGCTGGAGTTCCAGGTGCTTCGCCGCGAGGCGGAGGAGTTGTTGAAGGGGCCGATACCCTGACGGTCCTCCGTGTCCCCGTCGTTGGATTGGCTCTCAAACCATAAAACGAGTTCAACCTGCACGGCGACGGCGGCCCCGGCTTCGCCGTCGCCGTGTTCGGCCGCAGCCCGTAGACTTCCGCGGCCGCGCTCTGAGAAGTCACGGGCGAGGGGCAACCTGATTCCACAGCACCCGGAGGTCGGCCGTGGCCGAGATATCCGCGCCAAACGGGGCGGTCAGTCCCGTGGACACGATTTGGCGGGCGGTGAGCGACCTGTCCCGCGAAGACCGGCTCCGGCTTATCGCGCGGATCGCGGCGGATCTCGCGCCGCAACCGGCGGAGGCGGCGGGCGGTCAGGAGGAACGGTTCCGCCAACTCGTCGCTCGCTGGAAGGCGGAGCGAGGGCCGACGTCGTTCGTGGCCGAGATGGCGACCCACGCGGCGTATCAACAGATCATCGGCATGGGACCGAGCGCCGTCCCCCTCCTGCTCCGCGAGTTGGAGCGCGCGCCGGACCACTGGTTCTGGGCTTTGCGAGCCATCACGGGCGTCAACCCGGTGCCGCCCGAGAGTCGCGGCCGGGTCGGGGCGATGGCGGAAGCGTGGCTTCGCTGGGGGCGGGAGCAAGGCTACCGCTGGTAATATGAGCCTCGAACAGTTCTTCCCCAAGCTCACTCCGGGCGCGTGGCGGGTGACCAGTCCCGCGTCCGCCGCCTACAACTGTTTCGCCTGGGCCGCCGGGCAGAGCGACCTCTGGTGGGAGCCGGATGCCGGCGGCGATTCGTTCTGGCCGGAAGGCGTTGCACCGGCGAGGACGCCCGCCGCCCTCGCCGAGGCGTATGCGACCTTCGGGTTCGTCCCCGCGCCGGACGGCGAGCCGGAAGACGGCTTCGAGAAGATCGCCTTGTACGCCCGCGACGGCCTGGCAACTCATGCCGCCCGGCAGGTGGGGCCGGGGCGCTGGACGAGCAAGCTCGGCCCGCTCGAAGACGTCGAGCATTCCTTGGACGGCCTCGCCGGAAGCGCCTACGGCTCCGTCATCCAATTCCTCAAGCGTCCGCTTCCGCCGTCCGGCCCGCCGTCCTCGGCATGAACGCCACTTAGGGGATGAAGACGATCCGCTGACGTTTGACGCGGCGCAATCCTCGCCGATCCGAGCCCCGCAGAACCGCGCCGACCTGTGCGGAAGGTACACGCCGTCCCGCCGCGGCGCGGGTCGCGCGGATAAAATTGCGTTTTTTGGTTGCAAGTTCTGGTGAGACAGGAGAAGATGCCCGGTCATACGGATGTCGGAGGGTCGTCGGAGGTTCACCCCGTCCCTGTCCGGGCGCAGTTCGCTCCGGACAGCGGACCCGTCGGGGAGTCGTACTCCCCGTGCGCCTTGGCCGGGACGGCTCGAAGAGGCTCCGCGATTCGGTCGGGCGCGATTGTCGCGCCGGCAGAACTCTTTCCGGTCGTGAATCGTCTATAGGAGAGGTTCACACCGTCCGGCCGATGCTACGACTCGATCTCCCTCCGCGGGGGATGGCGTGGACCGTGCGCGACGCCACAGGCGCGTCGCGAGCTTTTTCCTTTATCTATTACCGTTTTCGTTCTTACTCCCTTGTCCCGAGGTAGGCCCATGTTCTCCCCGAACTGGCGAAACTGGCTGAAGCGGCTCTCCACTCCCTCCCGGCGCCGCGGCGGCAAAGCGGGCCGGGCGCGGCCGCAACCCCGACTGCAAGCGGAGCAGCTGGAATTCCGCCTCGCCCCCGCCACGTTCATCTGGACGGGCGCCGGCGCCACCAACAAGTGGAGCACCAAGGAGAACTGGAGCGGCAACGTCGCGCCTAACCCGGCCGGGAACTTCCTCGGCGGCCGGATCGTCTACGACGACCTCAGCTTCCCGGCCAACGCCCTGCAGACGACCAACGTCGACGACTTCAAGGGCGCCGTCTTCAACTCGGTCACCTTCTCCGGCAGCAACTACACGCTCAACGCGACCGTCGGCAAAGGCGCCGGCTTCCTCACCCTCGGCAGCCCCGCGCCCGGCTCCGGCTACCTGATCGCCAACCTCGGGGCGGTCAACAACACCATCAACTTCGACGTCATCCTCGGCGGCGGCCCCGGCAACCGACAGTTCTTCACGGTCGGCACCAAGGGCGCCGTCCTGACCGTCGGCGGCAAGCTCTCCGGCAACACCGGCGTCGAGTTCACCAAGGACGGCCCCGGCACGCTGATCCTCACCCGCGACGACAGCGGCTTCACCGGGCCGATGACCGTCTCCAACGGCGCCCTGCGCATCACCAACGCGCTCGCCCTCGGCAGCACGACGGTGGGCACCACGCTGCAGGCCGGCGCGAGCCTGGAGGTGTCGAACGTCACCGGCGATATCAACGAGCCGCTGATCCTCAACGGCGCCGGCCCGCTCAACGACGGCGCCCTGGTCAGCCTGGCCGGCACCAACACCTGGGCCGGCACGATCCGCATGGACTCCAACGTGACCGTCGGCGCCGCCGCCGGCAGCACGCTGATTATTACCGGCCAGGTCAGCGACCTCGGCTCCGGGCACGACCTGACCAAGGAAGGCCCCGGCACCGTCGTCCTCGACCCGCTCAACACCGCGCAGGGCAACATTTACCGCGGCCTGACGATTGTCAACCAGGGGATTTTGCAGATCCGCCACTCGCTCGCGCTGGGCGCCAACGGCTCGGCGGCGAACGGCACCGTCGTCCACGACAGCAAGGACCGCAGCGGCACGCTGCAGCTGGCCTTCACGAGCAACTCCCGGCGCATCGACCCCAACGCCACCGCCTTCGGCTTCGCGCTGCCCAACGAAGTGCTCACGCTCAACGGCATCGGCCTGGAGGGCGTCACCTCCACCCCCGCCACGGCGACCGGCGCGCTCAGCAACCTCTCGGGCAACAACAGCCTGCAGGGGAACTTGACCTTCTGGAGCGACCCGACCTACCTCGGCCTGCTGCCGAACGTGGCCGTCGGCGTCGAGGCCAACAGCAGCCTCACCATCGACGGCGTCGTGCAAGAGTTCGCGGGCATCGGCAATTACGAGTTCGACAAGGTGAAGCCGGGCAAGCTGGTCTTCACCAACAACAACACCTACCAGAAAGACACGAACGTCCTCGCGGGCGTCCTGAATATCCGCGATTCGCACGGCCTCGGGCCGAACAACAGCGGCAAGACGAGCGTCCAGGACGGCGCCGCCCTCGAGTTGGAACTCGACAGCAAGGTCGACTCGGTGACGGGGACGACGAACAAGCTCAAGGTCACGGAACCGCTGACGATCAACGGCCGCGGCCTCAACAAGAAGGACGGCGCGCTGCGGAACGTCTCCGGCATCAACGTCTGGGCCAACGTCATCACGCTCGGCGGCACCGGCACCGCCTCGATCGGCGTCGACCCCGACCCCAACGCGCACGCGGATGACACCTACTTCACCGCCGACTGGAGCCTGACCGTCGGCGGCAACGGGGCCAAGATCGACGGCCCGCAGGGGACGACCCTCGTCAAGACGGGCGCGGGGCAACTGATCCTCCCCAACGCCAACACCTATTTCGGATCGACGATCATCGAAAAGGGCTGGGTCACGATCCTGGACAACAACGCCCTGGGCAACCGGACCTCCGGCCTCGGCGACACCGCGCAGCCCGGCACGACCGTGTTCACCGGCGCCGCCCTGCACCTCAAGTCGCCCGCGCCGGGCGTCGACCTGAAGGTCGTCGAGAACCTGACCCTGAAGGGGTTCGGCATCACGCACCCGTTCGCGAAGATCAGCGGCAAGGGCGCGGTGATGAGCCTCGGCGGCAATAACGTCATCGGCGGCCTCGATAACGACGGCGGCAACATCCTCCTCGGCGGCAACGTCGGCGTCGGCGTCGAGCAACTCGGCAACGCCACGACGAGCGAGTTGACGCTCACCGGCACCCTCGGCGGCCAGCCGGCCAGCCTCAACGCCAACCGCAACGCCTCCGGCGGCGAACTGGAGGACCGCTTCTCGGTGGACACGGGGGCCACCAGCGGCCTCATCACCATCACCTACGACATGTTCTCCATCCCGGACGACCTGCGCATCTATTACGACGGCGTCCTCATCTTCGACACCGGCCTCGTCAGCGGCTCCAAGACGATTACCGTCCCCTACGGCCCCGGCCTGTCGACGGTCGTCGAGATCGTCATGAACGAGGGCAACGGCGTGCCGGGCACGGCGTGGACCTACACCCTGAGCATTCAGCCGAGTTTCGTGACCTCCGGCGGCATTACCAAGTTCGGCTCCAAGCGGCTGAACCTCCAGGGCGACGGCCTGTTCACCGGCGACGTCGACATCGCGGAGGGCGTCGTGCGCGCCCAGAACGACACCGCCCTCGGCATCGGCACGGGCAATACTATCGTGGAAAGCGGCGCCGCCCTGGAACTCAAGTCGAGCGTCGCGCAGCTCAACGGCGGCATCTCCGCCGGCACCCAGGTCGCCAAGGGCGAGCGCCTCGTCGTCAGCGGGCCGGGCAACACCTCGGTCACCGGCACGCTGATTCAGCCGATTACGGTCCTCGACGGCGACCACCTGTGGCGCGGCCCGGTCACGCTGGCGACCAGCGCCACCTTCGACGTCCGGACCGACGGCCGCCTCACCGTCTTCGGCGCCGTCGACGACACCCCCAACGCCGCCCCGAACGGCTCGGACTTCACCAAGATCGGCGCCGGGAAGCTGGCGCTCGGCGGCGACAGCACCTACCGGGGTACGACCTTCGTCAACCAGGGCATCGTCAACGTGCAGAGCGGCGGGGCGCTGGGCGCGACGGGCTCCGGCACCGTCGTCGCCAACGGCGCCGGCCTGGAGCTGCAGGGCGACATCACCGTCGCCGGCGAGCCGCTGACGGTCCAGGGCCAGGGCGTCGTCACCGGCGCCAACATCCCCACGCGCTGGTTCAACGCCGGGCCGGCGCCCATCATCGACGCCGCCGGCCACGCCAACAGCGGCCGCATCACCGGCATTTCCGCCGACCCGTCCGACTCGCAAGTGATCTACGTCTCCGCCGCCGGCGGCGGCGCGTGGCGCACCAAGGACGGCGGACAGACCTGGCAGCCGCTGTCCGACGCCCTGAGCACGCTGTTCACCGGGGCTATCGTGGTCGCGCCGAGCGACCCGCGCGTCCTCTACCTCGGCACGGGCGAGGCGAACAACTCCGCCCTCTCGTACTACGGCCGGGGCGTGTTCAAATCGACCGACTCGGGCCGCAGCTGGCGCCTGCTGACCAACGGCAACGGGACCAACCCGCTCGACGGCCGCGCCGTCTCGAAGATCGTCGTCGACGCGCTCAACCCGAACCTCATCTACGTCTCCACCAGCGACAAGGCCGCCAACGGCACCAGCGGCAACGCCGGCGTCTGGCGCTACTCCGCTAGCTGGTTCAACCTGACGTCGTACCTCTCCCCGTCGCGCTCGACGTCGCCGCCGCCGAACGTGGTACCGCCCGGCACCCCCGGCCCCGAGGACGACTTCCGCATCAGCTTCCCCAGCAGCGGCGTCTACTCGGACGTGGCCCTCAACGGGGCCACCCTGTACATGGCGCTCGGCTCGCCGGGCGGCAGCGGCAGCAACGCGGTCTTCCGCTGCTCGAACCCGACCGCGAACAACCCGCTCTGGGCCATCGGCGACGGCGTCGTCAACAGCAACGGCGGCAGCAACCCCTTCCCCGCGGGGGCGGCCGGCAAGGCGACCAACGGCAACATCAAGCTCGCCATTGGGGGCGGCGTCCTCTACGCGGCCGTCTCCGCGCCGGGCGGCGGTCTGCTGACGATCCAGACGAGTACCGACGGCGGCGTGAACTGGAAGGCGACCACGGCCCAGCCGGCGAATTACCTGGGCAACAGCGGCGGGTACGACTCGGCGATCGTGGCGAGCAGCGGCGCCACGGTCACCGTCGCCGGCTTCGACAAGATCATGCAGACGACCGACAGCGGCGCCACCTGGACCGACATCACCAAGGACACCAAGGGCGTGTCGCCGCACCAGGCGTACCACGCGCTCGCCCTCGACTCGACCGGCAAGCTCCTCACCGGCAGCGACGGCGGCATCTGGCGCCAGGACCTCCCCAACGCCGGCGGCACGCAGTGGTCCGACCTCAACGGCAACCTGAAGATCTCGCAGTTCCTCGGCCTCGCCGTCCACCCGACCGACCGGACGATTGCTTACGGCGGCACCCAGGCCAACGGCACCGAAAAGTACGCCGACAACCCGGCCTGGACGGAGGTGACCGGCGGCACCGGGGACGGCGGCATCACCCGCATCGACTCCCGGAACCCGAACACGATCTACCACTCCGGCAGCAGCTTCGAGCGCTCCGACGACGGCGGAACGACGTGGACGGGCCTCGGGATCGGCGCGCCCTCCTCCTTCGTCGTCGATAACATCAACACGTCGCGCCTTGTGGCGAACTCGGGCGGCGTCTCCGAGTCGATCGACCGCGGCGCCACCTGGGTCACGCTCGGCGGCGGCGGCGGTCCCGTCGCGGTCGCCGGCTATCAGGGGCCGTTCACCGCCGACCCCGGCTTCCCGTTCGTCGCCGACATCGGCACCAACACCTACAACCCCGACACGATTTATGCGGCGTCCGGCGGCAGCGTCCTGGTCACGAAGGACCACGGCCGGACGTGGCAGACGCGGAACAACGGCCTCCCCGCCGGCACCACCATCGTGGACATCGAGGTCGACCCGCGCAACCAGGACACCGTCTTCGTCGTCCTCGGCTCGAAGGTCGGCGCCGGCAACGGCAAGCTGGTCTACACGAGCCTCGACGCCGGCCAGACCTGGGCGAACCTCACCGGCACCGGCGCCACCGGCCTGCCCGACGTCCCGACCTACAAGCTCGTCATCGACCCGCGCAACGACGACCTGTACGTCGGCAACGACAACGGCGTCTACCGCTCGGTCGGCGGCGGCAACTCCTGGCAGGTGTTCGGCGCCGGCCTCCCCAACGTCCAGGCGCGCGAGCTCGTCCTCAACGACACGCTCAACACGCTGTCGGTCGGCAGCCACGGCCGCAGCATGAGTACCGTCTGGCTCGACGTGCCGACGCCGACGGCCGGCGGCCTGCGCGCCCTCAGCGGCACCTCGGTCTGGACCGGCCCGATCACGCTCGCCGCCGACACCACCTTCGGCGCCGAGGGGACCGACGCCACCGTGTCCGGCGCCAGCATCGCCACGCTGACCCTCGTCGGCCCGCTCAGCGGCGCCTTCGACGTCACCAAGCTCGGCGCCGGCAAGGTCGTTCTCGCCGGCGACAACGTCGCGTTCAGCGGCAACACGTTCGTCCGCGAGGGCACGCTCGCCGTCCGCAACCAGCACGCCCTCGGCCTCGGCTCGACGGCGCGCACCGTCGTCAAGGCCGACCCGTTCAAGTTGGCGGCGCTGGAGGTGCAGGCCGACTTGACGACGAACAAGCCGCTCGAGCTGTGGGGCGACGGCTTCAAGTACAACGACCACTTCACGGGCGCCCTGCGCAATGTCTCGAACTTCAACACCTACTCCGGCCCGATCCTCCTCAAGACCAACGTGACGATCGGCGTCGACAGCGGCAGCCAGCTGACGATCACCGACAACACCGGCCTCCTGGCCGGCGTCATCGACGACGCGGGCCAGGGCTTCGGGCTGACCAAGGAGTTGACCGGCAGCCTGGTCCTCGCCGGCCCGGACACCTACGGCGGCGTCACGAAAGTCAACCAGGGGATTCTCGGCGTCCAGAACGCGCGCGCCCTCGGCGTCGGCGGCACGTCGGCGAGCCGCACCGCCGTCCTCGACGGCGCCCAGCTCCAGCTGCTCGGAGGCATCACGATCGCCAACGAGTGGCTCGACCTGTCGGGCGGCGCCATCCTGAATAACGTCGTGGGCAACAACACCTGGCGGGGGCCGATCACCCTCCTGTCGCTGCCGGCGTTCTCGCCGCCGTCGACCCCGCCGCCGTCCGGCCTGTTCTTCGTGGCCAACAAGGCGGACACCCTCACGATCGACACGTCGATCGCCGAGGCGGGCGGCAGCTTCGGCCTCGTCAAGTTCGGGGCGGGCACGTTGCTCCTGAAGCAGGCCAACGGCTACACCGGCCTCACGGACATCCAGGGCGGCACCCTCGCCATCCAGAACCCGCTGGGGCTCGGCCCGACGAACGGGCTCGGCACCGTCGTCGAGAACGGCGCCACGCTGGCGCTCGACGGCGTCGGCGTCCTGTCGACCGAGGCGCTCACGCTCAACGGCCTCGGCGTCGACAGCCTGGGCGCGCTCGTCATCCGCAACGGCAACACGACCTGGCAGGGCGTCATCACCCTGGCCACCACCAGCAGCATCGCGGTGCCGGCCGGCTTGGTGCTGGAAGTCAACGGCGGCGCCAACAGCCTCGCCGGCCCGGCCACGGCCGACCTGGTGAAAGTGGGCCAGGGCGTTCTCTACCTGCCGACGGTGAACACCTACCTCGGCCGGACGCTGCTCAACGAAGGCGTTCTCGCGATCGCGAACGCCAAGGCGCTCGGCGGCACGGCCAACGGCACGACCGTCGCGTCCGGGACGACGCTGCAACTCCTGAATGACATCACCGTCGACGGCGAGGCGCTCACGATCGGCGGCGCGGGCTTCAACAGCGCCGGCGCCCTCGCGAGCTTCGGCGCCAACACCTGGCAGGGGCCGATCACGCTCACGGCCGACGCCGTCATCTCCACGCAAGGCCCGACGGATTCCTTGCTCCTGGACCGCACGATCAGCGACGCCGGCCGCAAGAAGGGCGTCACCAAGATCGGCCAGGGCACGCTGACCTACGGCGGCGCCGCCGGCAACGCGAACACCTACACGGGCCTGACGCAGATCAACGACGGGACCTTGCAGCTGAGCAAGGCCGCGGCGAACGTCGGCATCCCCGGCGACGTCGTCATCGGCGACGGGATCGGCGCGCCCGACAGCGCGCGGCTCGTCTGGACCAACACCGACCAGGTCGCCGCCACGGCCACGGCCACGGTCAACGCAGACGGCCTGCTGAACTACAACAACCAAACCAGCCAGACGCTGAAGCAGCTTAACGTGATCGACGGCGACGTCACCACCGGCACCGGGGCGAACGCCGCGCTGACGGTCGGCGGCCTCGCCTTGACGGGCGGCAAGATCACCGTCGGCGCCGCGGGCAGCACCCTGACGCTGACCGGCGACGCGACGGCCACCTCCGACGCCGCGACGGGGACGGCCACGATCACCGGCGCGGGCACCTGGATCCTCGGCGCCGGTGGCCACGTCTTCACCGTCGCCGACGGACCGAGCGCCACCGACCTCCTCCTCGACGCCGTCGTCGGCGGCTCCGGGAACTGGACCAAGGCCGGGCCGGGCACGGCGGTCGTGACCCAGACGTCGACGAACACCGGCACGACGACGGTCGCCGCCGGCACGCTGCTGGTCAACGGCCAGGTCGGCCCGGTCAACGTCACCGGCGGCACCCTCGGCGGCACCGGCACGGTCGGCGCCCTGGGCGTCAGCGGCGGCACCGTCGCCCCCGGCTCCGGCCCCGGCATCCTCCACGCCGGCACCACGACGTTCGGCCCGAACGCGACCTTCAATGTCGATATCAACGGTCTGGTCGCGGGCAACGCCATCAACAACTACGACCAGCTCCAGGTGGCCGGCGACGTCGACCTCGGCGGCGCCAGCCTCACCGGCCAGTCCGGCTTCAACTTCGACGCCGGCCTCGGCGAGTCGTTCACGATCCTGACCTTCACCGGCAACCTCTCGAACCAGTTCGCCACCGGCTCGAAGGTCTTCTTCGGCAGCAAGAAATACAACGTCGCCTACAACGCCAACGACGTCACGCTGACGCACGTGAAGGCCGACACGACGATCACGCTCCAGACGTCGGCGGCCATCGTCCTCTACGGCCAGCCGGTCACCTTCAGCGTGACCGTGGCGCCGGAGTCCGGCGCCGCCGTCGCGCCGGTCGGCACCGTCACCTTCCAGATCGACGCCCTCAGCAGCGTCACGGTGTCGCTCGACGTCAACGGCCGGGCCAGCTACACGCCGCCGCTGCCGCTCGCCGTCGGCAGCCACACCGTCACGGCGACCTACAACGGCGACGCCAACTTCAGCAGCAGCGCGCAGAGCCTGACCGAGGAAGTCGACAAGGGCAACACGCTGCTGAGCTACGACGTGACGCCAGCCGGAGCCGTCTTCGGCCAGGCGGTCACGATCACGGCCACCCTCGCCGCCAAGCCGCCGGCCGGCCTGATCCCGAGCGGCACCGTTACCTTCCGGCTCGACGGCGTCGTGCAGACGCCGGACGCGGCCATCGACCCGGCCACCGGCAAGGTGTCGATCACGCTGCCGAACCTGAGCGTCGACCTGCACCGCATCGACCTCGCGTACAGCGGCGACGCCGGCTTCAACAGCTTCGGCTTCGGCAGCTTCACCGAATTGCTCTACCAGGTCAACAAGGCCGGCACCACGACGGCGACGGTGACGTCCAGCCTCAACACCTCGACCTACGGCGAGGCGGTCACGTTCTCGACGAACGTCCAGCCGACCCGCCCGGAGACGACCCTGCCCGGCGGCACGGTGACCTTCTTCGACGGCGCCACGGCGCTCGGCTCGGGCAAAGTCGACCAGGCCACCGGCAACGCCTCGTTCACGACAATCGTCGCCCTGAGCGGCGGGTCGCACCTCATCACCGCCAAGTACAACGGCGACGGCAACTACGCCGTCAGCGACAGCAGCGCGACGCCGCTGACGCAGGTGGTCAACGCGGCGACGTCGTCCGCGACGGTGTCGATCGCGCCTCTGCCGGCGACCTTCGGCCCGACGTTCACGATCAGCGCGACCGTCACCGGCAACCCGCCGGGCGCCGCGGCCGGCAAGCCGACGGGCACGGTCACGTTTATCATCGACGGCACGCCGAAGGGGACGAGCAGCCTCGACCTCTCCGGCAAGGCGAAATTGACCCTGGCGTCGCTCGACGCCGGCTCGCACGTCGTCCTCGTCCGCTACGAGGGGGACGCCAACTTCAGCCTCAGCACCGCCACCACGACCTACCTGGTCGACCGGGCGGACACCAAGGTGACCGCCTCGTCGTCGCTGGCGCTGTCGACCTACGGCCAGGAAGTGACGCTCGGGGCGACCGTCGTCACCACCGGGGCCGGGGCGGGGACGCCGAAGGGCTCCGTCACCTTCACCGTCGACGGCACGGCCGTCGGCGGCCCGGTGACGCTCGACAACGCCGGCCTGGCCTTCCTGAAGGTCACGACGATTACGGCCGGCACGCACACGATCGGCGCCAGCTACGACGGCTCGGGCAACTACAAGCCGAGCGTCGCGACGACGATCTCGCAGGTCGTCAACAAGGCGGACTCGCTTTGGACCCTGTCGCCGTCGGTCGCCGCGTCGGTCTACGGGCAGCCGGTGACGTTCACGATCACCGTCGGCGCCAAGGCGCCGGGCGGCGGCACGCCGACGGGCAACGTCACCGTCCGCGTCGATGGCGTCGACCGCGCCGCGCAGGCGCTGGCGTCGGGCCAGGCCGCGTTCAGCCTCAGCACGCTGACGGCCGGGACGCACACCTTCGACGTCTCTTACGCCGGCGACGGCAACTTCAACGGCTTCCCGCTCGCCAGCTTCAGCCAGTACCTCTACCGGGTCAACAAGGCGTCCACCTCGACCCTGCAGGCGACGTCGAGCAAGAATGCGTCGATCTTCGGCGATGCGGTGACGTTCTCGACGACGGTGACGGCCACGGCGCCGGGCGCCGGCGTCCCGACGGGCCTCGTCACCTTCTTCGACGGCGCGACGGCGCTCGGCACGGGTTCCGTCGACGCCGCCACGGGCAACGCCTCGTTCACGACGAACGTCGCCCTCGCCGGCGGCACGCATCTCATCACCGCCAAGTACAGCGGCGACAGCAACTTCATCAACAGCACCGCCCAGACGCTCAGCCAGGCCGTCAGCCCGTCCGGGTCGACGACGACGGTGCTGGTGACGCCGAGTCCGTCGGTCGCCGGCCAGGCGGTGACGGCCATCGCCACGGTGGTCGGCAACGCGCCGGGCGCCGCGGCCGGCTCGCCGACCGGCACCGTCACCTTCACGGTGGACGGCGTCACGAAGGGGACGGGCCAGGTCACCGCGCAGGGTAAGGCGAGTCTGAGCCTGAGCGGCCTGACGGTCGGCTCGCACACGGTCACGGCGACCTACGGCGGCGACGCCAACTTCGCCACGAGTTCCGGCACCTTCAGCCAGACGGTGTCGCGCTTCACCGCCGGGGTGAGCGTGCAGTCGACGGCGAACCCCTCGACCTACGGCCAGTCGCTGAGCTTCTCGGCCCGCGTGACCGCCAACCAGGCCGGCTCCGGCAACCCGAGCGGCAGCGTGACCTTCTTCGTCGACAACGTCCAGTTCGGGACGCCGGTCACGATCAGCGCCGGCAGCGCGACGAGCCTCGCCGTGACGACGCTGACCCCCGGCCCGCACGCGGTCCGCGCCGACTACAGCGGCGACGTCGCGTTCGAGGCGGCCTCCGGCAACTTCACGCAGACCGTCAACAAGCTCGGCACGACGGTCGTCGTCACGTCCTCGACCCCGAACCCGTCGACCTTCGGCCAGGCGGTCTTGCTGAAGGCGAAGGTCAACCCGGCGGCCGGGGCGCCGACGAGCCCGACCGGCAGCGTGACCTTCTTCGACGGCGCCACGTCGCTGGGCACCGGCACGGTGGACGCCGCCGGCGTCGCCCAGGTGACGACGAGCGGTCTCGTCGTCGGCAGCCGCTCCATCACCGCTTCTTACTCCGGCGACGGCACCTTCGCCGCCAGCACGTCGTCGTCGGGCCTGACGCAGGTGGTCAACAAGGGCACGACGAGTATCTCCACGATCACGTCGAGCCTCAACCCGGCCGTCTACGGCCAGTCGATCCAGCTGACGACGACGGTGACTTCCGCGGCGGGCACGCCGACCGGCACGGTGACCTACCGCGACGGCACGACGGTGCTCGGCACGGGGACGTTGGACGGGACCGGCAAGGCGACGTTCACGACGACGACGCTGTCCACGGGCGTCCACAACGCCCTCACGGCGACCTACGACGGCGACAGCAACTTCGCCGCCAGCGCCGCGTCGGCGGCGTTCACGCAGACGGTCAGCCAGGCCGGCACGACGCTGGCGCTCACATCGCTGGCCAGCCCGGTCCTCTTCGGCCAGCCGTCGGTCGTCGCCACGATTAGCCCCGTGGCGCCGGGCGCCGGCACGCCGACCGGCTCGGTGACGTTCACGCTCAACGGCTCGCAGCAGGTCGGGCCGGTGGCGCTGGACGCGAACGGCAAGGCGACGCTGCCGCCGGCGCAACTGCTGCCGGGCACGTACACCATCACGGCGACGTACACGGGCGACCTCAACTTCCAGGGCAGCAGCTCGACGACGTCGCTGAGCCAGGTGGTATCCAAGGGGAGTACGCTGACGACGCTGACGGCGTCGGCCTCGTCGGTCGTGGTCGGCCAGGGCGTGACCTTCACCGCGGCGGTCAGCGCCGTGCCGCCGGCGACGGGTCCGGTGACGGGGACGGTCGTCTTCACGGTGGACGGCACGCCTCGGGCGCCGGCCGCGCTCGACGCGATCGGCCAGGTCGCCCTGTCGCTGACGAACCTGACGGTCGGCACGCACTCGGTCTCGGTCAGCTACTCCGGCGATCCCAAGTTCGACGTCAGTAGCTCCTCGACGGTGAGCGTGACCGTCGCCAAGGCGGACACGCGAACGACGCTGTCGACCTCGGCCAACCCGGTCGCGTTCGGCACGTCGGTCACGCTGACGGCGAACTTCAGCGTCCAGTCGCCGGGCAGCGCCACGCCGGCCGGGACCGTCACCTTCCTCGACGGCGCCGCGGTCCTGGGCACGGTGACGCCGACGGGCACGACGGCGACCTTCCTGACGTCGGCGCTGGGGGCCGGCACGCACTCGCTGACGGCTCGCTACGACGGCGACGCCAACCTCAACGCCAGCACCTCGGCGGCGGTCGCCGAGGTCGTGAACAAGGCGACGTCGAGCCTGACGCTGTCGATCACGCCGTCGCGCAACGTCGTCGTCCAGGGGCGCGGCGTCAGCTTTACCGTGACCGCCACGTCGTCGGTGAGCGGCGGCGTGGCGACCGGGTCGGTCACGTTCACCGACGGGGCCACGACGCTCGGCTCGGTGGCGCTCTCCGGCGGCACCGCCACGTTCACCACGAGCTTCAGCACGCTGGGCAACCACAGCGTCCGGGCGAGCTACGCCGGCGACGCCAACCTGAGCGGCAGTTCCGCCGGGCCGACGACGTTCCAGGTCGGGACGCTGAACCAGGCGTGGGTGTCGCAAACCTACCTGGACCTCTTCCACCGCAACGTCGACGGCGGCGGCCTGGCCTACTGGACGGGCCTGCTCGACGCGCGCACGCTGACCCCGTTCCAGGTGGTGGGCCAGCTGGAGAACAGCGCGGAGTTCCGCGTGACGCAGGTGAACACGGCGTACCAGACGTTCCTGCGCCGCCCGGCCGACGGCGGGGCGCTCGGCTTCTGGGTGCCGTTCCTGCAGAGCGGCCACACCGTCGCCGAACTGCGGGCGCAGCTGATCGGCTCCGACGAGTACTTCAGCCGGGCCGGCGCCACGAACGACGGCTTCATCAACCAGATGTACCTGGACGTGTATCACCGGAACGTCGACCCGAGCGGCCGGCAAGTCATCCTGTTGCTGCTGCAGCAGTTCACGCCGCGGCAGGCGATCGCGAGCAACGCGCTGCAGCAGACCGAGGCGGTCGACCTGGTGGTGCGCGGCCTGTACCAGTCGTACCTGCGGCGCGACGCGGACGGGAACGGCCTGCCGTTCTTCCGCAGCTTCCTGCAGCACGGCGGGCAGGAAGAGGACATCACCGCCCGCCTGATCGGCTCGCAGGAGTACTTCGACAAGCTGTAACGCGGACGGCGTCGGCGGCGCGGCCTTCTCGGAGGTCGCGCCGCCGCCTCGTTTCCGGACGGGGGCCAAAAATGCGACGAGTGCGCTACTCGGTGGCCACGAGCCTCGACGGCTACATCGCGGGGCCGAAGGGGGAGTACGACTGGATCCTCATGGACCCGGAGATCGACTTCGGAGAGATGTTCAAAGCCTTCGACACCGTCCTGCTCGGGCGCCGCACGTTCGAGATAGCAAGGGCGCAAGGCGCCGGGGGCGGTGGCGGAACGCCCGGAATGCAAACCTTCGTCTTCTCGCGGACGCTGCGCGCCGCCGACTACCCGGACGTGACGGTCGTCGCGGAGGACGCCGGCGCCGCCGTGGCCGCCCTGCGCGGCCGGCCGGGCAAGGACATTTGGCTCATGGGCGGCGGGCGACTCTTTCGCAGTCTGCTCGACGCGGGCCAGGTCGATGCCGTGGAGGTCGCGGTGATTCCGGTGCTGCTCGGCGAGGGCGTCCCGCTCCTGCCGCCGCCGGGCTCGTCGGCGAAGCTCCGGCTCGTCGGGCACAAGGTCTACAAGACGGGGATCGTGGCGCTGGAGTACGCCGTCGAGCGCGGCGGCAGGGAGACGCGTTAATCACGGCTATGATGACCCGAATTATCGCCAAGTCCTTATACGGCCTCTTCGGCGCCGTCTGCGTCGCCGCCGGGGTCATTGTCTTGTCGATCCGCACCGGCCTCCTCCCCGAGGCGGCGAACGACGTCATCATGAGTAACGCGCGGGGCGACTTGAACACCCTGCACGTCGTCCAGGAGTTCGGCTCAGCCCTCGTCTTCGTCGGCCTCGCTACCCTCTGGTTCATCCCGAATTACGAACGAAGCCTCCCTTTGCACGCGGCCATGACGGTCTTTCTCCTGTTGTTCGCCCTCATCCACTGGTACGACGTGAGGGGTCCCTCGCCCTCCCTCGCCGGCCCCCTGATTAACACGATTCCCTTCGCGCTCTTCCTCGCCGTCGGCGCGCTCCGCGTGTGGGCGGAACGTCCCTCGGAATCAAAGTAGATCGCCGGCGGGATTAGGGCAAAACGGGTGAACGGCGGCCGATGGGACGATGAGTCCGGACGCGGCCCCGTCCGGGGCGCTGATGCGCAGGCGAATGAGTATCCTCCGGGTTGATCGCGGCCGCCGGGCCGTGCCTTCGGCCGTTATACTGGGAAGGCCGAACGTCGGGCCGCCCTCGGCCGGCTTGCGGCCCGGCGGTCTCATTGGCGGAGGGGAAGCGCTCGCCCGTAGGCCGGAAACCGCGGAAGGACCGAGGAGCAAGGAGAAGGGCCATGAGCCTCCGTGAAGTCGTCCTCGAAGGCACCCTCAAACCCGATGGCACGCTGGAACTGGACCAGAAACCGAGCCTGTTACCGGGCCGGGTCAAGGTCATCTTGCAACCCGCTGCGGCCGGCTCGCCGCGGCAGCGCGGGCTGGCGGACGTGATCGACGAAATCCGCCAGGGCCAGCAGGCCAGGGGTTTTCCGGGCCGCGGCGCGGAGGAGATCGCGGCCGGACTGCGCGAGGGCGAGGGTGAGTACGAGCGGAGGATGCAAGCCCTCCGGTCCCAGACCGGGTCCGGGCCGCTCGCCGGGAGCGGCTAATGCTGTACTTTTTGGATACCAATATCGTCATCTATGCCGTGGAGGGACAGCCCGCCTTGCGGCAGCGTGCCAGGGACCACGTCGCCGCTCTCGAAGCGGCCGGGCATCGCTTTGTCGTCAGTGAGCTGACCTGGACCGAGTGCCTGGTCATTCCGCTGAGGACAGGCAACGGCGCCCTGTTGCTGGACTATCACCGCTTCTTCCCGGGGCCGCACCTGACGACGGTTCCCTTGACGGCGGCGATCCATCACCGGGCGGCAATGATCCGAGGCGTCCACAACCACGGACTGGCCGACTCCCTGCACTTGGCGGCCGCCGTGGCGTGTCGCTGCGACCGCTTCCTGACGAACGACCAACACCTGGCGGGATTCCCCGACGTGATCGTGGAACTCTTGCCATGACCGGCCTCTCGCGCAACTCGTTCCGCGCGGCGGCATTGCTCCGCCCTGAGATCCGTCACGGGTAGAGCCCCAGCCGCGCCCACAAGCGTCGCGCGTCCTGCTGGACCGTGCCGTTCATTTGCAGTCGAGCGACCGTGGCACGCCCGGCCGGCGTCCGTCCGTTGATGGTCCCCGTCGTCGCGTCGGCTTCGAAGAGATCCTCCCAGCGATCTCGCCGCGGGTGGAACAACGGCACTTCCGCGGCGCTCACGTCGTCCCAGCCGCTGACATGGTCGGACTTCCGCAGGTTGCACGCCCGGCAGGCCAGCGCCAGGTTCGCGTCCGTCTCCGGACCCGACCGCGCGGTCGGGATGATGTGCTCGACCTCAAAGGGAAAGTTGAAGATGGCTTCGGGCGCGCGACAGTATTCACAGCGATGACCGGCGCGTCGGGCCACGGCTGGGTAATGAGCGTTCATGGGCTCAGCCCGCGCAAGAGGGCCGCCGCCCGCGCCGCCGTCGCCCTCGTCTCCTCCTCGGCGAGGGCGTCCAGTTCGGCTTGCTCCGCCGGCGTGAGCGTACCTTGTCCGTCGCGCGCCGCGCGCCACCGCGCCATTAACTCCCCTAACCGCTGTCGCTGTTGCGCCGAGAAAAACGTGTCGGGCCGCATGTTCTGGACGACGACGAGCGTGCCCGACGCTCCCTCGTCGAGTTGGGAAGTCAGGGCGTCCAGCGCCTCGCCCGCGGTGTTGCCGACCGACGCGAGTCGGCCGGCGACCGCGCGATACGTGGTGGGTTGCCCCCCGGGGCTCTCAGGCAGAATAGCAATGGTGGTCATCGCGTCTCCTCAGGGAATGACACCAACATACCAAACGATCCCGTGAGCCGGCCAGCCGGGTTGGCTGAAAGACAAACGCCCGAAACGATTCGCGCCCCCTCAGCCGCGCAGCACCCAGCGGGCCATGTCGCGGAAGCCGGCGCCCTTGCCCTGCATCAGCAGGCCGACGCGGAAGATGCGCCCCGCCGCCCAGACGCACGCCGTCGCCGTCAGCAGCACCAGCACCACCCCCAACGCCGGCTGCCACCACGGCATCTCCGTCGACGCCGACAGCCGCGCCACCATCAGCATCGGCGTCGCCGGCGGGATCAGCGACACCCACGTCGCCATCGACCCGTCCGGGTCGCGCACCACGTTCGTCATCACGAACAGCGGCATCATCGCCAACAGCATCACCGGCATCAACAGCGTCTGCGTCTCCTGCGCGCTCGTGCAGGCGGCGCCCACCGAGATGAACAGCGACCCGAACAGGAACACGCCCAGCGTCTGGTAGACGAGGAACCAGGCGATCAGCCGCGGCGACAGGTGCTCGGTCATGCCGTAGTGGCTGGCGCCCGCGTAGGCGCCGCCCAGGTAGATCAGGCCCAGCGTCGTCGCCACGCCCAGCGTGCCGAGCAGCTTGCCCATCATCAGCGGGAACGGCCGCACCGAGCCGAGCAACACTTCCGCGATCCGCTGACTCTTCTCCTCGACGACGCCCTGCAAGAGCGGCGTCGCGCCGACGAAGATCATCATGAACATCAGCATCACCAGCCCCGCCGGGATGAGGAACGACGCCAGGCGGCTCGCCTCGTCGCCGTCGCGGATCTCGCCCGTCCGCGGGTCGCGCGTCGACAGCCCCTTGGCCAGCAGCGGCACTGGCCGCAGGATCGTCTTCACATCCTCGACGGACACGTTCTTCTGTCGGGCGCGGCGCTCCTGCACCGCGACGCCCACCGTCTGCCGCAGCCAGCCCGTGAACTCGAACGCCGTGTGGCTGTGCGCCTGGAAGCGGATCGCCAGGCGCTCGTCGGGCGACTTCCCCTTCGCCCCGCCCTCGTCGTCGGCCAGCGCCTCCAGTTCGGAGATCGGCTCGTCGACGTCGGCGCCGATCTCGATCAGGCCGGCCAGTTCGCCGCGACGGGCGCGCTCCGACTGCTCCAGGCGCAGCTCGGCGAGAGCCTCGGCCGTGTCGCCGCGCGGCTCGACGCGCTCGAGGACGTATTCCGGCTTCGTCGCCACGCCCCGCTCGTCGCGGGTCTGCGTCTCGTTGCGCTTGCGGGCGGCGTCCTCCAGGGACCGGAAAACGCCCCCGTCAGCGGTGCGGTCGAGGACGGCGTAGTGCTTCGGCCGCGTGTCGACCTTGTCCTTGAGCAACAGCTGCACGCCGAAGCTGCCCCCCATCATGACGGGGAGCATGATGACGCTGAGGAGGAACGCCTTGGTCTGCACGGCGGCCCGGTACTCGCGCAGCGCGATAATGAGCGTTTTACGCATCGGTCTTGTCCTCCGTGTCGGGCCGGGCGATGCGGACGAAGATGTCGTGCAGCGACGGCCGGGCCATCTCGAAGTGCCGCACCTTGGCGCGGGCCATCAGCGCCGCCAACACCTGCTGCCCGTCGGAGCCCGCGGCCAGGCGCAACTCGTGCGTCCGCCCGAAGTCGGTGACGTGGGCGACGCCGGGCCGCGCGGCCAGGTCGACGCCGTTGCCGTCGAGGCGGACGCGCACCGTGTCGCTGCCGTAGCGGTCCTGGATGGCGTCGAGGGTGCCGTCGAGGACTTTCTTGCCCTTGTAAATCATGAACAGGAAGTCGCACATCGTCTCGGCGACGGCCATGTCGTGCGTCGAGAAGATGACGGTGGCGCCGTCGCGGCGCAGCTCGAGGACCGCCTCGCGGAGGACCTCGCGGTTGACCGGGTCGAGGCCGCTGAACGGCTCGTCGAGGAGGACGAGGCGCGGCCGGGCGATGACGGCGGCGATGAACTGGACCTTCTGCGCCATGCCCTTGCTGAGGGCGTCGACCGGCTTGCCGCCCCAGTCGGCGAGGCCGAGGCGTTCGAGCCAGCGGTCGATGGCGGCGCGGCCGTCGCGGCAGCCCTTCAGCTCGGCGTGGAAGCGCAGGGCGTCGCGGACCTTCATCTTCTTGTACAGGCCGCGCTCCTCGGGCAGGTAGCCGACCGCGTCGCAGGCGGCGTCGAGGTCGTCCGAGCCGAGGACGCGGACGGTGCCGCGGTCGGGGTGGAGGATGCGGACGATCATCCGCAGCGTGGTCGTCTTGCCGGAGCCGTTCGGGCCGAGGAAGCCGTAAATACAGCCCTCGGGGACCTGTAAACTCAGGTCGTCGACGGCCGTGTGCGGTCCGTAGGTCTTGGTGACGTGGTCGATCTCGACAGCGTTCATGGGCCTCCTCGGTCCGGGCCGGGGCGAGAGTCGTCCCGAGATTGTAGTCGACATTGGCGGCGGGATGGGGCGCGCGACAGTTTCGAGTTCTCCCCTCTCCCCTTTGGGGAGA
>JBBROG010000085.1:0-29551 GCA_038229635.1 Gemmatales bacterium
CGGCGCGAACGTTTTGAAGAAAGGCGCGCCGCTCGCGGCTTCGCGCGTGCGAAGCCGCGAGCGGCACAGAGGCGGTTACAGCAGTTCCGTCTTGCCGGGGATGGCGACGGGCGGCGTCGGCAGGCTCATGTCGAGCGCCAGATCCTTCGGCATCAGCTCCTCCTTGGAGTTGAGCGCCTGCTCCCAGGTGACTTCCTTGCCGGTGTACGCCGACATGCGGCCCATGATCGCCGTCAGCGTGGTCTCGGCGACCTGCTTCAGCTCGTTGAGCGGCGTGCCGGCGCGAACGCTGGCGATGAGGTCGGTGTGCTCCTGCACGTAGGGGTCGACGCCGCCGCGCTTGGCGACCGACTTGCCGTTGATCTTGTAGGCGTCCACCACGCAGGTGCCCTTGGTGCCGATCACGTCCTCGCCGACGCGGTTCCAGCAGCCGCTGATCTGGCGGCACATGCTGAAGCCCTGGACGTTCTTCGGGTAGGTGTAGTTGAGGGCGAAGAAGTCGTAGATGTGGCCGAACTCGGGGTCGGTGCGCGTGCGGAAGCCGCCGCCGATGACGCTCACCGGGTGGGCGCCCAGCGCCCAGTTCATCACGTCCAGGTTGTGGACGTGCTGCTCGACGATGTGGTCGCCGCACAGCCAGGTGAAATTATACCAGTTGTGGATCTGGTATTCGGCGTCGCTCATGCCGGGGCGGCGGCCGCGCTTCCACAGAATGCCCTGGTTCCAGAAGACGCGCGCGGCGACGACGTCGCCGATGGCGCCGTCGTGGATCTGCTTGATCGTGTCGATGTACGGCGCCTGGTGGCGGCGCTGGGTACCGGCGACGACGCCGATATTCTTCTTCTTCGCCTCCTCGTAAGCGGCCATGACGCGGCGGATGCCGGGGCCGTCGACGCCGACCGGCTTCTCGGTGAACAGCGTCTTGCCGGCGGCGATGACCGCCTCGATGTGGATCGGCCGGAAGCCGGGGGGCGTCGCCAGGATGATGTAGTTGGCGCCGCTGTTGATGACGTCCTGGTACGCCTTCAGGCCGGTGAAGCAGCGCGCCTCCGGCAGGTCGATGCCGTTGCCGAGCTGCTTGACCTTGGCGTCGCTGGCCAGGTCGTTGAGGCGGTTGCGGCAGCCGTCGACGCGCTCCTTGAAGACGTCGCCGATGGCCACGATTTGCACGCCCTTGGCGGCGTGCAGCACGTTTTCGACGGCGCCGGTGCCGCGGCCGCCGCAGCCGACGAGGCCGACCTTGATCGTGTCGCCGCCGGCCGCGTGCAGCTGCGGCAGCAGGGCCTCCGTCGCCAGCGCGGCGCCGGCGGCGGTCAGCGCCGTCGTCTTCAGGAACGAGCGCCGCGAGGGCGGGTCGTTCGGGGTGCGAATCTCCGTCATGACTGGAACCTCCGGTTGAGGATGGACCCGTGGGGCGGATGGTGGCGTCGGGCCGATTATCGCCTGGCGGCGGGGCGGGGGCAACGTAAAAAAACTTCGTCGGGCGCCGCGCCTCGCCGCTGACGCAAGCCGACCTCACGGCTTCGCCTGGTACACCCGGACCTCCGGCCCGTCCTTCCCTTCCTGGCGCGGCACCGCCAGGTAGAGGCGCCCCGTCTCGGCCACGTAGAAGCACGTCTTCGCCCCCTTGGCCGTCGGCATCTTTTCCAACACGCGGTAGTGGTCGGCGTCCTGCTGCTCGACCACGGCCACGAAGCCCTCGCCGCACGAGGCGAACAGCCGCTTGCGCTTGGCGTCGAGAAAGACATCGTCGACGTCGCCGGGGATCGCGACCGTCGCGACCTCCTTGCCCGTCTCCGTGTCCAACACCACGAGCATCGGCTCCTTGCGGCAGCCGACGACCAGGCGGCGGTTCGCCTCGTCCAACGCAATCGGGTGGCCGCCGCTGGCCGCAGCGATCGGGTAGGTCGTTACGACCTCGTTCTTGTCCGTGTCGATCACGGCCACCTGGCTCGGCGACGGGTTGACGAGGTAGATCCGGGGGCGCTTCGCCTCCATCGCGAAGCCCTCGGCCGCGGCCGGCAGCTTGATGTCCGCCTTCAGGGCGAAGCTCTTGGCGTCGATCACGCCCAGCGCCTTCTCCGCGTGAGCCACATACACCAGGCGCGTCGCCGGGTTGTAGCGGACGTTGTCGGCGTCGTCCTTGAACTTGATGGTCTTGAGCGTCTTGTAGGTTTCGCCTTCAAAGACGTTGCAGAGCCCGTTACTCCCGAGGCCGACGAAGACGCGGTCGAGGTCCGCGGCGTAGGCGACGCCCTGGATGGCGGTCTGGTTCGGCTTCTGCTGGAGCAGCTTGCCCGCCTTCAGGTCGACGACGTCGAGCGTGTTGTTGGCCTTGTTGGCCACGAACAGGCGCTCGCGCTTCGCGTCCAGGGCCAGGTGGTCGAGGCCGCCGGCTTTCCCCTGGAGCGGGATCGTCTGTACCAGCTCCAACTCGGCCGACTCGGCCGCCGGCGCGAGCGCCAGCGCCGCGACGGCGGCGTAAAAGGCTTGCTTCATGCGAGTTCTCCTTGGTTGAGGCTCAAGACCCGACTCTCACCGGCGCCGGCACGGCCGGCGCGACGATGACCGGCGCCGCTGCCGGCTCGCCCTTGTTGCGCTCCAGCACCAGGTAGCCGACTGGGATCACCATGCGCGTGAAGAGCATGTTCGCCGTCAGGCCGCCGATGACCATGATCGCCAGCGGCTGCTGCATCTGTGCCCCCGGCCCGATCCCCAGCGCCAGCGGGAACAGCCCGAGGATCGCCGCCAGGCTCGTCATCAGAATCGGCCGGAAGCGCGTCCGCCCCGCCAGCAGCAGCGCCGGCCGCAGCGCCATCCCCTCGTGGCGCAACTGCTGGATGTACTCCACCAGCAGGATGCCGTTCTTCATGTCCAGGCCGACCAGCAGGATCGCGCCCATGTAGCTCGACACGTTGAGCGGCGTGTTCGTCAGCCACAGCGCGAACAGGCCGCTCACCAGCGACAGCGGCTGCGTCAGGAAGATGAGCAGCGGCAGCACCACCGAGCGGAACTGGAACGCCAGCATGATGAAGACGAGCAGCACCGCCACCACCATGACGACGAGCAGGCTCTTGAACGCCTCCTGCTGGCGGACGTAGTGGCCGCCCATCTCCCAGCGGCAGCCGGCCGGCAACGCTATATCCTTCGTCATCCACTCGCGGATGTCGGCGACGACGGAGTTGAGGCCGGCTTCCTCCTCCTTCATCTCGGCGGTCACGAAGATCGCCGGCTGCTGGTTCTCGCGCCACTGCTCGTCGGGCGTGCGCACCGGCTTGACGTCGCCCAGGGCGTACAGCGGCACGGCCCGCGCCGGCCCCGTCAGCACGGCGAAGCCCGGCGTGCCGGCGGCGAGGACGGGCAGCTTCGTCTCGGGCAGCAAGATCCACTGGTTGAGGACGCGCTGGCGGTCGAAGTAGCCCTTGCCCGCCGAGCCCGCCTCGGTGCCGAAGCGGACGGAGTCGGGGTAGCGGACGCGGACGTCGGTGATCCGCAGCGACGACTCGGGCACCTGGGCGGCAATCTGGCCTTGAAAGATCGCTTTAAGCTGGCGCACCACGGCGTCGGGCTTCAGGCCGAGCTTATCGGCGTAGACGCCGTCGAGCTGGATCATCAGGTCCGGGTTACCCTGGCGGACGTTGCTGTTGACCGCCTTGATGCCGCGCCCCTGGCCCTTCTTCTCCAGCGTCTCGCCGACCTCCTCGGCCAGCTTGCGCAACTGCCGGTGGTCGGGGCCGAACAGCTTCACCTCGACCGGCTTGTTGGCGCCGGACAGGTCGTTTAACTCGTCTTCCATGATCTGGATCGTCTCGATCTTCAACTGATGCTCCGCGAAGCTGTCCTTGATCTCGTCCTCGACCTCCTCCATGATTTTCTTCAGCGGCCGGCGCCGGTAGCGGGCGCGAATCGCCTCCTTCTCGCCCTCGACGGTCTTGCCCGCCGCCTTGAGTTGCTTCTCCAACTCGTCCAGCGGCGGCCGCACCGACTTGCGCAGGAAGCTGACCGGGTCGTCCTCGGCGGGGCGCAGCACTACCTGAATGTCGCCGCGGCTGGTCTGGGTGGCGAACAGGCCCAGCTCGGCGCCGGTGCGGCGGACATACGCCTTGACGTCGGGGTTCTTCGACAGGATCTTCTCGATCTCGCGGGCCTTCTTCTCGGTCTCCGCCAGCGGGCTGCCGGACGGCGCCCAGTAATCGACGACAAAAGCCCCCTCGTCCATCGACGGCATCAAGCCCGTTTGCAACCCCTTGACCAGCGGCGCCGGCGGCGGCTTGCCTTCCTCGCGCGGCGCGGACGGGTCGGGGATGCCGGTGTAGAGCACGGCGCCGACGCCGACCGCCGCGACCGACAGCGCCAGCGTCGCCCACGGGAAGCGCAGGGCGACGGCCAGCACCATCTCGTACACGTGGGCGACGAAGCGGTAGATCGGCCCCGGCTCCGGCATCGGCCGGCCGGCGAGGAACTTCGCCGCGAACACCGGCACCAGCGTCAGGCTGATGACCATCGACACCAGCACCGCGATCGACAGCGACCAACTCAGCGCGGCGAAGAACTGGCCGTAGACGCCGACGATGAACGCCAGCGGCACGAAGACGAGGACGGTCGTCAGCGTCGAGCCGATGACGGCGCCGGTGATCTCGCCGGAGGCGGCGTCCACCGGATCAGCTGCCGGCGCGAGCGGGGCCGCCCCCGCTTCGCCGTTCGCGCTCGCGCTTCCGGGTCCGTGACCCCTGACCCCCGGCGACAGGTGTCGCGCGATGTTCTCGACCACGACGACCGTGTCGTCGATGATGAGCCCGATGGCCACCGCCAGGCCGCCCAGCGACATCAGGTTGAGCGTCTCGCCGGTCCAGTGCAGGAACAGGAAGGTGATCGCCAGGGTGGTCGGGATCGCCAGCGCCGAGATCAGCGTCGCCCGCCAGCTGCGCAGGAACGCCAGCAGGATGAGGATGCTGAACAGGCCGCCGACCAGGATGGCGTCGCGCACGTTGTCGACCGCCGTCTCGACGAACGCCGCCTGGTCGTAGACGACCGTCGCCTGGACGTCGCGCGGCGTCGGCTTGCGCGGGTCGCCCGGCGGTAGCGTCAGGCCGTTTTTGTCCAGCAGCGCGGCGACGTCGCGGGAGATCTTGACCGTGTTGCCGCCCAGGCGGCGGAAGACGGTGATGGCGACGGCGTCGCGCTGGTCGAAGCCGACCGACATGGCCCGGTCCTGGTGCAGGATCTTGACGTCGGCGACGTCGCGCACACGCACCGGCTGTTCCTTGCGAGTCGTCAGCACCAATTCCTCGACTCGGCGGGCCGTCGCGGCCTGGTTGTTGACGATGAGCTGGAAGGCGAGCGGCTGGTTCTCGACGCGGCCGACCGGCTGGAGCGGCGTGAGCTGGCCGATCTGGTCGGCCAGGTCGGCGGCGGACAGGCCGGCGGCCAGGAGGTCGTCGGGCCGGGCGATCACCTCGATCTCGCGCACGTCGCCGCCGGCCACCTTGGCGTAGAGGACGTCGGGCACGGTCTTGATGAGCGGTGCCAGATGGTAGAAGGCGTAGTCGCGGAGCCGGGCGGGACTCTCGCCGCCGGTCAGCACCAGCGACAGGATGGGGAAGACCGACGGCGTCATCTGCTCGACGGCCAGTTCGGTGTTGGGCGGCAGGTTGGACTGGATGGCGCCGATGCGGTTCCAGGTGAGCTGCTCGGCCCGGCGCATGTCGGTGCCGGGGTTGAAGTCGATGGAAAGCTCGCTGCCGCCGCGGATCGTCTTGGAGCGCACCTGGGCGACGCCGATGACGCTGCTGACGGCCTCCTCAAGGGGGCGCGTGACCTTGACGTCCATCGTGGCGACGTCGCGGTCGGGCACCTTGGCGACGACGGCGATGCGCGGGAACGTCACCTCGGGGTAGACGCTGCTGGGCATGCGCATGGCGCTGTAGATGCCGCCGGCCGTCAGCAGGACGCAACTCAGGACCACGGCGCCGAGGTAGGGGCGGGCTCGGGAGGCAAGGTTCAACATGCGGCGGTCCCTGGGGTGCGCGTACACGAGCCGGCGCCACGCTCCTGGGGTGCGCGGGTAGGCGCCCCGGCGTGGTGTTCCGGGGGTGCGCGGGCAGGCGACCCGGCGTGGTAGTCTGGGGGTGCGCTGCGCGACCCCCGGCTGGGGGATACAACCCCTACGGGGTAAAATGCCCCCAGCCCTACCCCGAAGGGGTTGAATAACACAGCCGGGGGTCGCGTACTCGCGCACCCCCGGTACGTACCGCCGGGGGTCGCGTACTCGCGCACCCCCGGTACGTACAGCCGGGCGTCGCGTATACGCGCATCCCCGGACGGAACTACTACTCGCCTTCCACCTCCAGCTTCACCCTGTCGCCGGTCTGCAACCCCTGGCCGTTCTCGACGACGAACAGCGCGTCCTTGAGGTTGCCCTGCCACTTCTTCTTCGGGTCCTTTTCGGGGTCGTCGAGGCGGACAATCTCGATCTGGTGCAGGGTGCGGTCGCGCAGGCCGAGCAGCGCCGGCAGCCGGCGGGCGACGCCGACCGTCTCCTCCTTGCCGTCGGCGTTCTTCCCCGTCTTGACGTCCTCGACGACGACCACGGTCGGCGTCTCCTCGTCCTCGCTCACGGCCGCCTGGGGGAGCGTCAGGCACTCCTTGGCGGGGTGAGTCAGGACGCGGACGCGCAGGACGCGGTTGGACCGGAGGCGCGCGTCCTTGTTGGCGAAGCGGACCTTGACGGCGAAGTTGCCGGTTTCCGGCTCGGCCTGCTCGGCGAGGTACTCGATCTGGCCCTCCGCCTCGGCCTCGACGGAGGACGGGTCTTTCTCGACCGGGCCGGAGCGAGCCGGCTGCCCGAGGCGGAGCTGGCGGACCAGGCTCGGCGGGACGTAACAGAGCACGTCGATCTGCTCGTCGAGGTCGATGACCTCGCCGACCGTGGCGCCGACGGAAAGCGTTTGGCCCACCACGACCTGGAGGCGGCCGAGGCGGCCGGCGATCGGCGCGGCGAGGGTGTAGAGCCGCAGCTGTTCGCGGAGCGAGTCCTGCTCCTTCACGCCGGCCGCCAGCCGCGCCTTGGCGCCCCTGATCTTGGACTGGGCGTCCTTGAGGGCGAATTCGGCCCGCTCGCGGTCGACGGGGGACACCAGCAGCGTGCCGGCGCCCATCTTCCTGTCCTCCTCTTCCTTGAGCCTGCGCAGGCGATCAACCTCGTTGGCGGCCAGCTCGGCGGCGTATTGGGCCTGCTTCTCCTCCTCGCGAAACACGTCCTGGGTGGCCTCGGCCTTGGCGAGATTGGCTTGGACCAGGGCGTCATCGAGCTGGACCAAGATGGCGCCCTTCTCGACGCGCTGGCCTTCCACGACCGGCGTCGTCGCGGAGCCGCCGAGGACCGACCTCACCCGGCCTTCGACGGGGGCGCTGACGCGGGCGACGCGGTCGGGCAGGGGCATCGTCGTGCCGACCAGTTCGGTCCACTCTTCGAGGGCGCCTTGCAGCGCCCCCTCCCACTTGACGGTGGCGGGCGGCACCTTCTCCTCCGAGGGAGCGGCCGGCCCGCTACAGCCGAGGGGGAAGCAAAGCAACAGGCAATACAGGGTGAGAGGCAGTACGGCCCCCATCTTCGGTCGTCTTCCCAAAGCGGGCAGCGTCATGAGACAACCCCAGAGTGTCGTGGCCGGGCGGACGTTCCATTTCGCCCATTCTATCGGCCACGCGGCGGGTAGGGAGGCGCGCCGACAACAATCGGCCCGCGTCCACAGTGCCGACGGGGGGTAGTCTAGCGGATACGACTAAGCTAACGGTGAAGCGAAGATGAATTTTTCCTCAGAGTGCCTCAAAGAACTCACCGCAGAGGGCGCAGAGGACGCAGACTAGAGTTTAGGAGTTATCCAGGGCGGGGTCGCCGGCGCCTGGACACGACCCCCTCGGAAATCTGCCGCACTGCCTCGCCGCCGTGCGCTGAGAGCGCCGCTATCTCCTAAACTCTAGACAGAGAACACAGAGAAAAGGCAAAAGAAAAAACCGATTCCGTGAGGGGTCCGCGACTTCGCTTCCTCTTCTCTTTTCTGTCTTTCTCTGTGCCCTCTGTGGTGAGTTCTTTGAGGCATTCTCACGGCTGCTGCTGGAGCGTCCAGTCCTTGCGCTGGCGCGACGACGGGATGTCGAGCATCTTGCGGTACTTCGTCACCGTCCGCCGTGCCACCGGGTAGCCGGATTCGTGCAGCTTGGTGACGAGGTCCTCGTCCGACAGCGGACTCGCCTTGTCTTCCTTGCCGATGATTTCGAGCAACTTCTGCTTGATCGTCTCCCAGGCGACCTCCTCGCCGCTGGCCGTCTGCGTGCCGCCGCCGAAGAAGCGCTTCAAGGGGAAGATGCCGCGCGGCGTCTGCACCCACTTGTCGTCGACGGCCCGGCTGACCGTCGTGACGTGGACGTGGACCTGGTCGGCGATCTGCTGCATCTTCAACGGCTCGATGTACTCCGGCCCCTTGTCGAGGAAGGCGCGCTGGTGGGCGATGATGGCTCGCGTCACCTTCTCCAGCGTGTTGCGCCGCTGCTCGATCGACTCCAGCAGCCACGTCGCCGCCTGGATCTTCCGCTTGAGGAAGTCTTTGGTGGTGGCGTCGGCGCTCTTGTCCTTGTACATGTTGATATGTTTCTGGCTGATGTAGATGCTCGGCACCCAATCGTCGAGCAGCCGCACCGTATATTCTCCGCTCTCGTCGCGCTCGACGAGGATGTCGGGCACGACGTAGGGAATGTTCTCCGCCAGGAATTGCGAGCCGGGCTTCGGGTTGAGGTGCTTGAGCGCCTCGATGGCCTCCTTGATGGCGTGCAGGTCGAAGCCGGTGCGCTTCTGGATGACGGGCAGGCGGTTGTGCTGGATGTCCTCGAGATGATGCTGCACCAGGGCGCGGACGACGTCGCGGTGCGGCGTCTCCGGGGTGATCTGCAGCAGCAGGCACTCCGACAGGCTGCGGGCGCCGACGCCGGGCGGGTCGAGTTTCTGCACGACGTGCAGGGCGTCCTCGACCTCGGCGGCGGTCGCCGGCTCGTCGTAGTTGCGGGCCAGGTCGTCAAGGCCCACCGTCAGGTAGCCGTTGTCGTCGACATGGGCGATGACGTAGCGGAGCAGCTTGACCTCGTCGCCCGCCGTGTCGAGGAAGGCGAGCTGGTCGTTGAGATAGTCCTGGAGGGACTGCGGCCGCGACGCCATGTTCTGCATCGCGTCGTGCTTCTTGTCGACCTCGTCGTCCATGCCGTTGCGCGACGGGCGGTGCTCCTCGTTGAAGTGGTCTTCCCAGTCCTTGCTGAGGGCCTCGAGGCGGTCGAAGTCGAGTTCGTTGTCGCCGGTGTCGTCGATGACGAGCTCCTCGGCGCCGGGGTCGCGGTTCTCGTCGTCGCCGATGGGCGCGAGGATCTCCTCATCGCCGTCCTGAGGGGGCGTCTCGTCGCCGTTCTCTTGCAACTCCAGGACCGGGTTTTCCTGAAGTTCCTGCTGGATGCGCTCCTGAAGGGCCATGATGGGCAGTTGCAGGATCTCCATCGACTGGATCATGCGGGGGGCCAGGATCATCCGCTGGTCCATCCGCTGCTGCATGCCGGTTTCAAGTCGCATGGTGTCGGCACCCTGGTTTCGGTCGTGTTGGGCGAGGCTCTCGGGGCGCCGCTTGCGAGCGCTAAGCCGCAAGCGGCGAATCCGAGGACGAAACGGTCAGAACGATCTCCGCCCCTCAAGCGCGTCGGCGAGCATCTGGGCGTTCGCGAACTCAAGCACGGAGCCCGAGGGCAAACCGCGTGCCAATCGAGTGATCTTCACGCCGGCCGGGGCGAGCACGCTGGACACATAAAGCGCCGTCCCGTCCCCTTCGAGGGTCGGATTGGTCGCCATGATGACCTCCCGCACGCCCGCCGCCTGGACGCGGCGGAGCAGGGCGTCGACGTTGAGCCGCTCTGGCCCGTGGCCCTCCAGCGGGGCGAGGCGGCCGTGCAGGACGTGATAGGTGCCGCGAAACGAGTGGGACCGCTCCAGGGCGGCCAGGTCGCGCGGCTGCTCGACCACGCAGATCACCGTCGCGTCGCGCCGCGGGTCGGCGCAGATCGCACACAGATCCCCTTCCGTGAGGTTGAAGCACTGCCGGCACGGGCGGACATCTTCCTTGATGGCCCGCAGGGCGTCGGCGAGGGCGAGGACCGCGGCCCGGTCGCCGGCGACGAGGTGGTGCGTCAGGCGCTCGGCCGTCTTCGGCCCGATGCCGGGCAGCTTGCCCAACTCCCGCGTCAGACGGTCGATCGCCCCGACGGCCTCGGTCGCCACGGACAGCATCCTCCGAAATGCCGCTCGCGGCTTCGCAACGCCGAGCCGCGGACGGGGGGCCTTACTGGAGATTCAACCCCGGCAGTCCCGCGCCGGCCGGCAGGCCGAGGCTCGACGCCATCTTGCTCGTCTCCTCCGCGGCCAGCTGGCGGATGCGCTCCAGCGCCTGGTTGACGGCGCCGCGCACCATCTCGCCCAGCACTTCCCGGTCGCCGAGCTTGAACGCCTCTTCGCCGATCATGCAAGATACAACTTCCTGCTTGCCGTTGACGCGCACCTTGACCATGCCGGCGCCGGCGTCGCCTTCGGCGCTGAGCGCGGCGACGCGCTGCTGGAGCTTCTGCATCTCGTCGCGGATCTTGGGTAGCTGGGTCGCCAACCCCATCATCTGTCCGAGGTTGCCGAGGTTTTTCAGGAAGTCCATGAGGTCACATCTCCTCCTTGGCGCCCGCGGGGGGCGCCGGCGCAGCACCGAACCCGTCGTCGACGTGAAGGGGCTGTGCCCCCAGAACATCGACGGCCCGTTTGAGCAGCGGATCCTGGACCCGTTCGGCCCAATTTGATCGCGAGCGGGGTTGAGAATTCGCGGCGTCAGTCGCCGTCTCCGCCGGCTCCGGTTCGGCGCCGTTGCCGACCGACTCGACGCGGAGCTGACACGGTTGACCGACGATCCGGCGCAGCAAGTCTTCGACGCGCTGGACCCGTGCCGGCTCCTGGCAAAACTCACGCTCATGATTGTACCGTGCAGCGAAGCGGAGTGCCAGAGTGTTTGGCCCGGAAATTGCTGGCAGGCCGGCTTTTTCGACGTGCTTGCCCATAAGAGGTCCGATCTGGGCAAGGACTTCCGCCCAGATCGAGCCGACCGTTTCCGGCGACAGGGGGACCGGCCCCGGCGCGGCCTCAGCCGCGCTCAGGGGCTTTTTTTTTACGCCGTCCCCCGGCTTCGCCGCGCTTTCGGCGGGGCGAGGCGGGGGTGTCGCCGCCGGCTGACTGAGAAGGTGCGCCATCTGAGCCAGGGACACGAGGTCGTCGAGCCGGCCGAGGCGCACCAGCGCCATCTCCAGCAGCACGCGGCCGTGGTTGCTGCCGCGCAGCCGGGCTTTCGTCGCCGAAAGGATATCGAGCCCGGCGAGGATGGTGTCGAGCTTCAGCGCCTGAGCCTGCTTCAGCAGCGTGTCGCGGTGGCGCGGGGCGATGCTGAGGTCCTTCGCCTCGGCGCCGGCGCAGTGCAGGACCATCAGGTCGCGCCAGTAGGCGAGGAGCTGGTCGACCAGCTCGCCCAGCTGCAAGCCCGTCGTTGCGGCCTCGTCGACGATGTCGAGGGCGCGCCTCGGGTCGCGCGCGAAGGTCGCGTCGGCGAGGGCGAGGACGCGGTCGTCGCCGGCGGTGCCGAGGAGACGGTGGACCGCGTCGGCGGTCAGGCGGTCGCCGCCGAAGGCGAGGAGCTGGTCGAGCAGCGACTGCGAGTCGCGCATCGACCCGCCGGCGCGGCGGGCCACGATCTCCAGGGCGTCGTCGTCGGCTTGCAGGCCCTCGGCGGCGACGATGGAGCGGAGGCGCTCCACGATGCGCGGCGTGCCGATGCCGGAGAAGTCGAAGCGCTGGCAGCGCGACAAGATCGTGACCGGGATGCGCTGCGCTTCGGTCGTGGCGAAGATGAATTTGACGTGCGGCGGCGGCTCCTCGAGCGTCTTGAGCAGCGCGTTGAACGCCGCCGGCGTCAGCATGTGGACTTCGTCGATAATGTAGATCTTGTAGCGGCCGCGCCCCGGCCGGTACTGGACGTTGCTGCGGATCTCGCGGACCTCGTCGATGCCGCGGTTGCTGGCGCCGTCGATTTCGAGGACGTCGACGTCGTCGCCGCCGGTGATGCTCTTGCAGATGGCGCACTGGTCGCAGGGCGTCGGCGTGGGTCCGTGAGCGCAGTTGAGCGCCTTGGCGAGGATGCGCGCGGCGGACGTCTTGCCGACGCCGCGGGCGCCGGTGAACAGGTAGGCGTGGGCGACGCGGTCGGCCTTGAGGGCGTTGACGAGGGCCTGGGCGACGGCCTCCTGGCCGATGAGGTCGGCGAACTGCTGCGGGCGGTAGCGCCGCGCCAGGACGGTGTAGGCCGCGTGGGCCTCGGGCGGCGCGGCGTCAGGGGTGGGCGAAGGGGGTTTTTGCTTGGCCATGATCGGGTGAGTCGTTCACCTCGCTCATCGGCTCTCCGCGCCGCCCGAGGCTGAGCGGAGGCCGTCGGAAAATGGAACCCGCCCGCGGCGCGGTTCCGAGAGAGGCGAATCCACTGCACAAGGCTTCGTTGCTGTGGCTGCACCTTCCGGCCTGACCAGGTTCACAACTACACCTTTGCGTGGGGCCCCTCTCGGAACCTCACCGCGAGCGGGATGTTCGCTCGGCCGGCACTTCGGCCAAGCGTGGCGTTCTACTTATTCTCTCCATTCGTTCCGGGGGCGTCCACCTCGCGCGTCTGGATCGAAACCTTGCGGATGACCACCGCTTTCTCCGGTTTGTGATACCCGGTGTTGGTCTCGTCCTCTACGGTGGGCCGCTGGTGTATCTTACGGGCGACGTCAAGCCCCTTCGTCACCTTGCCGAAGACGGTAAAGTTGCCGTTGAGCGACTCCGGCGGCTTGTTGACGATGATGTAGAACTTGCACGACGCCGTGTCCACCTCGTCGCCGTGCGCCGCGCCGACGGTGCCCTCCTCGTGCGGCACCTTGGCGTCGAACTCGGGCTTGAGCCAGTAGCCGATGCTGTCGTAGGTCGCGTCGGCGGCGCCGAGCGGACCGCCGCCCTCGATCAGGTCGAGCGTCACGCCCTTCTCGACGTCCGACACCTGATGGATGATGCGCTCGAAGACAAGGCCGTCGTAGTAGCCGGCGCGGGCCAGGGCGACGAAGTTGCGGACGTGGTTGGGTGCGACGTCGGGGCGCAAGCCGATTTCGAGGGAACCCAATTCGGTGTCGAGCGTCGCCGTGTATTCGACCTTCTTCCCCTCCGGCGTGACGAAGGGGATCTCCTTCCAGAGGCGGACGACGTCGGTGTAGACTTTGCCGACCGACTTGCCGTTGGCGGTGGTGTCGGCGAGGCGCGGCCAGTCGGCGGGCGGGTCCTGGCGCGTGGCCTCGGTGAACGGCTGGGTGAGGCGCGGGTCGATCTTGACCTGTGACTTGGCGTCGTCCTTGGCGGACGACGCTTCGGCGGCGGGCTCGGGGGGCGGCACGGGGGCGGCCGAACGGTTGCAGCCGACGAAGGCGACGGCGGCCGCGAGCGCGACGACGAGGCGGGCGGCCGCGCGGCTCCGCCGGGGTGTGCAGTCTGCCATGAACCCTTCTCCTTCCGACGATCCGACGGGCCTCCCCGGACCTCGCCGGGGCGGCAATCCTAGTCTAGCACGGGTTTGCGGTCAATCGGGATTGTGAAGGCGAAGTAAATCAGTTCCGGGGGTGCGCGAGTACGCGCCGCCCGGCGTGGTGTTCCGGGGGTGCGCTGCGCGACCCCCGGCTGTGGGATACAACCCCTTCGGGGTAGGGCTAGGGGTCTTTTACCCCGAAGGGGTTGCATCGCACAGCCGGGGGTCGCGCAGCGCACCCCCGGAATAACACGCCTGGGCGACCCCCGGAGGTAAGTCAGGACGCCTCTTCGCCGAGCAGCGCCGCCCGCAGCCGGCGCACGGCGCGCAGGTGGCGCATCGACGCCGCGGCCTCCGAGAGGTGCAGAGTCGCCGCCACGTCCTGGTTGGACATCTGCTCGAAGTGCCGCATCAGGATGATCTCGCGGTCGTCGTCGTCGAGCCCGGCGACCGCCTCGTGCAAGCGATTCTGTAGCTCCGCGCGCACCGCCGCCGACGCGGGCGTGATTTCCTTGTCGATGAACTGCGCCGCCAGGTCGAGCGACGACGGGTCGGCCAGGCCGGGCGCCGCCGTCGGCTGTTCGCGGTCGATGCTGCGGCCCTGCGCCAGGCGGTGGCGGCGGTAGGCGTCGATCATGTGGTCCTTGGCGATGTGCCGCAGCCAGAGTTGGAACGGCATGTCGGGGCGGCGCAGGTAGTCGGCGAGGCGCTGACTGACTTCGAGCATGACGTCCTGCACGATGTCGCTGGCGTCGACGCGGCGGGCCAGCGCCGGGTCGAGGCGCAGGCCGATCAGGCGGCGCAGCCCGGCGCGGTGCGCCTCCAGCAGCCGATCGACGGCGGCCGGCTCTCCCTGCCGGGCGCGGGCGAGGAGTTCTTCGGTCTCGGGAGAGTTGGGCCACATGACGGCGTCCTCCGGCCGTGGGACAGAGACTTGCAATTCGCGTCCGTTCCGTTCATCTTACGATCAGGTCCGACCCGGGAGAAGCACGATGAACCGACTCAGAGACAAGGTGGCCGTGGTGACCGGCGGCGGCGCCGGCATCGGCCGCGCCACCTGCGAGCTGTTCGCCGAGGAAGGCGCCGCCGTCGTCGTCGCCGAGCGCGACCCCGCCTCCGGCCAGGAAACGGCGTACCGCGTCACGCGCAAGGGAGGCCGCGCCCTCTTCGTCGCGACCGACGTCGCCGACGAGGAGAGCGTCCGCCGCATGGCCGCCGAGGCGGCGCGCGCCTTCGGCAAAATCAACGTCCTGGTCAACAACGCGGCGGTGTTCGTGCTGCGCGGCATCGACGCGACGCCGGAGGAATGGCGACAGGTTCTCGACGTCAACGTGATGGGGCCGGCGCTGGTGGCGAAGCATGTCGTGCCGCACATGCGCCAGGCCGGCGGCGGGGCCATCGTCAACCTGGCGTCGATCTCGAGCTTCATCGCCCAGCCGCAGTTCGTCACCTACAACGCGAGCAAGGCGGCGGTCGCGAACATGACGCGCTGCATGGCGCTCGACCTGGCGCCGGACAACATCCGCGTCAACGCCGTCGGGCCGGGGACGGTGTGGACGCACATCGTCGAGAGCCGGGCGCGCGCGGCCGGCCTCGACCGCGCCGCCGCCGACAGCCACCCGGACTACGGCGGCTCGCACATGATCAAGCGCGTCGCCGAGCCGCGCGAGATCGCTTGCGCCATCCTGTTCCTGGCGTCGGACGAGGCGTCGTTTGTCACCGCCGAGTGCCTGATGGTCGACGGGGGGTACACGGCGAAGTAGCGTCATCTGGTACAACAACACTTGACGGCACCGGCGCCGCTTGCGGCCACGCGGTCGCGAAGCCGCGAGCGGCCCCCATCGACAACCGCGCCCGCGCCCGCGATAATGCCACGGAGGTCTTACCGAGGTAGGAGCCGCGATGAGCCACCCCCTGGAAGAGATCCGCTCGCCCGCCGAGTCGGGACACTGGGAGCGCGGCGAGGCCGTCCGCGCCTCGCTGCTGACGGCGTCGACGCCGGTCATCACTTACGCCCTCCTCGCCGCCAACATCGGCGTTTTTCTCCTCGATAATTCGGGGATCCCTATTAAGGGAAAATTCCTCGGCGACCTCCTGACGCTGCGCCCCGGCGACGTCGTGGAGGGGGGCTGGCGCTGGGCTCGCCTGTTGACGTGCTGCTTCGTCCACGGCGGTGCCCTCCACATTTTCATGAATATGTACGGGCTCTACGCCCTCGGCCCGCTGCTGGAGCGCATGTGGGGCCGGTGGCGCTTCCTCGCCCTCTACCTGATCGCGGGGCTCGGCGGGAGTTGCCTGGACGCCGCGCTGATGCTGTTGCGCGGCGACTTCCATCCTCTCGTCGGCGCCTCGGGCGCGCTCTGGGGCGGCATGGCATCGCTCGCCGCCTGGGTCTTCCTCAATCGCGACTACCTGCCGCGCCAACTGCTGCGCAGCTGGGCGTCAAACCTCCTGGTCGTCTTCGCCATCAACGTGGGGATCAGCTTCATTCCGGGGATCAGCGCCGCCGCCCACTTCGGCGGCGGCGCCGCCGGCCTGGTCTGCGCCTTCCTCCTGCACGGCCAGCGCTACGGCGGCTTCGCGACGCGCGCGGCGTCGGTCCTCGCGCTGGCCGCCCTGCCGGTGCTGTTCGTGATGGCGCTGGCGGCGGCGCGCGAGCGGACGCCGGCCGCGAAGGAACAGGCCGGCCAAATTCGGGAGAAAGAAGACCGCAACGACCTCAACGACGTCCTGCCGGAAGTGCAGCGGCTGGAAAAAGTCCCGTTGAAGACCTACGAAGAAGACGTCGAAGGCTTGCTCGGCAAGCACCCCGAGCGCAGAGACCCGGACAAGGCGGCCGCCGCCGTCGCCGCGCTGGAAGAGGCGCGGGCCGAGTTGGACAAGGCCGTCGCACTGCTCGAGCGCAGCGGCCCGTATGCCGACGAGCGCGCCGAGCAGGCACGCCGGATGCGCCTCGACCTCGTCCGCGCCCGCCTCGATCTCTTCGCGTTCTCCGCGGAGATCCTGAAGGAGAACCGAAACGCAACGGGCGAGGTCGCGACCAAGCTCGGCAAGCTGAGCGAGCGCGTGACCACCTTGGACAAGGCGTATCGCGCGCTCCTTATACACAAACCCGGTAAGACTGTCCGATTTGCCCGGTCATAACCCTCAGCCCGACTTCAGCTTCGAGCGGCCACGAACCGGACAGTCTTACCGGGTTTGTGTATTAGAGGGCGGTAGTCGTTCCCACTCACTTTTTCCGCCCCGCGCGGCGCTCGCGCCGCGGCAGGCAGTGCTTCTCCACCACCTGCACGAGCAGTTCCGCCCGGAACGGCTTCGTCACGTATTCCGTGGCGCCGGCCAGGCGGCCGCGCAACTTGTCGAACAGGCCGTCGCGGCCGGAGAGCATCAGCACCGGCAGGTCGGCGTTCGCCGCCTCGGCCCGCAGCGCCCGGCACACCTGGTAGCCGTCCATCCCCGGCATGGTAATGTCGAGCAGCACCAGGTCGGGCGGGTCTTTGCGCGCGATCGCCAGCGCCGCTTCGCCGTCGGCGGCTTCGAGGATGCGGTAGTCGTAGTCCGCCAGCGCCCGCGCCACCACCTTGCGAATCGTCGGGCTGTCGTCGACGACGAGGACGGTCCCCTGCCAGCCGCGCGACGCCTCCGACGTCTCCGCGGCGGCGAGTTGGCGCTCGATCGCCTCGACCTGGCGCGACAGCGCCACGTCGGCCGGCCGCAGCCGCGCGGCCTCCCGGAGGTGCTTGAGCGCCTTGTCGAACGCCCCCCCGTTGAGGTAGGCCAGCGCCAGGGCGAAGTGGGCGACGGCGTCCGGCTTGGTGCGCACGGCGGGCAGATAGCGCGCCTCGGCCTGGCGCACCAGTTCGGCCCGCAGGGGAGGCCGGCTCCGCCACGTCGGCAGGTCGGCCAGCACCAGGAGGGCGTTGCAGGACGGGCACGATTTCGCGGGCTTCGCCGCCCGAACCTGGCACAGCGGGCAGGTCCAGGACGGCGCGGCGGCGCTCGCCTGGTGCCACTCCAGGCCGGCGCGGGCGCGCTCGTTGTGCGGGTTGATCTCCAGGGCGCGGCGCAGGCAGGCGACGGCCTCTTCGGGCGCCTCGGCCGCCTTGGCACGCCACAGCCAGGCGGTTTCCTGGCGCGGGTCGAGTTCGGTCGCCTTGGCCAGGTAGCGCCGTGCCTTGGCGCGGTCGCCGTCGCGGACCTCGGCGACGCCCGCCTGGAGGGCGACGGCCCGGAGTCCGGCGCGCGCCTTCTCGTGGTCGGGATTCAGGTCGAGGACGTGCGACAGGGCTTCAAACTTCTCGCCGGCCGCGTCGGTCATGGCGGCCAGCCACAGCCAGGCCGCCTCGCCGCTCGGGTCCAGGCGCACCGCGTGGCGCAGCAGCTCGCACGCCCTGGGACGGTCGCCGCCCTTGCCCGCGAGTTGGGCCGCCTCCAGCAGCCGCCCCGTCAGGGCCGGCGCCTGGCCCACTTTCAGCGTCCGCGTCCCAAGGGCCGTATCCACCTCCGAAGAGGGCTGGTCGGTCGCCGGCGGGGTCGTTGTCGGCGGCGGCGTCCGGGGGCGCGGCGCCTCCGGCGCCGACAGGTTTTGGGACGAGCGCGACCCGACCGACAGCGGCGGCGGGCGGAAGTCCGGCGACTGCACCTGGAGGACGTTCTTCAGCACGCGCAGCTCGCCCAGCAACTCCTCGTAGTCGAGGTAGCGGTCGTCGGGGTCCTTCTGCATCATGTGCAGGACGACTTCCGAAACCGCCCCGTTCAGCCCGGACACGATCTCGTGCGGGGGGATGAACAGGTGCTGCACCTTGTTGAGCATCACCTGCCGCGGCGAGTGGCCCTCGAACGGCAGGCGGCCAGTGAGGGCGTGGTAGAAGGTGACGCCCAGCGAGTAGATATCGGAGCGGTGATCGACGTGTTCCGGGGCGAGGAACTGTTCGGGCGCCATGTAGGCCGGCGTGCCGACGATGTCGACGAGGCGGCCCGAGTCGGTGGCGTTCTGGAGCGCCCGCCCCGCGGGGCTGACGACGGCCAGGCCGAGGTCGACCAGCTTGGGGACGCGCGCCTTGGTGATGAGGATGTTGCCCGGCTTGACGTCGCGGTGGATGATGCCGAGGCGGTGGGCGGCGCCCAGGCCGTCGGCCACCTGCGTGACGACGTCGAGGGCGTGCCGCGCCGCCAGCCGGCCGCTCTGGCTGATAAGCTCGGCCAGGCTGAGCCCCTCGACGATCTCCAGAACGACGTAAGGCAGGTCGGGATTGTCCTCGTAGTCCCAGACGCGGATGATGTTGGGGTGGTTGAGTTGGGCGAGGATCTGGGCCTCGGCGCGGAGTTGTTGGCGCAGGCCGGGGTCGCGCTCCAGCTCGGCCGACTGGAGGATCTTGACAGCGACGGGGATCTTGAGCGTCTGGTGCAGGGCGCGGAAGACGCGGCCGGTGGCTCCCTCGCCCATCGCGTCGGTGAGCAGCAGCTTGCCGAGGCTGTCGCCCACTTTGAGTTCGCGCGGGAAACAGACGGGGGCGGCGTCCGGCCGCGGCGGCGTGCCCGTGAGGAGTTCCGGGGTTTCCGCGGCAAGGTTCGGAGGCGGACTCACGATGGCACACCAGCGGGGTTCAGAGGGTGGACATCACGACTCCCGTCCCGCGCCGGGCGTGCCGCCGTCGGGCCGGCGGGCGTGGGGCGGCGGCGTCGCGCGAACGGGTGGGCACGATGTCAGAGGATACTCCGGTCAAGGCTGGGATATTTTTCCGGGTCCGTCAACCCCGCGGCCCGGCGAAGAGCCGAGGCGCGCGCACAGGTCCGGCCGAGGATTCCGGGGGTGCGCTGCGCGACCCCCGGCTTTGGGATGTAACCCCTTCGGGGTAGGGCTGGGGGCATTTTACCCCGTAGGGGTTGTATCGCACAGCCGGGGGTCGCGCAGCGCACCCCCGGAACGTGGCGCCGGGCGGCGCGTCATCGCGCACCCCTGGAACGGTTCCCCTACGTCGGCTCAGTCGCGGAACGTGCCGTGGCAGTTGGTGCAGGTCGCGTTGAGTTTCGAGGCGGCGTCCTTGACGGCCTTCGGCTCCTTCGATTTGACCGCCTTGGCCAGGTCCAGCGCCAACTTGGTCATCTCCTCGGACTGTTCCTTCCAGTCCTTCGGGTCCTTGTTGCCGACTTTCTTGGCGGGCGCCTTGGCCAGGGTGACCGCGCCGATGGCGGCGACGCGGCGGGCCATCTGCTCCAGGGCGTCGGCGTCCTTGGCGAGGACCTCCTTCGTCGGCGCCTTCTTGCCGAGATTCTGGATGCGCGCCTCGATGCCGTCGTCGGCTTGCCCCGTCGGCTTCGGGCCGACGCCGACGCCCTGCGTCGGCTGGCCGCCCTTGAGGATCCGCTTCTTCATGAGGTTCATCAGGTCATCGAGCATATCGAGCTTTTTGGCGACCTCGGCGGCCTCCTTGTGCAGGGCCTTCGGGTCCTTGGTGGCGTCGGCCAGCTTGTCGAGGGTCTGCGCGAGGGCCTTGTCGTCGTCGGCGGCGCTCATGCCGGGGACGGCCAGCAGACCCAGCGCGAGGGCCGCGCCGACGCCCAGCGCCAGCACACGTGCGCGCGTTCTCATGGAGGACTCCTGGTGAAAGTCGGGGTTAACGGTCGTCAGTCAACTCGCTCGCGGCACGGGCCGGAGGAGACGGCGGTGGGGCAAACACTCTGCCAATGATAAGACTCGGCCGGCGCTTTGCAAGGGTCGGGCTTGACGCGCCCCGAGCGCGAGCGCAAGGGTTGGCCGAGCCCGGTCACTTCAATTTCTTCTCGAACCGTGCCCGCAGCTCGGCGAGGTTTTCCGGGGCCAGCGCTTCGAGCCGCGCGAACTCGGCCCGCGCCTCGTCCTTGCGGCCCGCCGCCAGCAGGCACACGACCGAGGACGCGCGGGCCTCGGCGCTGAACGGGTCGATCCGCACCCACGCTTCGCATTCCGCGCTCGCCTCGTCCCACGCCCGCTTCTTGACGAGCAACAGCGCGAGCCGGCGGCGCGCGTCCGCCGCCCACGGGTTGGCGGCGACGGCGCGGCGCCAGTAACTCAAAGCGGCTTCGGTCTTCTCCAGCGCCTCCGCCATCGACGCCGCGCCGATGAGGCTCGCTTCCCGCTCGGGGGCGCGGGCCAGGACCGCCTCGAACGCGGCCAGCGCCTCGGCCGACAGACTTCGGAGCCCGAGGGCGTACCCCCGCGCTTCGCCGGCGGCGAGGTCGTCGGGGGCGCGCCGGACCGCGGCGTCCAGCAGCGGCAGGGCCGGGCCGGTGACGCGCGCGGCGGGCGCCTTGCCCTCAAGAGTCAACTTCACCAGGGCGACGCCGAGGTCGCGCTCGTCCTCCCCGCCGCCGGCGCCCTTGCGGTCGCGGTAGAACGCCACGATCGGCAAGCCGCCGGCGGGGGCGGCGAGTTCGTCGTCGCGCGGCGCCGCCTTCCCGCCGCGCAGGATGCGGTGGTCGGTGGAAGCGGTGTGCGGGATGTCGGAGGCGCCGTAGCGCGGCATGTGGCAGTCCACGCAGCTATCCTGCGGCGACTGGCGCACGCGCTCGGCCATCGGCACGCTACAGCCCCGTTGCTGGTGACACTGGAGGCAGCGGGCGCGGTAGTGGGCGACGCGCTGCGCCGGCGCGACGTGTTCGTGCGGGTCGTGGCAGGAGACGCAGCCCAGCGCCGTCGGGCCGTCGCTCCGCCGGAAGCAGCGGCTCTGATACATCTGCTCGACGTGGCCCACCGCCTTTTGCCCCTCCGCGGTCCCGGCGGCGCGGACGAACACCGCCCAGAACTCGTCCAGCGGCAGGCCGGGGCGGAAGTCGTACAGCCCGCGGCCGCGGCGCGTGACGCGGACGTCGCCGCCCAGGTGACACTGCTCGCAGACGGCGTCGCGCGGGGAACGCTCCAGGTGGCGCGGGTTGACGATGGTGAGGTCCGGCACTCCGACATCGGGCACGGGTTTCTCCCGCGCGGCGACGTGGACTTCGCCGGGGCCGTGGCAGCGCTGACAGCCGATGGCGTGCCCGTTGAACGCCGGCCGCGCGTAGCGGTTCACCGAGCCGTCGATGTGGTCGGCGCGGTTGGCGTGGCAGAACAGGCACTCGGGCAGGACGGCTCGCCCCGCCGCGTGGGACGGCCCGAAGCCCGGCGACAGACCCCATACCTCCTTTTGCGAGTACCAACTGATGGGAGTCTGAAATAGATAGCCGTCGCGGTCGCTGAGGTACGAGAAGCCGTGCAAGCCGGAGCCGATGGCGTAATCGACGGGCCACGCCTGCTCGACCAGGGGGCGCCCGGCCGGGTCGAGGAGGGCGCGGCGGTGCCAGACTCGCCCCGCCTCGTGGACGACCTGAAAGCGCGAGGCGAGAGCCTCGAAGGGGTTGTCGTGGCGCGCGTCTTCGGGGAGAGGCGGCATCTGGTTCGCGGGCAGGAGGGAGCGGCCCATCGGGTGTTCCGCGAAGGAGCGGGCCTTGTCCGCGTGGCAGTCGGCGCAGCGCTCCTCGGGGACGTAGCGGACCGAGGGGGCGACGTTGCGGAACGGGCCGGCATAGGCGAGGCGCGGGTCGGGCGGAACGTCGGCGGGCCGCTCTTCGGGGGCGCGGCGGACGAGGAACAGGCCGAGCCCCACGGCGACAGCCAGGAGCAGGGCGCCAAGCCCCAAAATCCGGACGAGCCTGCCGGGATGTGGCACGACCATGAGTCCCACCTCGACGCGGGCGCGAAACGGCAAGCCGGGAGGCTACTCCTCCAGCCACGCCAGGGCGCTCTGGGCGACGACGCGGCCGTTGAAGTCGAGCCCGCCCCCGGACAGCGCCGTGGCGTCATCGCGGTACAGCGCCAGGGCCGCGCGGAAAGCGTCCTCCGCGTCGCCGACTTCGCCCTGTTCCAGGGCGAGCAGGCCGGCGAGGACGCGGGTGTCCGCCTCCTGCCGCAGATTCCGGGCCAGGGTCGGCACGCGGTTCTGGAACGCGAGGCGGCTGAAGAGCCGCTGGCGCAGGGACGGCACCAACGGCGCCGCTGGCTGCTCCTCGAGGAGCGCTTGGCCGACGGTCAGCGCCATCACCTCCCGGAAGCGCACCGGCTCCTGGCCCTGGCCGGGCAGCGCGATCGACCGGGTCAACTCGGCGCACTCGTCCCGCGCCAGGGCGTAGTCGCCGGACGCCGCCAGCGCCTGGGCGCGCATCCAGTGGTAGCTGGGCGACCCGAGAGCGGCCTCGTGTTCCGAACTCGTCCAGTCGCGCACGTCCTTCGCCCGCCCCGTCCGCAACAGCAGTTCCAACTCCAACTCCATGCCCTGCGGCCCGAAGGCGGCGATGTCGGACGCCAAAAGAATGTCCAGGGCCTTGCCCCCCAGGCCGTGCCGCACCGCCAGGTTGGCTCGGTCCAGGACGCGCGCGCCGGCGGCCGCGGTCGCGAACGAGTTCTCGCGCTTCTCCGCCTCCTTGGCCAGTCGGTTCAGGTCCTCCTGATACCGGGCTTCCTGTTCGCGGAAGTCCTTCGCGCTCACGCCCGGCGGGGGACCGGTCTCGCCGGCCAGTTTGAGGTACGCCTGCAAGTGAATCAGCGACAGGTCGAGGTAACCCATCTCCCGGTACAAACCGCCGAGGCTCAGGTGCGCCTGGGCGAAGTCGGGGCGCAGGGCGACGGCCTGACTCAGGGCCGCGCTCGCCTGGCTGCGCCGCAGCTGCGCCAGTTCCGGCATGCGCTCACTCCAGGCGCGCTCGCGCGTGCCGTGGAGCAGGCGCAGGTAACTCTCCCCGAGGGACAGGTAGGCCCGCGCGTCGTCGGGGTTGGCGGCCAGGGCTCGCCGGGCGGCGCGCACCGCCAGGAAGAGCAGTGCGGGGGGCGTGTCGTCCTGCTGGCGCGTGAAGCGCTCCTGGAGCGCGATGGCGCCGAGGACGGGAATCGACACCTTGTCGGGGCTGGTGTCCTGTTCGGGCAGCGGCGGTTGGATGCGGACCAGGCGCAGGTAGGCGTCGAGGACGTCGGTTCCTCCCCCCCAGCCGGCAGCCGCGGCGACGAGGGCGGCGGACTGGCCGTCCTCCCACGCGGACTTGTGCCGGAACGGCGCCGAGCGCCGCAGCGCCTCGGCGTGGGCCAGGTGCAGATCCGCCTCGTCGCGGTCGAGCGGCCGCGGCGGGGCGGCCTTCCAGAACGCCTCCCAGAAAGGCCGCACCTCGGGGTCGCGCTCGGACCGCTTCGGAGGCGCTTTCTTGTCCTCCGCCGGGCGGAAGGCGAGGCGGTCCAGGCTCAGCTGCCACATGCGGAACGGGTCCGCCTTGGCCTCGGCGCCGTCGCGCCAGCCGAAGACGGCGAGGTCGCCTTCCAGGTAGAGCAGCGGCCAGTGCGCCGGGTCGGACAGCAGCCGGCCGAGCGTCTCAAAGAGACGTCCACGATCCGCATCGTAGACGATAACGTGATTGATGCCGACGGCGCGCAACTCCCGGTCCCCGTCGGTCGGCGCGTCCGGGTCGCCGAGGACGGCCGCGGCCAGTGCGCCATCGACCAGGCCCTTCTCCTCCGGGCAGAACCAGGCGAAGGCGTGGGCCGTCTCGGGCGAGAAGTGAAGTCCCTTGTCGTCCGGCCTCAGCTTCCCTTCGCGGTGCCAGGAGCAGACCGCCGCGGCGGCGCGCTCCAGCGACGGGTCCGTCTCGACCGCCCAGCGGCGCGGCTCGTAGGGCGGCGCCTGCAGCCAACCCGGCCAGGCGCAGGCGAGGAGGATCACGACCAGGAACGCCGTGAGGCCGTGCCCGAACGCGGGGCTGTTCCGCTGCCGGTCGAAGTACGGGGCCAGCGCCTCCTGAAGGTTCCAGGCCAGCACCGGCCCGGCGACGACCGCGAAGAACGGGACGGCTCGCACCTGGACGGCGCTCAGCAGCGCGAGCCCGGCCCAGGGGAGGAAGCGCTGCCACTGCCAGCGCGGGGCGAAGACGAACGACAGCAATCCCAGGGCGAGCAACGGGTAGTAAGCGAGGCTGGCCGGGGAGACGCCGACGTTCGCCAAATACGCCGCCCGAAAGGGAGACGCCACCGTCCCGGCCCCGAGGACGCCGGGACGCGCGAGCGCCCGCAGCTCGGGGGGGAGCGCGAAAGCGTGGACGTGCGCGGGGTTGAGCAGGCAGACGACGCCCAGCACGGCCAAGGAGACGAGGAGACGAGAAGACAAGGAAACGAGCTTCGCTTGTCCTTGTCGGGCGAGGTCCAAAGCCCGACCGAGTCCCACGAGGGCCACGGCCGCCAGGCCGAGGACGAACCAGCCATCGACGTTCGCCCAGACCACGAACAGGACGGTCAGGGGCCAGGGAGGCAGCCAGGAAATCCCTTGGGGCTCGCGCTCCTCGCGCCGCTGGAGCATCCAAAGCATCAGGGCCAGGAACAGGACGGAGACGGTCGCCGGCTGGAGCAGCAACCGCGTGCTCATCGCTACGAGGGCCAGCGCGGTGCAGAGGACCGGAAGGGACCAATCTTCCTGACGAGCCCGACTCAGGCGCAGGAGGACCAGGGCCAGCGCGGCCACGAGAAGCGCCTTGGCGACGACGAGGCCAGCGCCGCCCAGGGTCGTCGAGAGGCCGTAGCCGACGAGGTCGTAGAGCCAGCCCTGGCCGGCCAGCGCGGCGAAACGGGCGGCGCCGTCCCCATGAACCAGGTGTCTGCCCGCGGCGAGGTGTCGCCAGAGGTCGCTGTTCCGGGCCGGGAACGACGCCAGCACAAAGGCGAGCGCTGCCACCAGGAGTATCAGGACCGGCCCCAATCGCCCCGTCGTCGTGTCCGAGGGAGACGAAACGGCCGGCGGCGAGGGGAGGAGGGTGACGTCAGGAGGTGGCGCGAGAGCAGGTTCGTCGGACGGCGTCATGGAGTCGTGGGGGAACGAGAGGAAGATGGCCGAAGAGCGCGGCCGGAACAAAGGTTTCCGTCAGCATAAGGGGCGCGGCGGGATGGGTCAAGCGCGGCGCGGACGGTCTACGGCTTCGGCCCGTGGTCCGACTCCTCCTTGAGCAGCCCGTCCAGGAGTTGACGGAAGCGCTCGGCCTCGGGCTGCAAGCTCACGGCTTGCCGGGCGTAGGCAATGGCGTCGTCGCGCCGCCCCATCTGAGCGTGGGCCAGCGCCAGATTGAAGTAGGCCCCCGCGTCGCCGGGGTCGCTCTTCGCCGCCGCGAGGAAGTGCGGCACCGCCTCCGCCGGCCTGTTGAGCTGCGCCAGCGCCACGCCCAGGTTGTTGTGCGCCTGACCGAAGGCGGGCCGCAGTCGCAGCGCTTCCTCGAAGTGAGCGACGGCCTTCTCGGTCTTCCCTTGGCGGCGCAGCGCCAGCCCGAGGTTGAAGTGGGCCTCCGCGTAGTCCGGGTCGAGGCGCAGGGCTTCGCTGAAGGCGCGGACCGCCGTGTCGGCGTCGCCGCGCATCCAGAAGACCTTGCCCACGTTGTAATGGGCGACCGGGTCACGCGGGTTGAGCCGCAGCGCTTCCCCGTAGTGGTAGCGGGCTTCTTCCAGTTGTCCCTCCTCAAGGAATACCTCCCCCAGGTTGTTGTGCGCCATCCAACAGTCGGGGTTCTTCGTCAGCGTGTCGGTCCAGAGGGTGCGCAAGTCCGCGTAGACATACCCTTGCCCCCAGGTTAATACGCCCAGGACGAGCAAGATCGCTCCCGCCGCCACAGGCGGGGCGCTCGGCGCGGCGGGAGCCAGGCGGTCCAGCGCGGTCTTGCCCGCCGCGATGAGCAGGGCGAGCAGCGCCGGCGTCGCCAGGTACTGAAAATGGTCCGCCACGAAAGAGAAGCGCATCGGGTAGAAGTCGATGAATCCGAGCGCCGGGGCCAGCGTCCCCACATAGATGAGGTAGGCGACGAGCGGTCCTCTGCCGAAACGCCGGCGCCCTAACCAGAGGCCGACCACCGGCGCGAGGGCGGCGACAGGAAACAGGTACTGCCAACCCGCGCCCGCGTCGACGTGCCAGCGGGGATAGATGAAGGTCAGCGTCGTCGGCCAGCAGAGTTTCGTCGCGTAGAAGCAGACGGCCCGGCCCGCGACGAGGACGCGCTGCGCCGGCGTGAGGTTCCATTCCTCGCCGACGGCGCCGACGTGGTGCTTCTCCACCCCGACCGTCACGAGAGCCAGGGACGCCCCCAGGACGAACAGCGGCGCCAAAGGCACGACCTCTCGCCAACCGACCGTCCCGCGCCTCCACCAGGTCGCGAGGAGCAGGGCGGCGGGCAAGGAGCAAGTGACCGTCTTACTCAGCAGGGCGCCGAGAAAGAGGACGACGGCGAGGGCGTACCAGCCCCAACGACGGCTCGTCCCCTCGGGCAGGGGCTCCGGCGGCGCGAAGCGGAAGTAAGCGAGGGCCGAGCCGAAATAGCAGAGAGCCGACAGCACGTTTTTCCGCTCGGTGATCCAGGCGACCGATTCGACCTGGACGGGGTGCAGCACGAAGACGGCGGCGACGACCCACGCGGCGGCAACGCGCAGGCGCCGCAGCAGGAGCCAAAGGAGAATTCCGTTCAGGCCGTGCAACAGGACGTTGACCAGGTGATAACCGAGGGGGTGAAGTCCCCAGAGGTGGTATTCGGCCCAGAATGTGCTGAATACCAAGGGGTAGAACTGCGGCGTGGCTTCCGGCTGCCGCCAGATGCGGGCCAGCCCCTCCAACGTCCGCAACTCGGGGTTGGCGGTGACATAGGCGTCGTCATCCCAGATGAAACCGCCGGACAGGGCGGGGATGTAGGCGACCGCCGCCAGGAGGACGAACGCGGCCGCCGGACCCAGTCGAGGCAGGGAGGTCTCGGGCGCCGCGCTCGTCGGGTTCATAGCCGTCTCGATGGGCCGGACTTTTTTCGAGTCTTTTTCGCGGAACGGCTGTTCAATCTTGTGGTTCTTGACAAACTTGCTTCAATATACCCTGGGGGAGGATCCGATTCAACGATGGGTTCCTTAATACGGGGCGCCTCCTTTGTCGGAGGAAAATCGGGAATTCTCCTTGACAAAGCCACGCCTCCTTCACCACAATGACCCTGACTCTTTCGCACTCGCACCTAGTCCTGGATAGGCGTTCTCTTCTCCTGGTCTAGTCATAAGGAGTTTCGCATGCCTCGTATTCGTCTTTTCGGTCGCTGGCGGGCGTTCACGTTGATCGAACTGCTCGTCGTCATCGCCATCATCGCCATCCTGATCGGCCTGCTCGTGCCGGCCGTCCAGAAGGTTCGCGAGGCCGCCGCCCGTACCCAGTCGCAGAACAACCTGAAGCAGCTCGGGATCGCGACGCACAGCATCAACGACGTGTACGGCAAGCTGCCCCCCATTCAGGGTTGCTTCCCGAACACGTCCAACAACACCGACTGGGCCCTCAAATCCCAGCCGTCGCGGTTCGGCACGGTCATGTACTTCCTGCTCCCGTACATTGAGCAGGACAACGCCTTCAAGGCGACGGTCATGAACTCGTGGCGCCGCTCCTACGACAACCCCCCCGGCGCGGCCGACACGGTCGTGAAGACCTACGTCGCCCCTGGCGACCCGAGCCTGCCGGCGTCGAACAAAACCTGGTCGGACCGTGGCGCGACCAGTTACGCCGGTAACTGGCACGTCTTCCGCGGCGGTTGGGACGAGGACTGGCAGGTCGGCGGCGTGAACAGCATCCCGCGCTCGATCCCGGATGGCACGTCGAACACGATCCTCTTCGCCGAGCGCTACGCCGTCTGCGGCGACTCGGCGAAGTCGACCGGCGACTTCTACGTCGAGCACATCTGGTCCGAGGACGGCCAGAACGCCGGCCCGCGCGGCGAGTGCTGGTCCAACAACACGAACTTTGTCCCCGGCTTCTGGGTTCACCTGCCCGGCGTCGGCTCCGGCAACGGCCAATCGCAGACGGCCCAGTGGCAGAAGGTCGACAACTACCCGTGGGCGTTCGCGATCGGGCCACAGGCCGCTCCGACCATCAAGAACTGCCTGCCGCGGCTGTTGCAGTCCTTCTCACTCGGCGGAATTATGGTCGGCCTGGCTGACGGCAGCGTTCGGCCCGTCTCGCTTGGCATCTCCCCGATCACCTGGGGTCGTGCCATCGACCCCAAGGACGGCCTTGTGCTGGGCAACGACTGGTAAGCCAGGCCTTCGCGCCGCTTGACCGTGGTCGTTCGTAAGACGAGCTTCCTGGCGGGTCGCCGACCCGCCAGGAAGTTTTCTTGTCTGGTTTCACGGCTTGCCCTTTCCCGGGGCCAAGCGCTCCCCACCCGTTCTGCTTTTCCAAGGATTTCCACCATGACAAAGGGGCAATTCTTCCTGGCCGTGCCGCTGATTCTGGTTCTCGCCGCCGGCTGTGGGAAGTCGTCGAACACGCCCGCCAAAGTCACCGGCAAAGTCACCTACAAGGGCGCCCCGGTGACGGCCGGTACGGTCGCGTTCCAGCCCAAGGAAGGCGGCGCCATGCATTCCGCCAGCATTGAGAAGGACGGCAGCTACACCCTCAACGAACTGCCCGTCGGCGACATGGCCGTGACGGTCGAGACCGAAAGCGCCCACAACAACAAGGACTCCACCAAGGGCGGCAACAAGCAGTACTCCAAGGGCGGCGGCAGCCCCATGCCCGAAGGGTTCACGCCCGGCGGCGGCGACTACGTTAAGATCCCCAAGAAGTATTCCGACCCGAAGACGACTCCCCTGACTCACAGCGTCGTCAAGGGCACGCAGACGTTCCCGATCGATCTGGCGGATTGACGAGTCGTCGTTCCGGGAGTGGGCGTCGTTGTTCCGGGGGTGCGCGAGTACGCGACCCCCGGCGCTACGTTCCGGGGGTGCGCGAGTACGCGACCCCCGGCGCTACGTTCCGGGGGTGCGCGAGTACGCGACCCCCGGCTGTGATATTCAACCCCTTCGGGGTAGGGCCGGGGGCATTTTACCCCGCAGGGGTTACATC
>JBBROG010000086.1:0-29418 GCA_038229635.1 Gemmatales bacterium
GCGGGGCGGTCGGTTGCGTGAACGTCGTGGTGAGCGCGGCGAGCAGCGGCCCGGCTTGGGGCGGTAGAATCATCGGAGGCCGTCCTGGGGCGTGTAGGGTGGGAAGCGTCGGATACTCCCCCGACTACCGCCCAGGCGGACCCTCGAAATCGGCATCAGTCGAACTTAGGTCCGCCGCGTTGCTCGAGTTCGCTCGCCCGGTCGTAGCTCTCGACATCCTGGCTCATCCGGGTCACCGCCTGCATCAGCCCGTAGCGGGTGAGTTCCGGCTGCCGGTTGTGCCCGGCGAGGAAGTGCGTCCGGGTAGCGTTCTTCTCCGTCTCGCTCAGGCGGTAGCGTTTCGCGGCGACCTGTACGACCCCGACGGGGTCGCCCTCAACCCGGTCCGCTGCGGCGGCCTTGGCGGTTGAGTTCCTCGGCCAAGTTGCGGGTACGCTTGCTCGTCCAGCGGAGCGGGGCTTGCGGATCGCCGCGGGTAGTGGCTTCGACGAGGACTTCTAAGAGTCTGTCCCGTATGCTCCCCTTGCCCCCGTACTCGGGGGAGAGGGGCCGGGGGTGAGGGGGATTTGCTAGCGAAAAACAGACCCCTCACCCCCAACCCCTCTCCCCTGAGTACAGGGGCGAGGGGCTTATGGGACAGTCACTAAGTCCTTTACCAGGGTAGGGTCCGCCTCTTCCGGGAAGGGCCGGCCGGCCCGGGCATGACGAAGGCGTTGGGGAAGGAGGTCGTCGGCGGGCATGTCTTCGGGGTGCCGGAGTTCGCGCGAGCCGGCCCGGATGGTCGTGCGGGACAGGCCGGCGGCTTGAGTAACAAGGGTTACCCCGCCCCGTCGGAGGGTCAGGGCTTTACAGGCGGCCCAATGGCGGCGCATCCGTTCGTTCATCAAGGGGCGCAACAGTTCAAACTTGCGCCGCACGGCTTCAAGGGTGGCGTCCCGGTTCATACAAGGGCAATGGGCAATTACTATGCCGATCGTTCAAGTAATTGTTGCCCAGTTGCTAAGCCGCAAGCGGCCCCGGAGAGTCCTCAGCGCACGGCCGCGAACGCGGTCATCAGGTCGGCGGCGCCGCGCGCCGCGACCGTCTCGCCGTCGCGCAACCCTTGCGCCACCTCGACGAACTCGTCATCGCCCCGGCCGACGAGGACCGTGCGGCGCTCGAACGTGCCGTCGTCGCGGCGGACGAATAGGTAGTCGTCCGCCCCTTCGCGCACGACCGCCTCGCGCGGCACGGCCAGCGCCGGCGCCCCGTCGCCGACGACGACCGCCAGCCGGGTGAGCGTCCCCGCCGGCGGCGGCGCGGCCAACGGCTCGGCGAAGTCGGCCCAGAGCGACAGCGTCCGCTCGGCCGGGTCGAAGGAACGGGCGCTGCGGCGGACGACGGCTTCGGCCCGGAATTCAGGCCGCGCGGGCAGAGACACCCGCGCGCGCTGGCCGACGCGCAGCCGCGCCAGGTCGCGCTCCGGCGCGAAACCCTGCACCCACGCGGCGGAAAGGTCGTGGATCTCGAAGAGCGCGTCTTCCGCCTTCACCGACTGGCCCAGCGCCCTCTCGAAGCGCACGACCGCCCCGGCGATGGGCGCCCGCACCGGCAGCGCCTCGACGAAACGGCGCTCCTCGGACAGGCCACGGGTCTGTTCCTCCGACAGGCCGAGCGTCCCCAGCCGGCCCCTCAGCCCGTCGCGCTTCAGTCGGGCCGCGCTCGCGACGCTCTCCGCCTCGCGCACCCGCTGAGGGCCGACGGCGCGCGCCTGTCCGCGGAGGCGCGTCAGCGTCTCGTCGGCGAGGCGCATCTGCAATTCCGACTTGAGGAAGTCGAGTTGCAGGTTGTGCAACTCCAGGCTCTCGACCTCGGCGACGACGTCGCCCGCCTTGACGGTCTGGTCGCGGCGGACGTGGATCGCCCGGACCGTGCCCGCGAGGCGAGCCGAGGCGACGGCGCGGCGGTCGGGCGGCAGGTCGATGACGCCGGCCAGCGTGACGACGTCGGCGACGGTCCGGCGCCGCGCCGGCTCGACGCTCAGGCCGATGGATTTCTCCGCCTCGGGGCTGAGGCGCAAGACGTTCGGCTCGAAGTAGGACGCCAACTCGTGACTGCCGGCCGTCAGCACGCGATCGCCGGGGAAGACGCCGCCCGGCAGCAAGGCGACGGCGTCGTGGCCCTGGCGCAGCACGACGACGTTCTTGCGCAGGTACTGCCCCGGCCCCGTCTCGACGAAGACAAAGCGCTCGGCGCCGATGCTCGCCAGGGCCGTCGGCGGAACGGTCACCGCCTTCTTCGGCAGCGTGCGCGTCAGACGCGCCTCGCCGTGCATGCCGGGGAGCAGCGGTTGGGCGGAGTCGGCGCCGTCGAAGCTGGCCCAGGCGGCGCCGAGTTTCGTCGCCACGTCGAGGGCGAGTCCCTTGCCTTCCACGGTGCCGGCGAAGGCGGCGTCGCCGTAGGCCGCGAGACGCAACTGAAGCGGCAGGCCCGTCTCGACGCGCGGCAGGTCCTTCTCCAGCACGGCGGCCTGAGCCCAGACTTCGCGGAGGTCGACGACCTCGAACAGATGCTCGCCGGCCTCGACGACCTGTCCGAAGCGCGTGTCGGCGTGGATGAGGACGCCGGCGAGGGGGCTGCGGACCGCGAGGGTTACGGGACGTGAACCCTCCTTCAAGACCTCTTCATTCAGTCCGAGCAGCGTCAGCTTGCGCCGCGCGATCTCGGCGGCGATGAGGTTCTCCTGGTGGCGGGCGCGGGCCTCGATGACCTGCTGCCCCGCGACGGCGTCGCCCGCCGACTCGACCGCCTTCAGGCTGTCGGCCGACAGGCGGGCGTCGTTCTCGGCGCCGCGCAGGTCGAAGACGAGATTGTCCAAATCGACACTCCGGACCTCGGCGAGGACCTGGCCGGCGGCGACTGTCTGGCCCGGCCGGGCGTGCAGGGCGCTGACCCGCCCGCCGAGGCGCGCGGAGGCGAAGGCGTGGCGCCCCCACGGCGAGACGAGCGTCACCGGGGCAACGATCTCCTCGGTCATGGGGGCGCTGCCCGCTTCCGCGACGCGCACGCCGAGGGCGGCGCGAGCCTCGGGGCTGAGCGCCACTTCGCCCTTGACGGCGTCGACGAGCAGACCTTCGCTCGGCAGCGCCTGGTGCCCCTCGTGGGCGTAGAGCCAGGCGGCCGCCGCAGTCGTCAGGACGAGCAGAGCCAGCGCCACGGGGCGCCGGACGGGGAGGCGCGGGGTCACGGCTTCACGTACTCCTCGGGCGCCTTGACGTTTTCGGGGTGCTCCTTCGCCATGCGGACGAACTCGTCGACGCACGGCGGGCAGCAGAACTCGTAGGTCTTGCCGCCGACGACCCAGGTGAACTTCGGCGTGGATTTCGTCTCCGAGATGGGGCAGACGCGCTCGCCCGACTTCGCCTTGGTGTTGTGCAGCGACTTCTGCCCCTTGAACTTCCGCGACGCGGTCGTGCGGCCGTTGGCGTCGACGTCGGCCTGCGTGTACAGTCCTCCCGGCGTCAGATAAAGCGTCTCCTCGTCGCCGCCGCTCACCTTGCCGGGCATCTCCGCCTCCTCGTGCGCCTCGGCTTTCGACGAGCTGAAGCCGACGCGGAAGCGTCCGTCGGGGAAGGTGACGCTCGGCAGGGTGATCTCGACCGCCTTGCCGGCCAGTTCGCGCGGCAGCCGGGCGGCGAGGCAACTCGTCTTGCCGGGCGCGTCGCCGGGCTGCGGCGCCGGCTCGAACGCGACGGTCACTGCCTCGCTCTCGCCCTCGGCCTTGACGTAGGCCGTCGCCGTTTGCACGTCGATTTCCTGCAGCTTCGCCTCGTCCTTGCCGAGGAGGAACAGCTTGACGACGCCGCCCTTCTCGAAGACCGGCTCGGCGTGGTAACTGTCGCGGCCGATTTCGACGACGCTGCCGCCGTGCTGCCCCGCCTTGTGGGCGTGTTCCTCGGTCTTCGTCGCGGGCGCGGCCGGCTTGTCGGCGACGGACGGCGCGGCGGACTCGTTGCAGCCGACGTAGAGGGCGACGGAGGCGAGGGCCGTCCCAAGGATCATGAGTTTACGGACCATATACGATTCTCCTTATCCTGATAGGGCGGTACGGACGGGACGCGGCTCGGCGAACGGCACAAGCCGAGGTCGCCGATCACCCTGTCTGGTGATGGTTGCGAGGATTGCGGGCGCGCGGCATCGTCCGCGCGGGCTCAGGCGTACTGGTCGGGAGGGTTAGCAGCGCAAGATGTGGAAGGCGCGCAGGAGGTCGTCGGTGTCGTGGAACGGCAGGGCGGCGTTGCCGAGGGTGAGCGACAGGGCGGAGACGATCGCGGGCGTCGTCGCGGCCAGGGACGACAGGAACGTCTCGACAAAGCGATCATCGGGCGGCGTGACAGGCGTCACCGAGGCGACGGCGGGCGGGCGACCCTCGGCGCAGTGGCACGACGTGCCGGTCGACGACACTTGACAGTCGGCATCTCGGGGAGCAGGCGTGGCGTGGCGGCAGCAGGCACACGGAGGGTCGGCGTCCCGTTTCTCCTCGGCGACCGCCTTGCGAGGCGCCGGCGCGGCCAGGGCGCCGAGCTGCGCGGCGGAGCAACAGCACAACCACGGCCCGGCTGCGGCCGCCAGCATGAGATACAGGATCAGTCCGATTCGCGCCATTCGTTCCACCCGCCAGGCGGGCCGTCCGAAGCGGCCCGACGACTCATTATGGCCTCCTTAGCCCCGCAGGTCAATCGCTACCCGGACCGGAGGCGGTGGCGGGTGTAACCAGATTCTCTGGGGGAGGGCTCAGGGGGCGAGGGTCCAGTGGGCGTTCCACGGGAGGGAGGGTCGCACGCCAATCAGGCTGGCCATCGGTTGGACGTGGGAGCGATTCCCGCGCGCCCCGCGTCGCTTCAAGCGCAACCCCAACGTCTTGGCCTGACCCTCCACCGCGCCCCGGCCGATCGCACGCCCCGCCCCCAACCGCTCGGCATAATTCCAGCGGCCGATGGGCTTCGCGAAGTAGCCCAGGAGTTTGTCCGTGTGCCGTCGTCGCCGTTCCTGCTCCGGTTGGTCCGGAATGCGGAGGACTTCCCCAACCCAGGCGCACAGGCCGGCCCAGCCCTGGCTCAGCAACAGGCCGCGGCTCCGCTCGAACCCCCTGCGCGACTCGGCGGTCCCCTCGCCGAACACCCCCGCGGCACAGCGGCTGAGATGTTCGCGGGCGTGGAAGATGTCGAGGGTTTGCGTGCAGCCGGTGAGGGCGCGTTGCACCGACTTCCCGATCCAGCTCGCCCCGTCGCCGAGGGCCTGCACGCTCGCGAAAGCCGTCACGCCCAAGCGCCGCAGCCGCCGTCGCCAGCTGCGCCGAAACGTCTTCGCGGTAGCGATCATGGCGAAGGCCAACACTATCATCGCGGCCGGCAAGCGCTGCGCGTCCCACGGCGCCGGGGAAGTGGGCGCACCGGCCGGCCGCTTGGAAATCACCGCGATTTTCAGGTCTTTCCAGCCCTCCGCGCGGGTGTGCACCTTCCCCGCATCGACCGCGAACTCCACCTCCCCGGCCGCCCGCGCAAACGCCGTGGCGGTCTGCCCATCCTCCGGCTGAAACCGCGCCATCGCTTGGCCGTGCCCTTCCACCAGCGTGCGCACCGTCTCGGCGCAGAGGCTCACGTCGAGCAACTCGTGCAGGTGCTCGCTGGCCGCGGCGAAGCCCACGTCCGCCGCCAGGCGGCAGCAATGCTTTTGCACCGTCGTGCTCTAGCGGCCGTCCAGGCCCAGCAAGGCATCAGCGGCATACGCCCCGGGCGCGCCGCAGCGGCACTGCCAGTAGCGCCGCGTAATGGGCACGACGCCGACGGCCCTCACCAACGGCCGGGTCTTGGACCCGCGGTTCTCTTTGCGGCGGCCGCACTCACAGACGCGCAGCGGCGCCCCTTTTTTTCGGCGGCCTCGAGCCGTCGGGCCACTGCGTCGGCCAGCATCTGAGTCTGCACCTGGCGCCCCTGTTGCAGGACCGCTGTTTCGCAGGCGTCGAAGACGGTGCCGTCGGGGGCGGTGAGGGCGAGTTGTTCGAGTTCCTCGCTCAACACGAGGACGCGTTGCAACAGGCGGGCCTGGGCTTCCGAACACTCGGCGGTAAAGGTCGTGCGCTTCATACAACGTCCTTGTTGGAGGATGGGGGCTCCCCTATTTACCCCATACCCCGTCACCAACACCAGAGAAGTTAGTTGCACCCTCACCCGACCCCCTACGGCGCCGCGACTTCCAGCACCTCGACGGCCGGCTGCTCGTTGCAGTGGATGTAGGCGAGGCGGCCGTAGGTCGTCCGCGGCTCGTTGCCCAGGCCGAACGCCGTCATCAGCGCCGGGCCGGGCGTCACACGGAGGAAGGCGAGCGGTTGGATACGCCGCATCACGTTGTGTTCGATCAGCACCCGGCCCAGCGGCGTGTCGCCCGAGACGATCGCCTCGGGAACGCCGGGGGGACAGAGGCGGAAGTCGATACGAACGATCCCGTACTGCACGACGCGGCCGCTGCCCTTCAGAGTGAGGAGGATCTTGCGGGCGTACCAGTCGCCGACGTGGCGACGATCGAGGATGCGCACGTCCACGGGCGCGCCGTGGAACTCCTCCATGCTCACCGTCATGTGGTGCTCGTGGACGAGCAGCCCGTGGTAAGGCGGCGGCACCCCTGCGGACGGCACCGCCCCCAGGGAAAGAAAGTCCTCGTCCGTGGGAAACACGTCGAGGACGGTCAGCAAGTCGTTCCGGGCGACTTGAAGGGAAGGTTTCATCGACCGATCTGGAGCAAGGGGACGGCCTCCGGCTCCGGCGACGGCGGCGGTTGGCGGTCGAGCACGGTGTCGACCAGGTAATAGAGCAGTTCGCGCAACTCGGCCGGCTCGACGTCGTCGGCGAGCGCCTCGGCCTTGGCGCGGAACTTCTCGACCAGCTTCTCGGCCTTGGCGAAGACCTGCGCCTTGGTGAAGAGCCGGCCGACGCGGCCGATGAGCGCCTGGCCTTCGAGGTCGACGAGGTCCGGCGTCGCCGCCGACTGCCCGGCTCGCGCCTGGCACTTGGCGATCAGCGCCAGCAGTTCCTCGCGCTCGGCGGGCGACAACCCTTCGAGGGCGAGAGCCAAGAGCAGCGTCGGCCGGGCGGCGAGGACGTCGCCGCCGGCGACGAGCTTGTTGTCGCCGTCGCCTTCCCAGTCTTTGAGGTCATTGAGGATCTGGAACGCGACGCCGAGGTTTTTGCCGAACTCGGCGACCATCTTGTCGTAGCCGTCGGCCGGCCCGGCGAGGCGCAGGCCGGCGTAGAGGGCGGCGTCGAAGGCGGGCGCCGTCTTGAGGGCGTAGATCTTCAGCGCGTCGAGCGCCGTCAGCGATTTCTCCGGGGCGTCGCGCCAGAGCAGTTCGGCGCCCTGCCCCTCGGAGAGCTTCAGGTGCGCCTCGGACAGGCGGTTGAGGACGTCGGCGGCGCAATCGCCGCCGATCTCCTTGCGCTCCTTGGCGACGAGGCGGTAGCCGAGGCCGATGAGGTAGTCGCCGACGTTGATGGCGGTGCCGACGCCGTACTGGCGGTGCAGGGTGGCGCGGCCGTAGCGGAAGGTGTCGTCGTCCTCGATGTCGTCGTGGACCAGCGACGCCTTGTGGAACGCCTCGATGCTGAGGGCGACTTTCTTGACGGCGTCGGGCAACGCGGCGCCGGCGCTTCGCGTGGCGGGGGCGCCCTTGAGGACGTCGTAGGCGGCCAGCGTGATGAACGGCCGCGAGCGCTTGCCGCCCTGCGCCAGCCAGTCGTAGGCGATGCCCTCATGCTGCGCCAAAGGGTCCGTCGCTGGCGGCTTCGCGCTCGCCCCGCCCCGCGCCCGCGGCGCCAACCGCGACAGCTCCGGCTCCTCGCACAACCCGTGCGCCGCCCGCATGAGATGAACGTAAGTCTTCGTCTTCGCCTCGGCCGGCGTGTGCAGCGAGATCAGCTCGGAGACCCAGTCGTCGTCGACGGAGGTACTCTTGCAATTGCTCGACAGCAGCGGCGCCGCGACGCAGGGGATGCCGGCGAGGAGGATCTTGTCGAACGCCTTTTCGAGGACGTTCAGGCAGGCGACGCCGACCAGGGCGTCGACGTGGCCGCTGACGATGATCTTCAGGACGATGGGCGTGCCTTCCGAGACGAGAACCTTGTAGCCGAGGTCTTCGGCCTTGACCTTGAAGTCGGCGACGGAGCAGGCGCCGCACTTCTTGCAGTCGAGGCCGAACTCGTCGTAGTCGGCGGGGCAGCCCTCGGCGTTCTTGAGGCAGTGCGGCAGCAGGAGGAGGCGGCGCTTGAAGTCGATGGCCTGCACCTGCTCGCGCCAGAACTCGTTGCTGACGGCGACCATCGCGAAGCCGAGGTACTGCTCGCCCAGGCCAAGGCCCTTCAGGAGGGCGGCGCCCATCGTCTGAAGGTCGTCGCGGGTGATCGGCTTGGAGCGGTCGAGGGTCTGGCCGAACAGGGCGGCGGCGCCGCGGACCCGGTCGCGCATCTCGCGCGTCTCGGGGACGGCCTTGAAGGCGGAGGTGTTGGGGCGCTTGTCTTTTTTCTCGACCTTGGCGTCGGCGGCAATGGACACGATGGCGGTCCTCGGGAGGGCCTGGGCAAAGAGGTCAGGGGCGGCGGGGAGAGAGTCGGCGGGGAGGCCGGCGGACGTCCCTTCCACCGGACGGCCGCCGCCCGGCGTTTATTCATGAGGCGCGCGCTCGGCGGGCATTATCATAGCGGGGGTTCGGGGAGTGACCAGCAGGGCGTGACGGGCGGGAGGGGCGACGGAGGCGAGGCGACCGGAACGCCTACCGCCACCGGGCCAGCATGATCCCCAGCCGCACGGCGAGTAGTCCCAAGAAGACGCTCGCGAACAGGTACGTCATGCCCTTCAGGCCGTCGCCGTCCCGCAGCAGGCCGTGAGCCTCGAACTCGAAGGTGGAGAAGGTGGTGTAGGCCCCCGTGAAGCCCACCGCGACCATCAGACGCAAGTCGTCCGCCCGGAGCCAGGAGCCTTCACCGAGGACCAGCCGTTCGGAAAGCACTGTGGCGAACCAGCCGAGGAACAGACACCCCGAGACGTTGATGACGAACGTCCCCCAGGGAAAGGCCGTACCGAACAGGCGGGCAGCATACGTTCCCAGGCCCCAGCGCGCCAGTCCCCCCAGAGCCGACCCGAAAGCGACAAGGACGATTTGAAAAAGCACTCTCACGCCCGGTCCCCCTGGACGTGGGGAAACGACCCCCCCGCCCGGAATGCTTTCCGGCTCATCACGCGAAGGGCCGGACGTCGACGCCGCGCTCCTGGAGCGCCTGGCGCAGGGCGCGGACGAAGTCCAGCGCCCGCGGGTCGTCGCCGTGGACGCACAGCGTTCGGACGCCGCGGCGAGCCAACGCCTCGGCCTGGCGCACGGCCTCCGCGGCGTCGTGGACGAAGGCGTCGGGGCGGTCGCGCGGCACGAGCGAGCCGTCGGGCTGGTAGCGACGGTCGGCGAAGCCTTCGGCGACGAAGTCGATGCGGCCGGCGGCAGCCGCCTGCAAGCGCGACTCGGGCAGCCCTAGCACCGGCAGGCTGAAGACCGCGCAGGCGGCGACGACGGGCCGGGCGTAGGCGTCGTCGCGGCAGGCCCTGTTGTACAGGGCGCCGTGCGGCTTGACGTAGCTCAACTCCGTGCCGACGGCCCGCGCCAGCCCGGCGAGGGCGCCGATCTGGTAGACGCAGTCCTCGAAGATCTGCTCCTCGGTGCGTGCCATTTCACGGCGGCCGAACGACTCGCGGTCGGGGAAGCCGGGGTGGGCGCCGGCCCGGACGCCGTGGCGTTTGGCGGCCAGGAGGGCGACGCGGGCCGTGGACGGGTCGCCGGCGTGGAAGCCGCAGGCGACGCTCGCCGACGTGATGAGCGGCATCAATTCGGCGTCGTAAGGACAGCCTTCGCCGAGGTCGCAGTTGAGGTCGATGGCCATCGGGGATCTCCTCCGCCGCCAGACTACGCCTCGCCGGCGGCACCGTCAACTCGGCACGCCAGTTGCACATTTCTTCCTGCAGAACTTGAGCGCACTCTTTTCCTCGGAGGTCATTCTACTATGCGCGTCTGGCCGGGACGTTCCTACCCTCTCGGCGCCACCTGGGACGGCGCCGGCGTCAACTTCGCCCTGTTCTCCGAGCACGCCACCCAGGTGGAACTGTGCCTGTTCGACTCGCACGAGGATGCCAAGGAGGCGACCCGCGTCGACATGCGCTGGCGCGACGACCAGGTGTTCCACTGCTACCTCCCCGACGGCCTGCCCGGACAACTCTACGGCTACCGCGTCCACGGCCCCTACGAGCCGGCGAAAGGGCACCGTTTCAACCCGAACAAGATCGTCCTTGACCCCTACGCCAAGGCCGTCGGCCGCGGTCTGAAGTGGGACGACTCCCTGTTCGGCTACACGATCGGCGACCCAGGCGCCGACCTGTCGTTCGACGCGCGCGACAGCGCTGCCTTCGCCCCGCTGGCGTCGGTCCTCGACGACGCCTTCACCTGGGGCGACGACCGCGCGCCGCGCCACCCCTGGCACCGCACCCTCATCTACGAGGCCCACGTCAGGGGCTTCACGGCGCGCATGCCGGGCGTGCCGGAAGACCAGCGCGGCACCTACGCCGGCCTCGCCTCCGAGCCCGCCATCGAGCACCTGAAGAGCCTGAACGTCACCGCCGTCGAACTGTTGCCGGTCCACAACCACGTCGACGACCGCCACCTCCTCGAACGCGGCTTGAAGAACTACTGGGGCTACAACACGCTCGCCTTCTTCGCCCCGGACCTGCACTACGCCGCGCACCACTCGCCGCGCAAGAGCGTGCAGGAATTCAAGAAGATGGTGCGCACCCTGCACGCCGCCGGCATCGAAGTGATTCTCGACGTCGTCTACAACCACACCGCCGAGGGCAGCCCGCTGGGGCCGACGCTCTCCTTCCGCGGCATCGACAACGCCTCTTACTACAAGCTCGCCGCCGACCCGCGCTACTACATGGACTTTACCGGCTGCGGCAACTCGCTCAACATGCGTCACCCGCGCGTGTTGCAGCTCATCATGGACAGCCTGCGTTACTGGGTGACGGAGATGCACGTCGACGGCTTCCGCTTCGACCTGGCGAGCACGCTGGCGCGGGAGCTGCACGCGGTCGACAAACTGGGCGCCTTCTTCGACATCATCCAGCAGGACCCGATCCTGTCGCGGGTGAAGCTGATCGCCGAGCCGTGGGACGTCGGCGAGGGCGGCTATCAGGTCGGCAACTTCCCCATCGGCTGGACGGAGTGGAACGGCAAGTACCGCGACTGCGTGCGCCGCTTCTGGAAGGGCGACGGCGGCACGACCAACGAGGTCGCCACGCGCCTGGCCGGCTCCAGCGACCTGTACCAGGGCGACGGCCGCAAGCCGCACGCCAGCGTCAACTTCATCATCTGCCACGACGGCTTCACGCTGGAGGACCTCGTCAGCTACAACGACAAGCACAACGAGGCCAACGGCGAGGAGAACCGCGACGGCGCCAACGACAACGCCTCGTGGAACTGCGGCGCCGAGGGGCCGACCGACGACGCGGGCATCAAGGCGCTGCGGGCGCGGCAGAAGCGCAACCTGATCGCGACGCTGCTGCTGTCGCAGGGCGTGCCGATGATCTGCGCCGGCGACGAGCTGAGCCACACGCAGAAGGGGAACAACAACGCCTACTGCCAGGACAACGAACTGACGCAGCTGAACTGGGAGCTGGACGACGAGCAGAAGCAGTTCCTGGAGTTCGTGCGCGCGGTGACGACGGTGTGGGCGGAGCAGCCGGTGTTCCAGCGGCGCGACTTCTTCCAGGGCCGGCCGCTGCGCGGCGAGACGATCAAGGACATCTCATTCTTCGAGCCGTCGGGGAAGGAGATGTCCGACAACGCCTGGGGCGCCGGCTACGTGAAGTGCCTCGGCCTGCGCCTGGCGGGCGACCAGATCGGCGACGTCGACGACCACGGCGAGCCGATCGTCGGCGAGACGTTCCTGCTGCTGTTGAACGCTCACCACGAACCGATTCCGTTCGCGCTGCCGACGACGAAGCCGGAACACGTCTGGGAGACGGTCTTCGACACGGCGGTGACGCGCAAGGAGCCGGAGTACATGGACGGCGGCAAGGAGTACAAGTTGGAAGGCCGGTCGATGGCGGTGCTGCGGACGCGCGAGCGCGAGGAGTCGGGGCAGCGGATCTCGGAGCAACAGGCGGAGCAGATGCGCAAGCAGGCGCGGCTGTCGGCGCTGCCGCAGCCCAAGCCGGCGATGAGCACGGTGTCGTGACCCGCGCTCGACCGGCTCGAAGCGCCAGCGCGAGACGACGCCTTACAGGCGACTCCGTTGGCGCGCGTCGGTATAGGCGGCCTCCAGGTCGACCGGGATCGCCCGCCACCCGCGAATCGCCAGCGGCAGAGTCGGCAGCGTGCCGCCGACGCTCAACGGCGTCGGCCACGCCTCGACCCGATTCTCCTGCTGGCGCCGCGTGGGCCGGTAGGCGACAGCGATCAAGGATTCCTCCTCCGGCATGAGGGGCGCGGCGACGTCGAGCAGGCGCACGAGTTCGTTGTGCATGTTGAAATTGCGGGAGGTCACGATGTCCACCGCGATCAGGCCGACGCCGCGCTTGAGGTAGGCGGCGCACTTGGCCGCGAAGGCGCTCCGGGTTTCGGGGCGGTCCTTGTTCGCCGGGCTGACGAGTTCGACGACGGCGACAAGGCGGCCGTCGTTGCGCTCGTCGCGGACATGAACCTCGATGTCGTCGAGAAACGTGGCCGTGAAAACGACCGGCGGCGCCGGCGGAGCCCACGTCTGTACGGCGACGCCTCCCGTAGAGCCGTTCGGCGGCTCCTCCTCGTTCGCCGTGATCTCGAACTCGGCGACGTCCGCTTCGACAGAGCGACCGAGGTGAACTTGAATCTCGGCAAAGTAACGACGGGGCAAGGTCGCCTGCAAGGCGTCGGCGATGCTGTTGACCCAGCGGGCGTGGAAGGATTCCCACGCGCGGCGGGAGACGAGCGGTTCGTGAAAGTGGTCGAGCAAAGGCATGGGGTGATGTCCTCGGTGTGGGCGCTCGCGGAAATCTCGGTTCTTTACGGCAGTCGGAATGCCCTTGCCCTTCCCCACGACGGAAGGGGCAATTCCCGGCCGACTACTTCCGGCCTTCGAGCCGCTTGCCGGTTGCCGCCGCCGCGCGGGTCAGGCGGGCGTCCGGGGCGCCTTTCGTCAGTTCGAGCAGGCGGGCGCGGGCCTCCGGCGTCGCGACCCATTCCAGGACCTCCACGGCCCGCAAGGCCCGGAGTTCGCGCGGAGGGGTGACCCCGTTCTCCATCTCCCGGAGCAAGCCCTCGGCTCGACGCCGGGCCTCGGCCGAGGAGGATTGCGCCACGACCGCGCGGAGCGCGGCCGCCGCGACCGGCCCGTGCTCCTTGAGGTCCGCCGTCGCCCGTTCGCGAGTGGCGAAGTCGTCGTCGCCAAGGTCCGCGATCAGGGCTTTCACGCGGGCCGGGTCCGGGGGACTCGCGGGGGAGAGCCGGGCCGCAAACCATTCGACCGCCTTGGCGGGCTCCGCGAGGAATCGCCCTTGGGCCTGGAACCCCGCCTTCGCCTCCGAATCGGTGAGGGCCTCCCACGCCTCGGTGAGGGTTCCCTTGGCCGCGTCCCGGGGCGGCCGGACGTCCCAGCCGAGGACGACGGTGTCGAGCCCGCCCGTGAACAGCCGGCCGTCCGGGCCAAAGGCCAGGGCGGTGATCCGGTCCCGGTGTCCGCGGAACTCGGCACGGACCGTCCACGTCGCCGTCTCCCAGAGGCGAACGATCCCGTCCGCCGACGACGTGGCCAAGGTGCGTCCATCCGGCGCGAAAGCCGCGTTCGCTGCCCCAGGCCGCGGGCCGGCAGCGAGTGACGCAACCACCCGGCCCGTCGCCGCGTCCCAGACGGACACGTGGTCCATCCGGCTGCGCCCGAGCGGGGTCTCCGCCCAGTCGACGAGGAGCCGACCATCCGGGGAGAAGGCCCGACCGTCCGGCGACCTCATGTCCCGGTTACCGAAGCGCGCCGCCCAGTCGGGGCCGATCGCCAGCGTCTTCCCGTCGGGCGAGAGCGCGGCCCGCCGGGTGGTGTAGAAGGGCACGTACATGCCCAGACGTGAGGTCGTCTCAAAGCCCGCTTCATCTGGGCCGGCCAACCCATTCATGGGCTCGTTGAGTTCGTGCCCGGCCTTACCTGTCGTCACGTCCCAGACGCGGACCGGCAAGCCACGATCCTCCGGCGGTGCGGCGCCGCGACCCTTCGCATCCGACTTCGCCGCGACTGGGAACGAACCGCGCCCCTTCCCGGATTCGATGTCCCAGAGCCGGATGGTCGCGGGCGCCCCGCCGAGCGTCAGGAGCGTCTTCCCATCCGGCAGGAACGCCACCACGGTTTCCCCGAAGATAGGGGGTCGGTCGAGGAACCGATCCGCCGCGACGTCGTAGAGCCGAACCCGGCTGTTCTCGTCGGCCCACGCCAGGTACCGGCGATCCGAACTCGCCACGACTCCCCGATTGACCCCCCTGACGATTCGGCGCGGGGATTTCCCGCCGGCCGTGTCCCAGATGTAGAGGTCGCCGTCCTGGTCGGTGGTGAACAGACTCCGGCCGTCGGCGCTGACCAGGATCTGCTCGACGGCGCTGTCCAGAGCCACAGACGGGGTGAGCTGACGCCCGCTGGCCGCGTCCCACCGGTAGATCGCTCCGCTCACGGCGCCGGTCAAGACCCAGCCGTCCCGACTGAACGCGAGTCCCCGCGCCCGCCGATCAATTCGGAATCGTTCCTTCCCCGTAGCAGGGTCGTACAGGGAGATGCTGTCGCCGGCCGCGGCGACCGTCTTGCCGTCGGGGGCAAACGCAACGCTGCGGATGTCCCCGATCTTGGGGAAGTCGTGCAACTCCTTGCCGGTGGCCGCATCCCAGAGACGGAGCCGTGAGTCTCCCCAACCGCCGCCGGCAAGCGTTGCCCCGTCGGGCGAGAATGCGAGCACTCGTTTTTCGCCGTTCCCGGCCGGGAAGTGCGCGGCCGGGAAGTGCCGCAGTTCGTTCCCCGTGCCGACTTCCCATATCCGGGCGCTGTAAACCTTCTCCACCAGATCGTACCCGCCGGTCGCCATCCGCTTGCCGTCGGGAGAGAAGACGCAGGCGGAGGCCGCGGCGCCGGGGGCGAACGTCCTGACCACCTTGCAAGTCTCCACGTCGATCAACTGGAGCGCGGTCCCCATCAACGTGGCCGCGATCTGTTTGCCGTCCGGCGTGAACGTCATCCAGTCGGGCATCGACCGTCCGCCGCCGGCATCCGACAAATACTTGAGCTTGCGAAGCTCTTGTCCCGTCGCCGCGTCCCGGAAGGTGAGGAACTGGCCGTCCTTGGTGGCCAGAATCTTCCCGTCCGGGGACAGGCCCACGGCCTCGGTGTACTCCCCGCGCTCATTCGGGAGGGAATAAAGACAGCGGCCATCGGTCAGGTCGAACACCCGTGCGGGCGAAAACTTGCCCGCCAGCGCGGGGTTGAACGAGCCATACCCGCTGGCCGTAACGGCGAGCTTGCCGTCGGCGGACACGGCCATGCTCTCGATCTTGCTGCCGTGGCGGTATCGGGCCGTGCCGAGGCGAACCGCGCCTTGGGCCGGGAGCGGGTCGGCCGCGGGATCGCCGTGGTCCGCGTCCGCGGCCGGAGCCGAGGCCGCGGGGGTTGGCGCGCTCGACGCCGGGGCTTGATCGGCTTGCATGGTCCAGTATCCGAAACAGACGGCAGCGCCCAGGACCGCCATCCCGACGAGGGCTCCGACCTTCTTGCCCGCTGTGGAGAGCAAGAGGGTGATCCCCCTCCTTGTCGGAGAAAGGACGGCGGCGCCGGCGGTCAAGCCACCGACCGCCCGCGCGCCGGCCGCGGCCAGCGTCGCCGCCCGCAGGGGAGCGGGCACGGCGACGGCACTCGCGGCGAGCAGTCCCGCCAACGCCGCCGGCAGTGTGACGCCCCGGCCGCGGAGGCGCGCTTCGAGCAGGCGCCGGCCCTGCGCCAACCGCCGCCGCAGCGTGTTGAGGCTCCAGCCGAGTTGCCGGGCCGCCTCGTCCTGCGTCCGCCCCTCCAGGTAGCAAAGCACCAGAGGGGCGCGATAGCGATCCGACAACTGGCCCAGCTCGTGATCGAGAATGCCGAGCATCTCCTTCCAGGTGAGCTGTTCCGCGGGTCCGACCGCTTTGTCGCACAGGGAGGCGGGTAGGTTCTGCACCGGGCGCCTCCTGGCACGCACGGCGAGGCGGTAGGCGACGCCGTGCAGGAAGCCCGCCAGCGAGGCGCGCCGGCGGATCGCACCGGCGCGGCCGGCGAGGACGAGGAAGGTGGCCTGAAACACGTCCTCGGCGGCGTGGGCGTCGTGCAAGATCCGGCGACAGACGTTGAGGACCATCGGGCCGTGACGACCGACGAGTGCGGCGAACGCCTCGTCACTGCGCCGGGCGAGGAAGTCGGCGAGGAGTTGTTCGTCCGACGACGCCGTGGCGGCCAGGCGGCGGACGTGCTGCAAGAGCGACGGGACGGCGTTTGCCGACATGGAACGGCCCTCGGAAGAGAAAGCGTTCGGCCTCTCACCGTATAAAGTGCGGCCTCGGCGGCGGGGCGCCCAACTTTTTTCCCCTGGCGCGAGTCAAGTGAGTCGCCGACCCGGATTGATCGGTCTACCGCGACGAGGGCATTCGTGGCATCCCTCGTCCCCGTCTCCCCGGACCGCCCCTCCCCCGGAACAGCATTTCACGAGGCACCGGCCCTGCAATCGGCGCGCTCCGCCTCCTATAATACCCGGCGACGACACAAGACGAGAAGGGCCTCCCCGGTGGGGTGGGGCCGACGTTCCTCGCGGAGGCGACCATGCAACCCTCTTCCGAAGGCGCCCCGCGGACGCCGCGCATCCTCATCGCCGACGACAACCGGCAGAACGCCGAGCTGCTCGAAGCCTACCTCTGCGACGGCGACTGGGACATTCACATGGCCGCCGACGGCGAAGAGACCCTCGAACAGGTGCGCACCCGGCAGCCGGACCTGATCCTCCTCGACATCATGATGCCGAAGATCAGCGGCTTCGAGGTGTGCAAGCGCTTGCGCGCCGACGCCGCCACGCGCGACATCGCCGTCCTCATGATTACCGCCCTCGACCAGCCCAGCGACGTCGACAAGGCCGTCGAGGCCGGCACCGACGACTTCCTCACCAAGCCGATCAACAAGAGCGAACTGCTCCTGCGCGTCCGCGCCATGCTCGCCGCCCGGACCAACAAGCGCGAACTCGACCGCGCCCTCGCCTACATCGAAGCCGTCGAACGGGGAGGCCAATGACCCTCCCCCGCGTCCTCCTCCAGCCGCGCCGAGCCAAACCCTTCTACGCGCGCCACCCCTGGGTCTTCCCCGGCGCGATCAGCGCCGTCGAAGGTGACCCCGCCGACGGCGCCGAAGTCGACCTCGTCGCGCACGGCGGCGACTTCGTCGCGCGCGGGTTGTATAACGCGCGCAGCAAGCTGCGCGTCCGCCTCTACTCATGGACGCCGGACCGGCCGCTCGACCGCGACTTCTTCCGCGAGCGCCTGGCTAGCGCGATTCGCCTGCGTTCGCTCCTCGGCCTGGACCGTCCCGACGGCGCCTGTCGCCTCGTCAATAGCGAGGGCGACTTCCTTTCCGGGCTGACCGTCGACCGCTACGGCTCCTGGCTGGTGGCGCAGTTCACGTCGCTCGGCCTGGCTCGGCGGCGCGAGACGATCGCCGAACTGCTCGTCGAGCTACTGCACCCGACGGGCATCTATTTGCGCACTGAGCGCGGCATCGGCCAGCTAGAGGGACTGGAGTTGCAGGACGGCCCGCTGTGGGGCGAGGCGCCGGCCGGGCCGATTACCGTCGAGGAGGATGGGTTGTACTTCCTCGCCAACATCGCCGAGGGGCAGAAGACGGGGTATTACCTCGACCAGCGCGACAACCGCCGCGCCGTCGCCCGGCTGGCGGCGGGGCGGCGCGTCCTCGACGCCTTCTGCTATGGCGCGGGCTTCGGCCTGCACGCGGCGCGCGCCGGCGCGGCGGAGGTCGTCGCCGTCGACTCGTCCGAGGCGGCGCTGGAGTCGGCCTGCGCGAACGCCCGGCGCAACGGGATCGAGAAGATCACCTTCGTCCGCGCGGACGTGTTCGCGCACCTGGAGGCGCTGGCGGCGGCGGGGGAGCGCTTCGGGCTGGTCGTCCTCGACCCGCCGAAGTTCGCCCGCACACAAGGGGCGGTCGAGGAGGCTCTGCGCGGTTATCGGCGTTTGCAGGCGGCGGCGCTGCGCGTCCTGGAGCCGGACGGCATCCTCGTGACCTGCTGCTGCTCGGGGCTGATCACGGACGACATGCTGACCGACACGCTCGCCCGAATCGCGGTCGAGCAAGGGCGCGACGTGCAGTTGCTCGAACGGCGCGGGCAGGCGCCGGACCACCCCGTGGCGGCGGCCTGCCTGGAATCGAATTACTTGAAGTGCCTCATCAGCGCGGTGCGGTGAGCCGCTCGCGGCTCCCTGAAACCGCCCCGCGCCCGCTGAGGTATGCAATCGCGTGTGTTCGCCCGCCGCCCGTCACTACCTTTTGGGAGGAATTCCCGCATGTTCTTGCCGCGTAAGACCGCCCTGTTGGCCGTGGCCCTGGCGCTGTGCGCCCTGCCCGCCGCCCGCGCCGCCGACGACGAGAAGTACCTGCCCGACGAAACCGAGGCGGTCGTCAGCATCAACGTCCGCCAGTTTCTCGATTCCGCGCTGATCAAGAAAGCGAACCTCGACAAGGCGCTGGCCGGCAGCGACGAGGCGCAGAAGGTGCTCAAGGAACTCGGCCTCGACCCGCTCAAGGACATCGACCGCGTCCTTATCGCCAGCGGCGGCAAGGCGGAGGACAAGAGCCTGTTCATCCTCCAGGGCCACTTCGACCCGGCCAAGTTCCAGGCCAAGGCGGAGGAAGTCGCCAAGGCCCACAAGGATCACGTCAAGATCCACAAGGGCGACGGCGCCACCATCTACGAAGTGTCGCAACTCGACCAGCTCATCAAGGTGCCGCCCCAGGCTCAGGATCAGGTCAATCTCAAGGACAAATCGGTCTTCCTCGCCGTGGCCGACAAGAACACGGTCGTCGCGGGGTCCACGAAGGGGGCCGTCGGCGACGCCCTCGCCAAGGCGTCCGGCAAGAAGAAGACGGCGCTGAAGAACAAGGATCTCGGCGCCCTCGTCGCCAAGATCGACCCGAAGCAGACGATCGCCGTGGCCGTGCCGGGCAGCATGACGGGCAACGACAAGATCAAGAGCATCACCGGCGGCATCACGGTCGCCGCCGACATCAAGATCGAGGGCAAGGTGGCCGCCGCCGACCTCGACGCCGCCAAGGAGATCGACGACCAGATCAAGGAAGGTCTCATGGCGGGCCAGGCCATCGTCGGCGCCTTCGCCGCCCAGCAGAAGGCCCTGATGCCGGTCGTCGATATCCTCAACGACATCAAGCACGAGAGCAAAGACAAGGACGTCACGGTCAAGACGACCATCAAGCCCGAGACGCTGGAGCAACTCTTCAAGGGCCTCGCCGCCCTGGGCGCGGGGGGCAAGTTCTAACCGTCGAGCCGCTCGCGGCTTCGCAACCGCCAAGCCGCGAGCGGCCCCTCTCTATAATCTGGCCAGCGCGCCCGCCACCCGCGCCGCCAGGCGGGCGTTGGCAACGACCAGCGCCCGATTCGCCCGCAGCGTCTTCCCGTCTGTGATCTCCGCGAGCCGCGCCAGCAGGAACGGCGTCACCGCCGGCCCGCGCACTCCCTGGACCGCCGCCTGACGCTCCGCCTCCTCCAGCGCCGCGGCGAACTCCTCCTCTTCCAGTGCCACGTCCGCCTCCACCGGCTGCGCCAGGATCGCGCCCGCCCCGCCGAGTTTCCAATGGGCAACGAGGAAGCCGGCGGCCTGGCTCTCGTCCTCCACCCGCGCCAGCACGGACAGGCCGCTCGAGCGCAGGTAGAACGCCGGGAACGTCGCCGTCCGCCAGCCGACCAGCGGCACGCCTTGCGTCTCCAGCACCTCCAGCGTCCGTGGCAGGTCGAGAATGTTCTTCGCCCCGGCACAGACGACGGCGACCGGCGTCCGCGCCAGTTCGCCGAGGTCGGCGGACACGTCCCACGACGCCGTCGCCCCGCGATGCACGCCGCCGACGCCGCCCGTCGCGAACAGACGGATGCCGGCGAGGTGCGCCAGGCGCATCGTCGCCGCGACGGTCGTCGCGGCGGTGAGCCTGTGGACGACCGCCGTCGCCAGGTCGCGGGCGCTCGCCTTGAGGACGCCGTCGGCCCCCGCCAACTCCTCCAGTTCGGCGTCGCCGAGGCCGACGGTCGGCACGCCGCGCCAGACGGCGACCGTCGCCGGCACGGCTCCCTCGGCGCGCACCGCCGCCTCGGCCTCCCGCGCCGTTTGCAGGTTGAGCGGGCGCGGCAGGCCGTGAGCGATCAGCGTCGACTCCAGCGCCACGACCGGACGACCGGCGCGGACGGCGTCGGCGACCTCGGGGCGGACGTCCAGAATCGTCGTGTTCATGGCGGCATCTCCTCGGCGGCGCCGAAAGCCGGGCACCGGGACCTTCCCGAGACCTCACGTGAACAAAATGCGCGTCGGCTCGCGAACCCGCGCCAAGATCGCCGTGTCCGCACCGAAGAACATTCAGGGCGCCCGACCGTCGCGGGACGGCTCGTCGGGCGCCACGTCTTCTCGAAGCAGGCACGCCACGGGTTAATAATGGAACTCTTCAACTATATGGCCGGCGGCGCCATCTTCGGCGTCATCGCGAGCTGCTGGGACAAGATCAAGACCTTCCTCTGGCGGGTCGTCAACCTCTTCGTCCAGCAGGTCGAGATCCCGAGCGAGGCGGCTCATGAGGCCGTCGTCGCCTACCTCGTCGCGCGCTACGCGCGCTCGCGCTGGTACGACCGCATGTACGGCGCCACCTACGAACACCAGCGCGACGGCCGCTACGGTCTCATCCCCTACGAGATCTTCGGCAACCGCACCGTCCTGTTCTGGAACGGCCCGTTCCCGTTCGTCTTCAGCAACGCGCGCGAGAACAAGGCGCGCGGCAAACACCCCAACCAGGGCGAGTCGAACGACGGCGACGTCTCCAAGGTCTACTCGACGATCACCTTCGTGCGCGCCACGTTGAACGTCGAGGACATCCTGCGCCGCGCCTGCGACAAGCGGAACAAGCTGGCCTGGGCGGTCGCCAGCGCCGAGGAGGAGGCGAAGAACCGTTTCTGCATCCACTTTATCCCCGAGCGCGGCGGCGAGGGCACGAACCAGGGTTACGGCAGCAACGGCCTGGCGTGGTATCAACAGCCGTCCTTCCGCCTGCTGTCTCACACGCCCGAGCAACTGGGCAAGGGTCCGCTGCACCGCGGCACGGCGCTGGAAACCCTCATCTTCCCGCGCCGCGTCAAGGACCTCATCAAGGAGATCGAGCTGTGGCGGAGCAACCGCCAGTGGTATCTCGATAAGGGCATCCCGTGGAAGCGCGGCTGGCTGCTGTACGGCCCGCCGGGCACGGGCAAGACGGCGCTGGCCCGCGCCTTCGCCGAGGATCTCAACCTGCCGATCTACGTCTTCAACCTCGCCGAGGTGAGCAACCACGACCTGGTGAAGGCGTGGAGCGAGATGCAGGTGAACGTGCCGTGCCTGGCGCTCATCGAGGACATCGACAACGTCTTCCACGGCCGCGAGAACGTCGCCCACAAGGGCGGCATGATGGGGCTGATGCTGGCGCGGCGCAAGCGCGACGACGACGACAACAACCAGCGCCGCGACCCGTTCACGCCGCTGACGTTCGACACGCTGCTCAACTGCCTCGACGGCGTGGAGCGGTCCGACGGCATCTTCACCATCATCACGACGAACGACATCGCCAAGGTGGACCCCGCCCTCGGCCAGCCGCGCAAGCTGCCCGACGGCGCGGTCGAGTTCATCTCGACGCGCCCCGGCCGCATCGACAAGGCGGTCGAGCTGACGTACATGGAGGCGGCGGACAAGAAGGTGATGGCGAAGCGCATCCTCGGCGACTACCCCGAGGAGGTCCGCAAAATGCAGGAGTTCATCGACCGCTTTCCCGACTTGCAGGAGACGCCGGCGCAGTTCCAGGAGCGCTGCGGCCAGATCGCCCTCGCCTGCTTCTGGAAGGAGCAGCAAGGGGCGCTCGGCACGATGCTCCTCGGCGGTTGGACGGCCAACGACGCCCCGGAGGACGCTGACGAACTGACGGCGGTCGGCGCGTGAGGGAGGGGTATTGAGTCTTTTTTCAGGCGGGGCTCAGGAGAATCTCCTTGACGACTTCGCCGTGGACGTCGGTGAGGCGCATGTCGCGGCCGCCGAAGCGGAACGTCAGCCGCTTGTGGTCGAGGCCGAGAAGATGCAGCAGGGTCGCGTGGAGGTCGTGGATCTCCGCGCGGCCCTGCACCACCTTGTAACCCCATTCGTCGGTCTCGCCGTAGGCGACGCCGCCCTTGACGCCGCCGCCGGCCAGCCAGACCGTGAAGCCGAACGGGTTGTGGTCGCGGCCGTCGCTCCCCTGCGCGAACGGCGTCCGCCCGAACTCGCCGGCCCACACCACCAGCGTCGTCTTTAACAAACCGCGCGCCTTCAGGTCCTTCAGCAGCGCCGCGATGGGCTGGTCGACGGCGCGGGCGTTGTCCTCGTGCCCCTTCTTCAGGCCGCCGTGCTGGTCCCAGCGGTCGTGGCCGACGGACGGGCAGGTCAGCTCGACGAAGCGGGCGCCGCGCTCCACGAGGCGGCGCGCGACGAGGCACTGCCGGCCGAACGTCCGCGTCTGTGGGTAAGGGGCGTCGAGGCCGTAGAGCCTCTTCGTCGCCGCCGTCTCGCCGCCCACATCGGTCAGCTCGGGCACCGCCGTCTGCATCCGGTAAGCCGTCTCGTAATTGGCGATGGCCGAGTCGATCTCGTCCGGCCCGCCGAGACGGTCGCGCACGGAGCGGTCGAGTTGCCGTAACAGGTCGAGCTTGGCGCGCTGCTCGGCGTCGCTCTTCTCCTGGCGGTCGATGTTGGCGACGGGCGGCGTGGCGGCGCGGAAGACCGAGCCCTGGTACGCCGCCGGCAGGAAGCCGCTGTTGAAGTTGTCGAGGCCGCCCGGCGGGATCAGGCCGCCGTTGAGGACGAGGAAGCCGGGCAGGTCGCGGTTGGCGCTGCCGAGGCCGTAGCTCGTCCACGCCCCCATGCTCGGCCGGCCCTGGATTCCCGACCCGGTGTGGAGGAAATAGTTGGCGCTGGTGTGTTCGGGGAATTTCGACACCATCGAGCGAATAAGGGCGAGGTCGTCGACGCACTGGGCGACGTGCGGGAACAGTTCGCTGACCCACTGGCCGCAGGCGCCGTGGCGTCGGAACTTCCACGGCGACGCCATGACGCGGCCGATGTTGTCGAACTGCGTCGGCTCGACCTGGAAGACCTGGTGCGGGTCGCGGCCGTGGTACTTCTCCAGGAGCGGTTTGTGGTCGAAGGTGTCGACCTGGCTCGGCCCGCCGTCCATGTAGAGGAAGATGACGTTGCGCGCCGCCGCGGGGAAGTGAGGAATCTTGGCGCTCGCGGCGCGACCCTCCTCGGCGAGGAGCGCCGCCAGGGCGACCGCACCGAAGCCGTTGGCGCAGCGCAGCAGCATCTCGCGGCGGGACAACGGCGTGTGGAACTGTCCGCAGTGCATGGGGCAATCCTGGCGGGAGTGAGCGGCCGTCCGTCACAGGCATTGTACACGACGCTGGCGGCGACAACTCCTCCCACGTCCTTTACAATGGCGTCTGTCTCTGCCCCTTGCCCCCTCGCGAGGAACTGCCCCGGTGTCCACCGACCGCATCAGCGAGTACCTGGCCCAGTTCGCCCAGACGCGGACGCTCATGCTCGAACAGCTGCGCCGCGTCATCGTCGGCCAGGCGGACGTCATCGAGCAGATCCTCGCCGCCGTCTTCACGCGCGGCCACTGCCTCCTCGTCGGCGTGCCGGGGTTGGCCAAGACCTTGATGGTCCGCTCCCTCGCCCAGATCCTCGACATCAGCTTCAAGCGCATCCAGTTCACGCCCGACCTGATGCCGTCGGACATCACCGGCACCAGCGTCCTCGACGAGCAGGACGGCCGCCGCGAGTTTCGCTTCGTCAAGGGGCCGGTGTTCGCCAACATCCTCCTCGCCGACGAGATCAACCGCACGCCGCCCAAGACGCAAGCCGCCCTCCTCCAGGCGATGGAGGAGCGCCAGGTCACCGCCGGCCAGGAGACGTACAGCCTGCCCGAGCCGTTCTTCGTCATCGCCACGCAGAACCCCATCGAGCAGGAGGGGACGTACCCGCTCCCCGAGGCGCAGCTCGACCGCTTCATGTTCAACATCAAGATCGATTATCCCTCCCTCGAAGAGGAGAAGCGCATCCTGGAGGCGGCGACGAAGGACGAGACGCCGGAACTGACCAAGGTGCTGAGCGGTAAGGCGATCGTCAATCTCCAGAAGTTGATCCGCAGCGTGCCGGTCGGCGACTACGTGCGCGACTACGTCGCCCGGTTGGTGCGCGCCACGCGGCCGAAGGACCCGACGGCGCCGGAGTTCGTCCGCAAGATGGTTGACTGGGGCGCCGGGCCGCGCGCCGGCATTTACCTCCTCCAGGGGGCCAAGGCGGTCGCCGCGATGGACGGCCGCTTCAGCGTCGCCCTCGACGACGTCCGCAAGATCGCCGTCCCGGTGCTGCGCCACCGCGTCAGCACCAACTTCCAGGCGCAGGCCGAGGGCAAGACCAGCGAGGACGTCATCGCCCAACTCCTCGCGACCGTCGGCGAGCCGGACGTGGCCAAGTACGACAAGCGCAAGCGCTGAACGCCGCCGCGTCTCCCGCCCGACGGCCGGCTTCGCGCCTTCTTCACCACTTCCCCGACCGATTTCCGCTTTCCCTCGCCGGGGCTTCGGGCTAGGTTAAGCCCTGCCGCGGCCGTGGGGCGTGCGGAATGGCTCTTTCACCCGTGGAGAACAACAGATGAAACGAGCGATCGGCAAGCGCCGCGGATGGGCGGCCGGGCTCGCCGCGGTCTTGCTCGCGGTCCTGGGCGTGACCTACGCGGAGGACGCCAAGAAGAAGGTCGAGACGGCGGCGGCGGTCGACGCCGCGCCCGACTTCAAGTCGGTCATGGCCCGCATGAAGGCCGCCAAGCCGGAGATCGAGAAGCGGCACGCGGACTTGCTCGCGCAGCGCTACGACCTCGGCGACCGCCCCGCCGCCGGCGCGACCATGTCGGGCGGCAAGCCCGTCCAGGAAGGCCCGCGCGCCAAGCTGCCGGCCGGCGTGACCTGGGAAAAGTTGGCCGACATGACCCCGGAGGACGTCCGGGCCAAGAACCTGTTCCCCGCCGGCTACCTGCCGCTGCCGCACCCCAACCACCCGGAAGGCGGCATGCTCTTCCCGAAATTCCATATCGAGGAGGTGAAAAAGCAGGAAGGGCGCGACCTGACGCGCTTCGACCTGGATTTCGACCTGCCCGACCACTTGCTGCCGGAGTTCCCCGCGCCGATGTTCCTGACGACCCGGCCCGACCTCGGCAACGTCGCCAAGGGGAAGCTGGTCACCATCGACAACTTTTACGAGTTATTTAGCGGCATTTTGAACCCCAAGCAGTTGGACGGGCTGCGGCTGCTCGTGACGCCGTTCGCGCAGCAGCAGTTCAACCAGACCGACGACCGCCGCTCCGACCGTCCCAGCCGCGGCGTGGTCTGCTTCGACTGCCACGCCAACGGCCACACCAACGCCGCGACGCACCTCGTCGGCGACATCCGCCCGCAGGAGTTCCGCCACCGCATCGACACGCCGTCGCTGCGCGGGGTGAACATCCAGCGGCTGTTCGGCTCGCAGCGGGCCTTGAAGACCGTCGAGGACTTCACCGAGTTCGAGCAGCGCGCTGCCTACTTCGACGGCGACCCGATCCTCGCCGCCAAGAAGGGGGTGAACGTCCTCGATCGCGGCAGCCAGGTCCACGCCATGGCCGAGTTGCAGGAACTGCTCGACTTCCCGCCGGCGCCGAAGCTGAACGTGTTCGGCAAGCTGAAGGACGACAAGGCGACGAAGGCCGAGCTGCACGGGCAAGAACTGTTCTTCGGCAAGGCGAAGTGCGCCGTCTGCCACCCGGCGCCGTATTACACGGACGGGCTGATGCACAACCTGCAAGGGGAGCGCTTCTTCGAGCCGCGGATGATTAACGGCCGCATGGCCTCGGCCGACGGCCCGATCAAGACGTTCCCGCTCCGCGGCGTCAAGGACTCGCCGCCGTACCTCCACGACGGCCGCCTGCTGACGCTCGACGACACGGTCGAGTTCTTCAACCTGGTCCTCGAGCTGAAGCTGACGGCCGAGGAGAAAAAGGATCTGGTGGCGTTCTTGCGCGTGCTGTAACGCCATGAGTATTCGCCGCTCGCGGCTTCGCGCCGTGCGAAGCCGCGAGCGGCGAAACGCCCTCCCTCATCATGAGCCAATGGTTCCGCGTCTTCGGCGCCGCCGACGTCGTCATCGTCGACCCGGCGGCGCTCCTGGAGCACTTGCGCCGCGAAGGCTTCCCCGTCGCCGGCCACTTCCACGGCGACGACCTGGGCTGGTTCCGCGCCGAACTGGTCTACGCCGAGGACGCGCCCCCCGTCGTCCTCGAGCGCTACCTGACCAAGGAGGACGGCATCCGCGCCGAGCTGAACGCCTGGGCCGCGTGGCTGGAGACGGCCGAGGACAATCCGCATCACGCCGATCTCATGGCGCGCATGATCGGCACCGCCCAACTCTTCACCCTGAACCAGCCCGTCGAGGACGCCGACGACTTCGACGAGGCGGGGGCCGTCGAGGTCCTGAGCCTCGCCTGCTGCCGCTACCTCGCCCTGGCGACGGACGGCGTCTACCAGGCCGACCACCGCGGTTTCTTCAGCGCGGGCGGAGACCTGCTGGTACGCGAGTGAGGGGAATCGTTGCCGAGAAAGTGAAATCAAGCCGGAGGCGCCTCCCAACCGATAAAGAAAGGAACTGGGCTCTTTTCCCCGGCCTCTCGGGAGGACGTATGCCGTTCTCAACTCCGCCGTGTCCTTCCGTCCCGACAACACGCCGGGCAGGGGGGAATATCCTGCTCCCGGATTCGCAGGCTCACTACCCCGCTCTCGACGGCTTGCGCGGGTTGGCCATTCTGCTGGTACTTCTCATTCATGTGGCGAGTCCGTTACTGCCCGTGGGGTTGATGAAGTATGCCAATTCCGGGTGGACCGGGGTTGACCTCTTCTTCGTGCTCTCGGGCTTTCTGATCACGGGCATCCTGTACGACGCCAAGGGCACGCCGCACTATTTCCGCAACTTCTACATGCGGCGCGTGCTGCGCATCCTGCCCCTCTATTACGGAATGCTTCTTCTTGCCTTGGTGGTCCTGCCGCTGGCCGTCTCGCTCGCCGCGGAGTATCGGGAGCTGTGGGCCGACCAGCTGTGGCTCTGGCTTCATGCCTCCAACTTCCTGATTATCCGGAATGGTCTCCGGCCCCTGCCGTACAACCTGTCCCCGCTGTGGTCTCTGGCGGTGGAAGAACAGTTCTACCTGTTCTGGCCGTTGCTGGTGTTCCTCCTGAGCAGGAGGTCTTTGCTCAAGACCTGCGCGGGCGTCATGCTCGCGGTCCTGGCCCTGCGCGTCGGCCTGTTTCTCCGGGGGTATTCTCTCACGTTCCTCTACGTCCTGACCTTTACTCGCCTGGACGGGTTCGCCGCCGGCGGCCTGGTCGCGCTGGCCTGGCGCGATCCCGCGGGGCGGGCGTGGCTCGCCCGCTGGGCGCGCCCGGCCGCCGTCGCGTGCCTGGTCCTGCTCGTGGGACGGGCGGCCAAGCGGGGTGGGATCCTGGATTACTCCGACCCGCTCGTCTGTACGCTCGGATTCACGATCCTGGCCATCTTTTTTGCCGGCCTGCTCGCGTCGGCGGTCACGGCGCGCCCGGGCGCGGCCGGGGAACGACTGCTCTCCCTGGGCGTCCTCCGGTGGCTGGGTAAGTATAGCTACGGGATCTACATATCCCATAATCTCATCTACTACCTTGTCCGGACGCTCTTCCCGACCGAGCGCGCGAGCGAGGGCCTGCGGAGCCTTCTCGTCAAGGTTTCCCCGACCCACCTCAACTCGTACCTCTCCCTCGCCCTGTCCTTGGCTTTCGCTTACGCGAGTTGGCACCTGTATGAAAAGCACTTCTTGAAGCTCAAGCGGTTCTTCCCGCGGGAGAGTTCCCGCGCCGCCGTTCCCGCCGCGCACCCGCGCCGAGAAGCGAAGGCCGCCTGAGAGGCCGGCTCTGCTACAATGGTGCCATGAGCGCTCCCGAGCAGTACCTGCGGCCCGAGGTCATCGAACAGGTCGCCCGCCTCGACTTGAGGGCGAAGTTCATCGTGGAGGGCTTTCTGTCCGGCCTGCACGCCAGCCCCTACCACGGCTTCTCCGTCGAGTTCAGCGAACACCGCAAGTACGTCCCCGGCGACGACTTGAAGGACCTCGACTGGAGCGTTTACGCCAAGACCGACAAGTATTATCTGAAAAAATACGAGGCCGAGACGAACCTCGCCGGCACGCTGGTGATCGACCTGAGCGCCTCGATGGCGTACACGTTCCGCCAGAAGCTGACGAAGTTCGACTACGCGGTCTCGCTGGCGGCGGCGCTCGGCTACCTGATGATCCGCCAGCAAGACCCCGTCGGCGTCGTCGCCTTCGACACGCAGGTCCGCGCCGCGCTGGCGCCGCGCAGCAAGCGGACGCAACTCGGCGCCATCCTCGGCCTGCTGTCGAGCCTGAAGCCGACCGGCAAGACCGACGTCGCCGCGTCGCTGCACCAGGTGGCGGCGATGGTCCGCGGCAAGGGCCTCATCGTCCTCTTCAGCGACCTGCTCGCCGACCCCGAGCCGATCCTGCACGGCCTGCACCACCTGCGCCACCGCGGGCACGAGGTCATCGTCTTCCACGTCCTCGACGAGGCGGAGGTGCATTTCCCCTTCGAAGGCGTCGTCGAGTTCGAGGACGTGGAAGAGCAACAACGTCTGACGGTCGACGCGCGCGGCATGAAGGGCGACTACCTCCGGGCCGTCGGCGCCTTCCGCGAGCACTACCGGCAAGAGTGCGCGCGGACGAACATCGACTTCGTGCCGATCGACACGAGTGTCGGCTTCGACAAGGCGCTGATGGAGTACCTGATCCAGCGGCAGCGGCGCTTCTGAGTCGGTTCCGGAAGCCCCTCTCCCCTTCGGGGAGAGGGGTTGGGGGTGAGGGGTTAAGTCTCCCTCGGGTTGGGGGGGGGGGCGCCCCCCACCCCCCCCCCCACCACCAC
>JBBROG010000087.1:0-29341 GCA_038229635.1 Gemmatales bacterium
AACCGCCCGCCGCGGGTGGGGGCCCCCCCGGGGCGCGCGGGGCCCGGCCGCTTCCCCCCGCCCAACGCGGCGGGGGTTCGTCATTTCCTCTGCGCGTCGATCATCCCGAGATACTTCAGCGAGGCGGCGCGGCCGCCGAAATCGAGGACCGGCTCTTTGCTGTCGGTCCCGTGGAACAGCGCCTGGCGGAAGTGCTTGCGCGCCGCCTCGACGTCGCCGGCCTCCAGCGCCAGGACGCCGCGCAGCGCCGTGAAATCGGCCTGCTGGCGGACCGGCTGGATCAGGCTCGCCGCGTCGTAGAGGAGGCGGTCGCGGTGCTGGCGGCGCACGTAGAGCCAGAACACCGGCCCCCGTTCGGGCAGGGCGTCGACGATGGCGCGGGCGACGCCGACCGCCTCCAGCTGGCGCGGGTCGAGCGCCGCCGCCTCGGGGAAGTCGCGCGCCGCCGACGGGTCGCGCTCCGCCGCCACGGACAGCGCCGTCGGGGAGAGGACGGCGCGGCGGGCGTTCGCCAGCGCCGTGGGGTCCTCGACCAGGGTGCGCCCCGCCTCTTCCAGGAAGCGGTCGGCCTCGGCGTAGTCCCCTTCCGCCGCCGCCAGCTGGAAGCGGTACAACTCGTAGAGCGGCCCACCGTACTGCTGGCGCAGAGTCAAGGCGAGGTCCTTGTCCTCCTTCTCGTTCCCCGAAAGGAGCATGACGCGCAGCCGTTCCAGGTCGCCCATGCTCAGGAGCAAGTCGAGTTGCAGGCGGGCGCCGGGGGCGCCGAACTCCAGCGAGTCGGAGTCGAGCAGCACTTGCAGCGCCGTCTCGGCGAGGCCGAACTGGGCCGCCGTCCCCGCCTTCTCCAGCACTTTCTTGCCGCTCGACTTGACCGCGTACTCATTTTGACGGGTTTTCAGGTCCTTTTCATACTGCTTGTACTGCTTCTCCATCGCCTCGGCCTGCTTCGCAAACGTCGCCGGGTCCTGGCCGCCGATGGGGCCGATCTCCTTGACGAGGCGCAGCCGCTCGCCCATGTGCTTGACTTCGAGGTCGCGGTAGTTGAGGCGGCCGTAGAGGCTGGCCAGGGCGTCGTGGGCGACCAGCTCGACCTGGCGCTCGGGCCGGAGCTGGAGGACGTTGCGGAAGGCGACGGCGAGCTGGGACTGGCGCAGCATCGCGAGCTGCGGCAGCGCCACGCCCCAGCGCGTCTCCTCCGTGTCCCAGCGCAAATGGCGGTACGCCTGCCCCAGCCAGAGGTAGGTGCGCGGCTCGTTGGGGTTGGCCAGCAGCGCCTGGCGGGCGCGGCGAGCCGCCAGCAGGGCGGGCGCGACGGGGCCTTCCATCGGGTCGAACGGCGGCAGTTCAAATTGCGTCTTGGCCAACAGCTGCATCGCGCCGGTCAGGCCCGTGGCGACCGGGCTGCCGGACGGCGCCCAGGCGCCGGCGACGCACGACGCGGCGTAGGCTTCCCAGGGGACCATGACGTTGTCGTAGTGCCAGTCGTAGCGGACCGCGTTGAAGTAAAGCAGGAGCAGGCCGGCCTCGTCGGAGGCCGCCGCCTTCGCCCCCGCGCCGCGGGCGTAGGGCTCCCACCAGGCGCGCTCCTTCGGCTGCGGCGGCTTGCCGGCCGGCAGCGGCTCCGCGGCGGAGCCGAAGGCGGCGACGGCGGGGTCGAACGCGCGCCCGGCGAACGGCCCTTCGGCCGGCTGCCTCGGCAGCGACGCCCGCAAGTCCGCCAGGCCGGTGCGCGCCCGCAATTCCTCGACGAACGGATTCGGCGCGGGCGTCGCCGGCGGCGCGACGGCGACGCCGAAGACGGCCGTGCGCCCGTCGAAGTACAGCGGCACGCACAGCGTCGGCTCCCGGAGCAGCCGGTGGACGGACCCTTCAGTCAGCCCCTCGGGCTCGTAGAGGAGGACGTGGCTGACCTTCCGCTCGCGCAGCAGCCGGGCGGCCTCCTCGGAAACGCCGTCGGGACGGTCCGCCGTGACGCGGCCGATGAGGGCGTAGCGCAACTTCACATACTCGTCGGCGACCTCGGGCGTATACAGGCCGAAGCGGATGTCGAAAAAGCCTTTTTCGGGCGCGCCCGGCGGGCTGAGCCAGGCGAGCATGTTGGTCACGTCGGGCATGGCGTTGAAGGCGTTGCCGGTCAGCACGCCGTCCTGGCGCAGGGTCCGCAGCGCCTCCGCCAGCTTGACGAGCGACGGGTCGGGCTCGGCGGACAGGCCGACGCGGCGCGACTCGCTCGTGAAGCTGAGAACCCAACCGGGCCAGGCGAGGAACAGCAAGGCCACGCACGCCAGGCCGGTCAGCACGCGCCCCAGGATCGACCACTGCCAGGCCAGGCCGGTGACGCGCGGCGCGGCGCCGTAGGCGCGGACGGCGTACTCCTGGAGGTTGAGCGCCGCGATCGGCCCACCGACGACGGCGAAGAACGGAATGGCACGGGCGTGGTACGACGCCAGGGCGAACAGCGCGGCCCAAAGGAAGAGGCGCCCCCAGCGCCCGGCCGAGAAGTTGAGGACGAACGACAGCAGGCCGAGCGCCGTCAGCACGTAGAAGGCGACGCCGGCGACGGACTTGGCCTCGCGCTCGACGAACTCGGAGGCCCACGACGAACTGAGCATGCGCCGGAACAGGTCGTCGCGCTGCAAGGGCGCCAGGGTCGCGCCGGCACCGATCTCCGCCGGCAGGCGCAGGGCGTTGACGTGATGCGGACTCAGGAGACAGGCCAAGGAGCCGACGACGAGGACCGCCGCCAGCGGCCGCCAGCCGCCGGGCCGAGGGCCTTCGCGCCCGCCCGACGCGGTCCACTCGCGCACGACCTCGCCGAGGAGAGAGAGGGCGACGGCGAGCGGCCCGAGGAAGAACCAGCTGTCGAGGTTGACCCACAGGGCGAACAGCGGCACGAGCAGCCACAGCGGCCGGTCGGCGGCGTCGCCCTGCCACGGCGGCGGGGCCGGCGTGCGCGACTTCTTCTTGTCGGGGACGAGGGCCTCCGTCCGTTCGCGCCGCGTCAGGAGGTACAAGGTCACGCCGAGGAACAGGAAGGAGAACAGCGCCGGCTGCAACAGCAGGCGCGGCACCATCGCCAGGACGGCGAGCGCGGTGCAGACGGCGGGGATCCACAGGCCGAGTTCGCGGCGGCGGAGCCGCAGCATCAGCGCGGCGAGGGCGACGACGAGCAGCGCCTTCAGGACGACGAGGGCGCCGCCGCCGAGCGTTTTGTAGGCGGCGTAGAGGCCGAGGCCGTACAACCAGGAGTGGTTGACCCAGGAGCCGTTCGCGGTGTAGGAGAACGGCTCGGCGGCGGGACCGAACTCGCCGCCCGCGAGGCCGCGGCCGACGGCCAGGTGCAGCCAGAAATCGCTGTTGCGGACGGGGAACAGGGAGACGAGAGCGGCCAGGGCGAGGACGAGGACGACGAGGATCGCGTCGAAGCGGTCGAGCGTGCGCCGAGCCTCCTCCGCGGTGACTCCGGGGAGCCGCGGGCGTGGCGGCGGCAGCGGGATCGGCGGCGCCTCGGGCGTCGGCGTCGTTTGGATGCCAGTCTCGGCCGAAGGGTCGTTCGCGGAGGACATGTGAGCCTGCCCTGAGCCTGATAGTAGAATAAATGTCAAGAAGGACGTCGTCGCCGTCAACGGTAGACGGTCGCGCCGGCGGGGTCAAGCGCCGCCGCTCGCGGCTTAGCCCTGTTGCGAAGCCGCGAGCGGCCCGATACTGAATCCCGCCGCCCCGCGCGGCGTCTAAAGCGTGTGCGGCTCCGGCCGCACTGATCCTACGTTCTCTGCCCCAAGGAGATCGGTTGATGTCCCCGCGAAGGATTCTGACCGCCGCCCTGGTCGTCCTGCTTCTCGGCCTCCGTCCGGCGCGGGTCGTCGCGCAGGCCAAGGACGACGAGCGGCGCGTGCCCGCCCCGGAACTGGAGGGCGGCGTCGGCTGGCTGAACACCGCCGGCCCGATTCGCCTGAAAGACCTGCGCGGCAAGATCGTCCTCCTCGACTTCTGGACCTACTGCTGCATCAACTGCATCCACACCCTGCCCGACCTCGCCAAGCTCGAAAAGAAGTATCCTAACCAACTCGTCGTCATCGGCGTCCACTCGGCGAAGTTCGAGAACGAGAAGGACAGCAAGGCCATCCGCAAGGCGATCCTGCGCTACGAGATCAGTCACCCCGTCGTCAACGACGCGGACATGAAGATCTGGCGCGCCTACGCCGTCAGCTCGTGGCCGACGCTCGCCCTCATCGACCCCGAGGGCAACCTCGTCGCCAAGGGCTCCGGCGAGGGCCTGCACGACGCCGTCGATGCCTTCGTCGCCAAGCTGATCGACAAGCACCGCAAGAACAAGACGCTCAACGAGAAGCCGCTCAAGTTCGAGCTGGCGCGCTTCCAGGAGAAGGGCGACAGTCCGCTCTTCTTCCCCGGCAAGGTGCTGGCCGACGCCGCGGGCGACCGCCTGTTCATCGCCGACAGCACGCACCACCGTATTGTCATTACGGACCTGACCGGCCATAAGATCGCGGTTGCCGGCACCGGCGAGCCGGGCAAGGCCGACGGCACCTTCGCCAAGGCTCAGTTCGACGACCCGCAGGGCCTCGCCCTCAAGGGCGACACGCTCTACGTCGCCGACCGCAAGAACAACCTCATCCGCGCCCTCGACCTGAAGAAGCAGACGGTGACGACGGCGGCGGGCAACGGACAAAAAGGCGAGGACCGCGAGAACGGCGGGCCGGCGACGGAAGTCGCGCTGAGCAGCCCGTGGGATCTGTTCCTGCACGGCGACAAGCTGTTCATCGCGATGGCCGGGCACCACCAACTCTGGACGCTCGACCTGGCGAGGAACGTCGTGGCGCGCTTCGCCGGCAACGGCCGCGAAGACCTCGTCGACGGCCCGCCGACGGCGACGCGCAACGGCGCCAGCTTCGCGCAGCCGAGCGGGCTGACGAGCGACGGCAAGACGCTGTTCGTCGCCGACAGCGAGGTGAGCGCCGTCCGCGCCGTGCCGCTCGACGGCAAGAGCGAGGTGACGACGGTCGTCGGCGAGGGCCTGTTCGAGTTCGGCGACATCGACGGCGCCGCCGGCAAGGCGCGCTTGCAGCACGCCCTCGGCGTGGCCTTCCACGAAGGCAAGCTGTACGTCGCCGATACCTATAACAGCAAGATCAAGGTTCTCGACCCGGTGAAGCGCACGAGTACGACGTTCCTGGGCGGGAGCGATGGCGACGGCCGGCTGTTCAACGAGCCGGCGGGGCTGAGCTTCGCGGGCGACAAGTTGTACGTCGCCGACACGAACGCGCATCGGATTCGCGTCGTCGACCTGAAGGCGAAGACAGTGGCGACGCTGAAGTTGGACGGGGTCGAGGCGCCGAAGCGCTAAATGGCCGCTTGCGGCTTCGCAATATGTGCGAAGCCGCGAGCGGCTCTCGCGGAGGATTCCATGAGGTCATTCGTCGTGCTGGCGGTGTTGCTGCTGGGGGGCGCGCTTTCCGCGGCGCAGGGACTCTCCGACCCATTTGCCCAGGAGAATGAGTTGAAGCGGTCGGCGCCGCCCGCGCCCGCGCCGACGAAGGCGCCGCCGACCGCCAAGGTCATCGACTTCAAGGTTTCGGCCGAGCCGTCCGCGGCGCGGCGCGGTGAGACGATGAAGCTAACCATCACCGGCACGCCGAAACCGGGCTACCACACCTACCCGCTGACGCAACGCGCCAACAACCCCAACCAGACCGACGGCCTGATGTCGCGCCTGACCTTTGAGGACTCTTCCGGCCTGAAACCGCTCTGGCCCGTGGCCGAGACGCCGCCCGAGGCGGTGAAGGACAAAGCGTTCGGCACGGTCCTCGAACACACGAAACCGTTCACCTGGACTCAGGACGTCCTCATCCTGCCCGACGCGGAGCCGGGCGCGAAGACGCTGCGCTTTCGCGTCAAGGTGCAGGTGTGCGACGAGAATCGCTGCCTGATTGGCGAACACGTCTTCGAGTTGCCCCTGACGGTGAAGGACGAGCCGGCCGTCGCCCTGAGTCCGGAGTTGAAGGCGCGGCTCGACGAGAAGCGTCCGGAGCCGAAGGTCGTCGCGGTTTCCGAAGCCTCCGGTACTCCTCTCGATACGAAGAAGCCCGAGCGCGGTGCCGAAACCCAGAAGGCCGAAACGGGTTTCTGGGCCGTGCTGTTGGCGGCGATGGGCGCCGCGCTGGCGATGCTGTTTACGCCGTGCGTCTTCCCGATGATCCCGATCACCGTCAGCTTCTTCCTCAAGCAATCGGAGAAGAAGCACCACAACGCCCCACTGATGGCGGCCGTCTATTCGGGGACGATTATCGTCGTGCTGTCGCTGGCGGTCCTGGTGCTGGGCCGACTGATCGTCGAGTGGGCGAATAGCTGGTGGATGAATCTCGGCCTGGGCGTCGTGCTGGTCGTGTTCGCGCTGAGCCTGTTCGGCATGTACGAGATCGAGCTGCCGAACGCCCTGGCGCGGTTCACGTCGGCGCGCGAAGGCCGCGGCGGTTACGGCGGCGCCTTCTTCATGGCGCTGACGTTCACCATCACGAGCTTCACCTGCACCGGCCCGTTTCTCGGCCTGCTGCTGGCGCCGGCCAACCAGCTGAAGCTGACCACGGCGGAGTTGGCGGCGGCTTCCGTCGCTTACGCGGCGACGTTCGCGGCGCCGTTCTTCGTCCTCGCCCTGTTCCCGACCCTGCTCAAGAAGCTGCCGCGCAGCGGCGGTTGGCTCAACGGTGTCAAGGTGGTAGCGGGCTTCCTGGAGTTGGCCGCGGCGCTGAAGTTCCTCTCGAACACCGACGCGACGCTTTTCCCCGGCGACCCGCGCCTGTTCAACTACGACACCGTGCTGATCGCGTGGATCGTCCTGTCGGCGGCGTGCGGGCTGTATCTGTTCGGGGCGTTCCGCCTGCCGCACGACACGCCGCTGGACCACCTCGGCGTGCCGCGCATGATCCTCGCCACTCTCTTCTTCGGCCTCGCGCTGTCGATGGCGCCGGCGCTGTTCCGCAAGCCGGTCCCCGGTGTGGTCGGGGAAAAGCTCGTGGCCCTCCTGCCGCTCGACACGGCGCGCGAGCGTTGGGAGGGCGCCTCGTCCGTGGGGACCGCCGAGGCTCCTTCGGCGCATTTGACGTGGCACCGCGACTACGCGAAGGCGTGGGAGGAAGCGGTTCGCGACGGCAAGATCCTGTTCATTGACTTCACCGGCGTCAATTGTCCAAATTGTCGGGAGAACGAGGGGAAAGTCTTCCCGCGCCAGGACGTGCGGGCCGAGTTGGCGAAGTTCGTGCGGGTGCAACTGTATACGGACACCGTGCCCGATCCCGGCCTGTCGAGCGACGAAGCCGAGCGCCGCGGCAAAGTCAACGCCGATTGGCGTTCTGCGACGTTCGGCGAGGAAGCGAACCCGTTTTACGTCCTTTTGCGGCCGAGCAAGGACGCGCCGGACGAGGACGGGAAGTTGAAGGGGACCGAGGTAGGCCGCTACGGCGGCACGATCACCAATCTTGAAGAATTCCTGACGGTCCTCCGCGACGCGCAAAGCAAACAAGTGGCGCGGCGATGACCGTCCTGCCGCTCGCGGCTTCGCACGTGCGAAGCCGCGAGCGGCTCGTCAGAAATGGCGCGGCCGGCGCGGGTCGTCCTGCTCCCACGACTCGGCCTCGGCGCGCTCCCGCGCCTCCAGTTCCTCGCGCTCGCCGGCGGTGTTCTCCGACAGCATTCTTCCCCACAGCAAGTAGTGAAACGCCCCGAACGCCGCCATCACCCCTCCCACGAGCAGGATGTACAGCAGAAACCCGCCCGTCAGCACGGTGAACGTGACCAGCAGCCCGAACAGGCCGATGAACCCGAACGACACGACGAGCATCTTCTCGCGCCGCTTCCGGTAGAGGATTTCGTCTTCGTCCATCGCGAAGGCTCCCGGTGAGTTCGGGGCGACGCTCTTCACTGTACCCGAAGGCGGCGGCGCTTGCCAGGCGCCGCGTCCTCTCCACGGCGCCCACATCCTGTTCGTGTGTCCACTGAGGAATCCGGCTGCCCGATTGACAGTCGGGGGGAGAAAGGCGTATAGTTTATTCTCGTGTCATAGCTTGCGTTCCCGTCCCTGTTCATCACGTCTCGCGGAGGGAGGGAGCGCCCGGGGATCTGCCTCGTCACCCTGTACGGAACGAGTGCGCCGCCGACGATGGCGGCGCGACGGCCGAGGCCGTCGCCGCCTCACCCAGGAGGGGCGGGTTAGAAACCCGACGCAAGCGACATGTCCGAGCAGCGACTACCACCGGCGGCGGGGCCAGACGTGCCGTCGCCGGAAGCGCCGCCGCCGCGGACGCCCGGCGATGTCGCCACGGACCTGTTCACCAACGGCCTTCCCGAACCGTCCGACGACACGCCGACCATCATCTCCAAGGGTCTGCCGCGCCCCGCCGAGAACAACCTGCTCAACGGCCTCCTGCGCGGCCGCACGCTCGCGCACTTCGAGCTGATCGAGCCGATCGGCGTCGGCGGGATGGCGGCGGTCCTGCGCGCCCGCGACACCCAGCTCGACCGCTCCGTCGCCCTCAAGATCCTGCCGCCGGACATGGCCGTCGACCCGGAGAACGTGCGCCGCTTTCACCAGGAGGCGCGCGCGGCCGCCAAGCTCGACCACGAAACCATCGCCCGCGTCTTCTTCTGCGGCGAGGACCAGGGGCTGCACTTCATCGCCTTCGAGTACGTCGAGGGCGACAACCTGCGCGCGATCCTCGACCGCCGCGGCCCGCTGCCGGTGCAGGAAGCCTTGCACTGCATGTTGCAAATCGCCACCGGGTTGGCGCACGCCGCCGAGCGCGGCGTCGTCCACCGCGACATCAAGCCGTCGAACATCATCGTCAGTTCCAACGGCCGGGCGAAGCTCGTCGACATGGGCCTGGCGCGCAGCCTGGAGCCGCACGCCGACGACGGCCTGACGCAGTCCGGCGTTACCCTCGGCACCTTCGACTACATCTCGCCCGAGCAGGCGCTGGAGCCGCGCGAGGCCGACTCGCGCAGCGACATCTACTCTCTCGGTTGCACTTTTTACCACATCCTGACCGGCGTGGCTCCCGTGCCGGAAGGGACCGCCGCCAAGAAGCTGCACCACCACCAGCACGTCTTGCCCACCGACCCGCGCGAGTTGAACTCCGAGGTGCCGGACGACGTGGCCGCCGTCCTCGGCAAGATGATGGCCAAGGACGTCCGCCAGCGCTACCAGCGCCCCGAACAACTCGTCGAACACCTGCTGCAAGTGACGCAGCGGCTCGGCTCCGGCGACGGGCGAGCCGACGGCGTTCTCTTCGTTGACGCGCCGCTGCCGGACGCTCCGCGGACGCGGCCGCTCCTGGTCGCCGGCCTCGCCGCCACCATCGTCATCGTACTCGTCTTCCTCGTCGGCACGCCGCCGCGGTCGGGCGTGAACGACGCGGCGCCGCCGATCGGACCCGCCGCGAAGGTCGGCGACGACGCGGGGCGGCCTGTCCCGTCCCCGGCAACGTCAGGCGCCGAGACGGCGGTCGCGAACAACGCCGCCGTGCCGGAGTTGCGGCAGCGCGTTTCGAGTTGGCGCCAACTCGCCGACCTCGCCCGCCTGCTCCAGGCGGACAAGGAACTGAAGGTCGTCGACCTGACAGTGACGGAGGACTTCCTCCCGGCCGAGCGCGGCGACGCGGCCGAATCGTCGGTGGTCTTGCGCGGCCGCAAGATCATCCTCCGCGGCGAGGGCAAGGACGGCCGTCGGCCGACGCTGTGGGCGCTGGGCAAGGAAGGGGAGCGCGACCCCTGGCCTGGCCTGACCCTCGACGCCGCCGAGACTGTGGAGTTATACAAGCTCCGCTTTGTACTCGACGCGGGGCTGGGCCGAACGCGGGGCGGGGCGGGGGTGCAGCTGCGCGGCGCCCGCGCCTACAAGGTCAGCGAGTGCGACTTCGTCCAGATCACCGGCTCGGCGCCGGCGGACACGCAGGAGCGCTTTGCCTCCGTGGGCATCGGCGCCGCCGGCGCGGCGCGGGCGCCGGAGACAGACTTTCAGGCGTGCGGCTTCTTCGCGGCGGGGCAGGTCGAGCGCGCCGGCCCGAACGCCGTGTTCCGCGACGTGAAAGAAGGCGGACAGGACGCGGTGGTGATCGGCGGAGCCGTCGTCGTCCGCGCCGAGGGCTGCGCCTTCGCCCCGCACGCGGCGCTGTTCCACTTCCGCGAGGGCGGCCGCAAGAGTTCCCTGGCGCTCGCGCACTGCACGGCGATGGTCGGCGACGAGTGGGCGCTGGCCCAGTGCGACGAACGGACCGCGTGCGACAAGGTGAAGGCGGAGGCGTGCCTGTTCGCGCGCGTCGCCGACGCGCCGGAGCGCGCCATGATGATGACGGAGCCCCGGTTCGCCTGCCTCCTCCGCCAGGCCGACCGCGGCGGCGAAGCGATGGCCTACGTCGGCAAGCAGAACCGCTACTTCAACCTCGACGCCGTGCGCCTGCGGACGGGCGACGAAGGGACCGCCGTCGAGCCGGAGCCGTTCGCCGCCCAGCTCGACGAGCTGCGCGGGACCGACGAGAAGGTGTTGCCGTCGGCGCTGCGCCCGTGGAAGGAGAAGGACCCGCGCGCCCTGCTCGCGCACCTGCTGGAGCCGAAGGATCTGCTGGCGGCGTTCGCCGTCGACCTCGACCGGCCCTCCCTCGCGGCGGAGCTGCTGCTCGGGCCGAACCTCGACCAGGTGGCCGGCCTGCACAAGGCGACGCCGTGGGGCGCCCTCTACGAGGGCCAGGTGCCGCCGCGCGGCGCGCGTGCCGCGTCGGGGCTGGCGCGGCGCGTCGTGGTCGACCCGACGAAGGACACCGGCGCGGGCGTCTACCGGACGCTCGGCGAGGCGCTCGGGGCGGTCGAGCCGGGCGACGACATCCTTATCGCGCTGCGCCACAACGGCGCCCTGAAGGTCCACCCGGCGACGCTGCGGGGCAACGTCACCCTCAAGGCTGAGGACGGCTACCGCCCGGTGCTGCTGCTCGACGACGTCTCCGACCGGGACGCCGCCCTGCGCGTCCAGGGCGGACAGCTGACTTTGGAGAACCTGGAAATCCGTCTCTCGTCTCAGGGCGCCGGCGAAACGGTCAGCGCCGTGGCCCTGCCGCGCGACGGCGGAGTCCTCTTCAAGAGGTGCGTCCTCACGCTGGAAGGCATGCCGAAGACGTTGGCGGCGGTGTCACTCCCCGACGTCCGCGAGGGGGCGGCGGGGCGCGACGGCGCCGGGCCGCACGTCGACTTCCGCGGCTGCTTCGTCCGCGGCGAGGGCGATTTGGTGGCGTCGCGCAACAACCACCCGTTCCGGCTGACCGTCGCCGAGTCGCTCGTCGCCCTGACCGGCTCGCTGCTCAGCGTCGACAACGCCGACGAGAGTTCGCCGCCCGCGCCCGGCAAGAAGGTCCTGCTGACGCTCGACCACGTCACCACCTACCTGGGCGCGAATCTGGTGCGCTTGCGCTGCCGCGACCTGCGCTACCTGGTGCCCGTCGAGGTCGACCGGGCGTCGTCGTCGCTGTTCGCCTCGGCGGCGGCGGACGGCAAGGCGTCGCTGATCCACCTCGACGGCCCGAGCGCCGCCGGCGACGAGTTGAAGAAGAAGCTGACGTGGAAGGGCGGCGACAACGTTTACAGCCGCGCCTTCGCGAATATGGTCGACGGGCCGCCGCGCGGCGACAACGAGATGCCGGCTGACGGCATGTCGTGGGAGGCGTGGCGCGCCTTCGCGGCCGAGGCCGGCAGCCGTAACGGGATGGTCAACTTCGCCGGCCCGCTGTGGCCGACGGTGCCGCCGGCGGAAGTGACGCGCGACGCCTTCAAGGTCGAGGGCGGCGGGCCGCAGCACGCCGGCGCCCGGCCGCAGGAGTTGCCGGAGCCCTCGGCGCCATAAGAAAGCCGCTCGCGGCTTCGCACTCCGCGAAGCCGCGAGCGGCTCGGGCCGGTCGCGTTTACTTCTTCTTGGCCGGCTTCTTCTTCTTGGCGGCTTCGGCCTGGGCGGCGGGCTCTTCCTTCTTCGGTTCCGTCTCCGGTTTCTTCTTGCCGAAGATGGCTTCGTAGCCCTCGGCGAAGTTCTTGGTCTCGGCGAGGCCGACGCGGACGATGCTCACGGACGTACCTCCCACAGTGAATCATCACCCTGACGCCGTGGCGCTGCGGCGGACGCGGGCTCCTGCCGTGTCTCCGTCAGTGTAAATCAGGCGGCGCGGCTTGTCGAGAGGGCGTCAAAGGCACCCCGCCTTTCGTGATACCCGGATGGACTCTCAGCGCTTCCCGGCGTCCCCGGCCTTCTTCTCGAAGACGATGACGTGCTGCCACGGCAGGCTCTTGTCGGTCTTCACCCACTTCAGCGGGTGCGGCTCCATCTCCTTGATGACCTGCTTCTCGGTCATCTTGTGGACGAGTTTGATGGGCACGTCGGGGTCTTCAAGGCGGAACTCGACGAAGGCGAGACGGCCGCCGACCTTGAGGGCCTTGACCATTGCTTGCGTCATCTCGAACGGCTGCGAGAACTCGTGGTAGACGTCGACGAGCAGGATGAGGTCGACGCCGCCGGCGGGCAGTTTCGGGTCGTCCTCGACGCCGAGGACCGGCTCGACATTGGCGATCTTTTGTTCCTTCATTTTCTGGCGGATGATCGCGAGCATCTCGGGCTGGATGTCGACGGCGAGGATCTTGCCCTTGTCGCCGACCTTTTCGGCCATGCGGAAGGCGTGGTAGCCGCTGCCGGCGCCGATGTCGGCGACGACGAGGCCCGGCTTCAGGTCGAGCGCCTTGAGCAGCTTCGCCGGCGCCTCCTCGCGCTCGCGCTCCGGCCGTTCGAGCCAGCCGGCGGCCTGGTGGCCCATGACGTGAGCGATCTCGCGGCCCATGTAGAACTTGCCGATGCCGTCCGGGTCGTGCTCCTTGCGGTACTCGTAGCGCCGCGGTTCGGACGACGGCTTCTCGTCCTTGGCCTTGTCGTCCGCGCGGACGGCGCCGACGAAGAGGGCGAGGAGAAGGACCGGGAATGTCATGCGCGTCATGGGAAAACCTCGGAGTATGGCCCGGCGACGACGAGTACTCAGGACGTGCCGTCGCTCACGCCTTCCGCTTCCTCTCCTCCAGGTACGCCGCCAGCGCCGCGCGCCACGGCCGCACCGGCGGCAGGCCGAGCGCCTCGTAGCCCTTGAGCGACAGGACGCTATAACCGGGTCGCCGCGCCGGCCGCGCGAATTCACGGCTCGTCGTCGGCGACAGATCGACCGTCAGGCCCGCCAACTCGAAAATGGCGCGAGCGAACTCGTTCCAGGTACAGGCGCCGGCGTTCGTCAGGTGGTACAGGCCGTAGCGATCGCTCGTCGTCAGAGCCGCGGCGGCGGCGGCGACGTCGGCGGTGTAGCTCGGCGTGCACGTCTGGTCGGCGACGACCTTGAGCGGCTTGCCCTCGCCGGCGAGGCGCAGCATCGTCTCGACGAAATTGCCGCCCTTGCCGCCGCTGCCCCAGACGCCGTACAGGCCGCAGGTGCGCACGACGAAGTGGCGTGGGCACGTCGAACGCACGACGTACTCGCCGCACAGTTTGCTCAGGCCGTAGACGCTCACCGGGCCGGGGGCGTCGCTCTCCGCGAACGGCGTCGCCCGCGTCTCGTCCAGGCCAAAGACGTAATCGGTGCTGAAGTGGACGAGGACGCAGCCGAGGTCGCGGCAGACCTCCGCCAGGCTCCGCACGCCCCAGGCGTTGACGGCGAACGCGGCGTCCGGCTCGGTCTCCGCCTGGTCGACGAGGTTGTAGGCGGCGCAGTTGACGACGACGTCGGGGCGCAACTCCGTTAGCGTGGCACGGAGTTGGTCGGGGCGCGTCAGGTCGGCGCGCTCGCGCGTCAGGGGCGTGACGTCGCCGCTGAGGCGCGGGCACAGATCGCGGCCCAGTTGGCCGGCGCTGCCGAGGACGGCGTATCTCACGAATCACTCTCCCTCGAAGCCGGCCGTTGTGTCGCGCGGCGGCTCATGTTATAGGTTATACGTTCGTCCGCGCCGCCCCAAGGGCGGGCGGCTCACCCCCCGGAGGAATGCCCGATGCGCCGCGCGTCTTCGCTCCTCGTCCTGGTCGCGTGTCTGGTCCCGCTCGCCCCGCTCCGCGCGGCCGACGCCTCCCGTTATAGCGACGGCAAGTACGGCAAGGGAGAGTTGAAGCACGTCAACGGCGTGCCGGTGCTCCTCCTCGAAGGGACGCCCGAGGAAATCGGCGAGCAGGCGGCGGCGCTGACCGAACGGCCGCTCCAGCGCATGATGGGTTTCCCGCGCGACCTCGTCCGCCGGGAACGCCTGGACGTCTTGTGGCCGGTGTTCTTCGCGATGGGCAAGTCGCTCGAGCCGGGGTTCCCGCCCGACCACCTGCGTGAGTTGGAGGCCCTCGCCAAGAAGGGCGGCGTTTCCCGCGACCTGGCGATCTTCGGCAACGCCTTCCCCGACGTGAGCAAGGCGGCGGGCTGTTCGAGCCTCATCGTCGGCCGCGCCCGCAGCGCCACCGGCGGGCCGCTCTTCGGCCGCAACCTCGACTACCCGACCCTCGGCTTCCTTCAGGATTACAGCCTCGTCACCGTCTACCGGCCGAAGGGCAAGAAGGCGTTCGCGTCGGTCAACTTCCCCGGCATGGTCGGCTGCCTGTCGGGCATCAACGAAGACGGCCTCGCCCTCGCGGTCCACGAGGTGCGGCGCACCAGGGACGAATCGACCCGGTTCGACCCGCAGGGGACGCCGTACACGCTCTGCTTCCGCCGCATCCTGGAGGAGTGCGCCAACATTGCGGAGGCGGAAAAGCTGCTGCGCTCCGTGCGGCGGACGACGATGCTCAACCTCGGCGTGTGCGACAAGGACGGCGGCGCCGTCTTCGAGTTCACGACGAAGAGCGTCGTGGTGCGCAAGCCGGAGGAGGACATTAACACCTGCACGAACCACTTCTGCTCGCGCGAATTGGGCGTCGGCCAGAAGTGCTACCGCCTGGACCGGCTCGACGCGAGTCGGGCGTCGCGCGAGAAGTTCGGGCTGAAGGACGTGGCGCGACACCTGCACGCGGCCAATCAAGGCTCCGCGACGCTGCAAACGATGGTCTTCGAGCCGGCGGCGCTCAAGCTGCATTTGGCCGTCGGGGCGTGCCCGTCGTCGGCGCTGCCGCTGAAGGAGATCGACCTGGCGCCGCTCCTACGCCCGTAGGCAGCCGGGGTAGTCGGTGGTGATGCCGTCGACCTCCCAGAAGAAGAGGCGCCGGGAGTCGACCAGGGCGTTCACCGTCCACGGAATCACGCGCACCCCCGCGGCGTGACACTGCCGGACCTGGCGCTCGTCGAGGAAGCGATAATCGGGACAGTAGGTATCCGCTCCCGCGGCTCGCACCAGCGCCGCCGGGTCGACCGGAGCCGTCTCGGCGATCAGGACGGCGGCCGGCAGATCGGGTAGTGCCTGCGTCAGGGCGCGGACGGAACGATGGTCGAAACTCCGCACCGCCACGCGCCGCCCCCAATGGGGGTCGCGCGCCACGTCGAGAATCACCTTCTCCAAAAGCCCCGGCGCCTCGCCGTCGAAGACATCGCCGACCGCCTCGGGGTAGAACGGCACGCGCTTGAGTTCCAGGTCGAAGCGCGTCTGCTGCGCCCGACTTCGCTGGGTCGGCGTCTTGCCGGCGGCCTTGCCGAGGGCGCCGGCGTAAGCGTCGGCGAAGGCGAGGACGAGCGCCAGCGTCGGCACGGCATAAGGGTGCAAGCCCTGTTGCTCCGCGAACAGGGCGGCAACCGGCGTCACGTCGGTCTTCTGCTCGGGGAAGCGACGCGGGTCCGGGTTGCGGTCGGCGATGTAGCCTGTTACTTCGGCGGCAGAGAGCGAACTGAGCAACGGCCGGTGCGACGGCGGCGGGACGCGACTCCCCCGACGGCGGCGGCACAGGTCGGGACTGATCCGCGCGTCGTGGTAGACCACCGGCACGCCGTCGGCCGTCAGGTGAACGTCGGTCTCGATGCTGGTCACGCCGGCGTCGAGGGCAACTTCAAAGCTCGGCAAAGTGTTTTCCGGCCGCAGGCCGCGGGCGCCGCGGTGGCCCTGGAGGTCGGAGGGCATCGTTTACTCCGCCGCTTGCGGCTTCGCGACATGATGAGTGCGAAGCCCCAAGCGGGAGGCGGGCGGCGGCACCATGAGCAGGCGGCGGCGCGGCAGGTCGGTCATCTTCTTGATCGGCCCGCGGTACAGGCCCCACAGCCAACGGAAGCCCTCCTTAAACGACTTGACCACGCCGATCATGCCGTAGACCTGGTACATCACCCGGTAGGACCAGGACGGGTCCTTCCAGCCGAGGATCGCCCGCACGAAGTTCAGCGGGTTGTAGAAACAGGCGTAGGCGAGGTAGATGTTGAGCTGCTTGTGCCAGGGGTGCGGGTCCTCGCTGGCGATGCAGTGGTTGCCGTCGTAGTGGTGGTCCTCCAGCCGTGCGTCGCCGGCCTGCTCGATGACCATGCCCTTCCGGAACGACTCCTCGTAGCCCTTGCTGCCGACCGACGGCGTCAGGATCGTCACCTGCACGCTCACCGAACCGCTCTTGCGCAGGAAGTTGACCTGGTTGACCAGGCCGTACAGGGTGCCGCGCGACGCCAGCGGCTGGCCGTCGTGGTGCATCATCATCGGCATCGGGCAGATGCCGTACCCGTTGAGGATCTTGAAGAGCTTTTGCGTCTTTTCCGGACTCTGTCCTTTTTTGATCAACTCGGCGGTCATGTCCTCGATGCCGAACCAGATGGCGCGCAAGCCGCCCTCGCGGCACAGCGGCAGCAGGTCCTGGTTCTTGAAGACGTCGAACTCGGTCGCCTCGGTGCCGAAGAAGACGCTGTCGCGGAACGGCTTGCCGTCGACCCGGCCTTTCGCCAGCTCGGCGAAGGTCTCCTCGACCGCCTCGCGCGTGTTGAAGAAGTTGTCGTCGGTGCCGAAGAACGCCTTGATGCGGGTGCGCTCGGCGATGACTTGCATCTCGTCGCGCAGCCGCGCGCCGCTCTTGACGCGGAAGGTGAACTGGTTGTAGGCCGGGATCGGGCAGTAGGAGCAGTGGAACTTGCAGCCGTGCGTCGTGACGAGCGACACCATGCCGGCGTGGCGCGACAGCCTGTCGAGCGGCACCGGGCCGCGGGCGAGGGTGCGGCGGCGGTGCGGCGGCTCGAGCAGGCCGAGGCCGATAATCGGGTGCGGCAGCTCGTCGAGGTCTTGCACCAGGCGCTGGATGCCGGTGTTGACGAGGCGGCCCGGCGGTGCCTTCTCGTCGCCCTCGCGGAACACGAGACCCGGAATGTCGTCGAGCAGGCCGCTGCGGCGCAGGCGGTGGAAGGTGCGGCGCGGGTGTTCGCCGCCGGCGCGCGCCTCCATGATACGGTCGAGCAGCTCGAGGGCGACGAACTCCTCGCCGGTGATGACGACGTCGGCGTCGTAGTCGCGGCCTTCGTGCGCGAAGTCGAAGAAGTCCCACGGCTCGTAGATGGCCTTGGCGCCGCCGGCGAAGATGAGCGGCCGTTCGTCGCCGAGGCGGTAGGCGTCGGCGATGAGGCCGTAGGCGCTGGCGCTGTGGATCTGCATACTGGAGACGAAGAGCATCTGCGGCGGGCGGCCGTCGAAGCGCGCCTCGCTCGGCCGCAGCTCGCGGTTCCACTGCCGCTGGACGACGCGCAGCTTGGTGAAGCCGGCGTTGTACAAGGCCGCGGCGACGGCGCGCGGGCCGGCGGTCAGCAGGCGCATGTCGGCGAAGAGGAACGGCCCGAGGCGCGTGCGCCAGTCGAAGGCGTAGGCGACGAGGGTCGGGACGTCGGCGCAGGCGGGGTTGGCTCGGAGGCAGCGCTCCAGTTCGAGGTACTGTCCCGGTCGGGTGTAGCGATCGTTCTTCGGACGGCTCGGCAGTTCCATGACGGTCCCTTTCTCGGAACGACTAACAGCGCCTTGGGGTTGGCAGCAAGATTAGAGCGGCGTCCGAGGTTTTGCAAGAGCAGCGTAGCGCGTCGGGTCGGGGACGCCGGCCGCCACGAAGCCGGCGCGGCGCAGCAGGCACGAGTCGCAGCGGCCGCAGGCGGCGCCGTCCGGGGTCGGGTCGTAGCAGCTGTGCGTCAGGCCGTAGTCGACGCCGAGCGACGCCCCCAGGCCGATGATCTCGGCCTTCGTAAGGCGGATCAGCGGCGCGCGGACGCGAAATTGCCCCACCCCCTCGACGCCGGCCTTCGTCGCCAGGTTCGCCAGGCGCTCGAACGCCTCGACGAACTCGGGCCGGCAATCGGGATAGCCCGAGTAATCGACGGCGTTGACTCCGAGATAAATGTCGAAGGCGCCCAGCACCTCCGCCCAGCCGAGGGCGAAGGCGAGGAAGACGGTGTTGCGCGCCGGGACGTAAGTGACCGGGATGCCGTGGGCCATCGCGTCGGCGGGCCGGTCCTTGGGCACGTCGATGTCGGCGGTCAGCGCCGAGCCGCCGAAGGCGCGGAGGTCGATGGGGACGACGCGGTGTTCGGCCGCGCCGAGCGCCGCCGCGACGCGCCGGGCCGCGTCCAACTCGGCGGCGTGGCGCTGGCCGTAGGCGAAACTCAGGGCGTGACAGCGGAAGCCGTCGCGCCGCGCCACCGCCAGCGCCGTCGCCGAGTCGAGTCCGCCGCTGAGCAGCACCACGGCCGGTTTCGCGCCGTTCGTCATCGCGTTCTCCCGTCGCGCCTCAAGGGCGGCCGCGCTCGGCCCGCCACGCCACGCCGATCAGCGCCAGAAGCGGAATGTTCTTGGTCAGCACGCCGAAGGGATGGAACCACAATTCCGGTTGCGAAAAGGACAGAAGGGCGCTAAAGCCGACAATCAAGGCCGCCTGGAAGGCCGACACCCATGCGGCGGCCCGGCCGAGCGCCACGCGCAGCCCGAGCAGTACCTCCGCCGCGCAGGTGGCGTACATCACCCACGCGGGCAGGCCGAACGGCGCCAAATACTCCTCGCCCAGGCGCCGGTACTCGGGGTGGAAGACCGCCAGCCCGGTCCAGAGCCAGACGAAGGCGAGCGGCCAGCGCAGCCAGCGCGTGTCCGGGAGTGAGGGGTCGTTCATGGCGTCAGTCCGCGGGGCGACGGCTTGACGGTAGCGTGCGGGGAGGCCGAGGGCAAGGCGTCCTCGGGGGTATTGCCCGTAGGCCCCGGGTCCGTGTATACTTCCCTCGTCTGATCCGGGTACCTCAAGCGGTCGGAAGACTCATGAGTGACGAACGATCCCCCCTTCCGCGCCCGCGCTGCCGCAGTCTCAAGGGCGTGCGCATCCTCGGCACCGGCAGCTACGTCCCCGACGCCGTCGTGACCAACGAACACCTGCGCCAGCGGCTGGGATTCGACTCGGACTGGATCGTCAAGCGCACCGGCATCTACGAGCGCCGCCACGCCCTGCCGCACCAGGCGACCAGCGACCTGTGCCATGAGGCCGCCCGGCGCTGTCTCGACTCCAGCGGCGCCGACCCGAAGGACATCGACCTGCTCGTCCTGGCGACGTTCACGCCCGACATGGCCTTCCCCTCGACCGCCTGCCTCGTCCAGGACCGGCTGAAACTCTCCTGCCCGGCCATCGAGGTCGAGGCGGCGTGCGCCGGCTTCATGTACGCCCTGGTGACGGCGGCCGCCTACGTCGTCTCCGGCGCCAGCGATCTGGCCCTGGTCATCGGCGGCGACTGCAACTCGCGCGTCGTCAACCCGGACGACCTGAAGACGTATCCCCTGTTCGGCGACGGCGCCGGCGCCGTGCTGCTGACGCGCGGCCGACCCGACCAGGGCATTCTCAGTTACAGCATGGGCTCCGACGGCTCGGGCGGCGACCTGCTCAGCCGCCCCGCCTGCGGCAGCCGTATGCCGCCGACGCCGGACCTGCTCGCCAAGGGGCTGCATTTCATGCACATGGACGGCCGCAGCGTCTTTCGCTGGGCGGTCGCCATCCTGTGCGACACCATCCAGGACGTCCTCACCCACAGCGGCCTGAAGTCCGACGACATTCACCTCTACGTCCCGCACCAGGCCAACATCCGCATCATCAACGCCGCCGTCGACGTGCTGCACATCCCGCGCGGCCGCGTCTTCAACAACCTCGAACGCTACGGCAACACCTCGGCCGGGTCGGTGCCGCTGGCGCTGGACGAGGCCGTCGCCGAGGGGCGCGTGCAACCGGGGAACCTGCTCGTGCTGAGTGGTTTCGGCGCCGGCCTGGCGTGGGGGACAGCGGTCATTCGCTGGTGAGCGCCCGCTCGTACAGCGCCCGATAGACCGGCTGGCCCTGAAGACGCGCCTTCCGCTCGAAGTTCGTCAGGTAGTCCATCGGGTGTTCCGGCCCTTTCATCTCCGGCGGCGGCAGCGGACTGAGTCCCTTTTGTTGCGCCAGCACCTCGCCCATGACGGCGAAGTATTCCGCGACGTCCGTGGCGACGTGCAGGTGTCCGCCCGGCCGCAGCACGCGCGCGCACTGCGCCGCGAACGCCGCCGTGAACACGCGCCGCTTGTGGTGGCGCTTCTTCCACCACGGGTCGGGAAAGTAGACGTGAACCGCCCGGAGCGACGCCGTCGCCACGCAGCCCGTCAGGAAGCGGCCGGCGTCGGCGCACACCATACGCACGTTGCGCAGGCCGCGTTTGGCGATCCGCGTCGCCGTGAACAGGGCGTACTTGCGCACGATCTCGACGCCGACGAAGTTGACGTCGGGGCACGCCAGCGAGGCGTTGAGCAGGAATAGCCCCTTGCCGCAGCCGACTTCCAGCTCGACGGGGTGATCGTTGTGGAAGACCGTCGCCCAGTCGATGGGCGCCGGCGGGTCGGGCGTTGCGAGCAGGAACGGTTCCAGTTCTTCCAGGGGCAGGCGGGCCGACTTGCGCACGGTCAGGTCTCCCCCGCCTCAGCGGGCTCTTTGCGCTGGAACGGCACGCCGATGATCCCGGCGTGGAACACCATCGTGGCGCCGACGAAGCCCTGCACGTCGAAGACGCTCTGACGCCGGTGCAGCCGCGTCGCCTTGGCGACCAGGATCAGACGGTCGCCGGGGCGCACGGGGGCGCGGAAGCGCACGTTCTCCAGGCCGCCGAAGGCGATGAACCCGTCGGAAATCAGGCCGCTGTGCTTGACGATGTAGTACGAACAGAGTTGCGCCGCCGCCTCGCACATCAGCACGCCCGGCAGCAGCGGGTCGCCCGGCATGTGGCCGCGGACCCAGAACTCGTCGGGACGCACGTCCTTGTAGCCGGCGAGCAAATGGCGTTCCTCGTCGACGTGGACGATCGCCGTCAACTGCTCCATCTCGAAGCGCTGCGGGATGACGCGGCGGATCGCCTCCTGGTCGGCGACCACGCGCCCCAGGTCGAGGCGGGACGGGTCGAAATGCAACTCGGGAGGCATCGTCGTTCTCCGGCTACCCGACCACCTCGGTCATCTGAGTCAACTCCGTCAGCAGCACGTCCGGCCGGCTCGCCGGCTCCTTCAGCTGCTCCGGCGTCGTGTGCAGCGAGGCCCGGTCGCCGGCGAACAGCGCCGTCTTCATCCCCAACCGCTTCGCCGGCACGATGTCCTGCGTGACGCGCGAGCCGACGTGCAGCACCTGATCGGGCGTCACGCCGCGCTGACTCAACTGTTGTAGCGAATGGCGGAACAACCGCTCCGACGGCTTCTTACCGCGCACGTCGCACGACAAGGCCCGCAGCGCCGGCGGGATCAGGTCGTCCAGGCGGCCCGACGCCTGCTGTGCCACGCCGCGCTGGAGTTGGACGGTCGTAAAACACTGGGCGTCGGCGCACAGGCCCTGTGCCAGGCCCGCTTGCGCGACGTGGTGCAGCGCCGCCGCGGCGCCGGGGTAGCAGCCGCTCCCCTGCAAGCTGGCGTGGAAAAAGTACGCCACCTTAGCGCTGTACTCGTTGAGGGAACCGAAGAAGTTGGTGTCGAACTTGTAGTCTTTCTGGAACAGCTTCTTGATGATCGCGTCCCAGACGCGGTCGGCCAGGACTTCCGGGTACTTCTCCGGTCCGCCGGAGACGAGGCGCTGCAGGTCGTACACCTGCTCGTAAATGATCTTCATGTACTCCGACGGCTGCCCCGGCTTGCGCGACATCGAGGCCCACATCTTGAATTCCTGGACCGTCTTCTCCAGGGCCACGTTCATGACGAAGTCGTTGGGGTGCTGAAACAGCAACTCGCCGCCGACGACGGCCAGCAGCGTGCCGTAGACGTTCCAGGTGACGGCGCGGACGTTCGGCAGGCGCGTCAGGTGCGGTTTCGCCTTCGGCCGGTCGACCTCGGGCGGCGCCGGCCAGGGGAGATCCCTGGTGTCCAAATAGGCCGCGTATTGTTCCAGCGTCAGGGACATGGCTCGCGCCTTCGCTCGGGCCGGCGGCGAGCCGGTCGGTACGGTTTCCTGTCACCCTAGCAGGCGCGGCGCGCGCCTGTCAAGCGCCCGTACCCGCTCTTGACGGCGCGGGGGGCTCGGCTATCAATACAATTGATCCCGTTCCCCCCAAACGCCCGTCCGCCCCTTCGCCGAGAGAGACTTCCCGCAATGCAGCCGCCGGCTCCGTCCTCGAACCACGACGCCGTCAAGGGCCTGCCGCCCGTCACGCCCCCGTCGGCGAGCCACATCGTCAAGCTCTTCGTCGTCCCGCTGAGCATCGTCCTCGGCCTGTTCGCCGTCGCCTACCTGTTCCTGAACGTCACCGGCTCGTCGGTCCTCAAGACGCCGGAAGCGTTCCTCGACAAGCTGCGCAGCAACAACCCGGACGTCCGCAAGCGGGCGGCGAGCGACCTCGCCCAGGTGCTGCTCCGCGACGACCGCCTCGCCTCCGAGCCGGCCTTCGCCCTCGACCTCGCCGGCGAGCTGCGCAAGGCGATCGAGCAGGCCGACGAGGAGCCGACGCCGGGCACCGCCGACTCGCCCCTGACGGGAAGCGAAAATTACCTCCTCTACGTCCTCGCCTGCGTCAGCAACCTGGCGTCGCCCGTCGGCGTACCTCAGCTGAAGCAGATGGCCCTCGAAGGCGGCGACGGCGCGCCGGAAGCCCAACTCGTCCGCCGCTGGCGCGCCCTCTGGGCGCTGGCCAAGCTCGGCGACAGCCTGAAGCGCTTCGACAAGCTGCCCGCCGAGCGGCGCCAGGCGGTGTTGGGCGGCTTCGAGCGTGAGTCGGCCGGCGACGGCGAGCGTGCTGCGACGGCGGCGGCGGCGCTGGCCTACCTCCAGGGTCGCGAGGCGGGACGGCCGAGCGCCCTCGGCGTCGACGAGGTGCTGACCCGCGCCGCGGAGGACAAGAACCCCTTCCTGCGTGAGATCGCCGTCTTCGCCATGAACTTCTGGGAAGGCGACGCCGCCGCGTCCGCCCGCATGGAGCAGGCCCTGCTCGCCCGGTTGGAGGATCGCGGCGAGGGCGAGGATTTGCTGGCCCAATTGTCCGAGAAGAACGCCGAGCACGACCCGACGTTTACCCGCGACCCCGGCGCGAAGATCCGCTACAACGCCGCCGTCGCCCTGGCGCAGCGCGGCAGCGACCGCACGCCGTTCGCGTTGCTGAAGGAGATGCTCGACGAATCGGAGCAGCAGGAGCAGCACCGCGTGCGCCGGCGCAAGGACGGCCGCGAGATCGCCGACCAGGCGACGGCCCAACAAACCGTCCTGACGGCGCTGCGAGCGGTCGCGGAACTGCACCGAAAGAACGCGCGGATCAACCTGACCGACCTCGTCGCGTCGGTCGACAAGGTGAAAACCAGCGCCGACCCCGCCGTGAGAGCCGAGGCGGAGCGCACGCGGCAGGCGCTGGAAAGCACGCCCTGACCGTCCGCTTGCGGCTTCGCACCGGCGAAGCCGCAAGCGGACGGTCGGTCGGTCATGAGGATCATCATGCCTAGGGAAGGGCTCACCGTCGTCGGCGCCGGCGGCATCGGTTGCGCCGTCGGTCACGTCCTACGCTCCGCCGGCGTCCCCGTCACCTTCGTCGACGCCGACCCCGCCAAAGTCCTCTGGGGCCGCGCCCACGGCGTCCGCGTCCACGGCTCTCCGGCATACCCCGCCGACTTCGTCCCCTTCGACGACTGGCATCCCGAACCGAACGCCGTCGTCCTGCTCTGCACCAAGTGCTACGACAACGCCGCCGTCCTCGCCCGGCTGCCCGCGTCGACGACGCTGATTCCCATCCAGAACGGCTTCGACCGCGCCCTCGAAGAGCGCCCTGACGGTTTGGAAGGAATCGCCTCGTTTGTCTCCGAATGCGAGCCGGGCCGGACGTCGACGCGCATCACGCGCAACGGCCGCCTGCACCTCGGCCGGCGCGGGACCGGGCCGCTCGCGGCTTCGCAGCGCCTCCTCGACGACCTCGCCGCCGCGCTGCGGCGCCACGCCCCGTTCCGCGTCGAAGTGGTGCCGGACATCCTGCCCTACAAATACACGAAGCTGATGTACAACGCGGCGATCAGTCCCCTGGCGGCGGCGGCGGGGATCGACAACGGCCGGCTGCTGAGCGTGCCGAAGGCGCGGCGGCTGTTCTTCGCCCTGCTGCAGGAGAACTACGCCATCCTGAAAGGCGCCGAGATCCCGCTGGGCAAGGTCGGCCCGCTGCACCCGACGACGGTGGCGCGCGTCCTGCGCCGCCCGTTCGTGGCGAACGCGCTGGCGTGGGCCTTCTACCCGACGCTGCGCAAGACGTACTGTTCGATGTCGAACGACCTGCCGAAAGGGAGGACGGAGATCGAGTATTACAACCGGCGCCTCATCGACCTGGCCGGCGGGCGGCCGTGTCCGCTGAACCGCAAGGTGTACGAGTTAGTGCGGCGCATGGAAGGGGAGCGCGAGACGCCGGGCGTCGCCGTGCTGGACCGATTGGACTGAGGCGTTTCCCTCGACGCCTCTTGGGGAGGGAGGGCGAGTCGTGTTCGTGGACCTCGTACAGACGACGACGCGCGACGGCGTGCGCCTCGACGGCCTGTTTCAGGCCGCGAGCGCCGCCCCGTCCGTCGCCCTGGACGCCGCGTGCCTCGTCCACGGCACCGGCGGCAACTTCTACGGCTCGACGTTATTCGACGCCTTCGCGGGGCGATTACTGGCAATGGGCGTCGGCGTGCTGCGCGTCAACACGCGCGGCCACGACGGCGTCAGCACGGCGCTGACGCCGCGGGGCGGCCGGCGTCAGGGCGCCGCCTACGAGACCCTCGACGACTGCCGCCACGACCTCGCCGCCTGGGTCGATTGGCTGAGGCAGTGCGCCGGCCCGCGCGTCGGCCTCCTCGGCCACAGCAGCGGGGCGGTCAAGTCGCTGTACGCCCTCGCCCACGAGCCGAACCTCGCCGCGGCGTGCGTCGTCGCGGTGTCGCCGCCGCGCCTGTCGTACTCGTGGTTCTGCCAGAGCGCCGACGGGCCGCGGTTCCTGGAAACCTACGGCGAGGCGGAGCGCCTGGCGCGGGAAGGGCGGCCGACGGCTCTCATGGAAGTGACGCTGCCGCTGCCGTTCGTCGTCACGGCGGCCGGCTACCTGGAGAAGTACGGCCCCGACGAGCGCTACAACTACTTCCGGTTCCTCGCCGGCGTCCGCCGCCCGACGCTGGTCACGTTGGGGAGCGTCGAAGTCGCGAACAACATGGCTTTCGCCGGGGCGCCGGAGGAGTTGGCGGCGCTGGCGAGGCGCTACCCGTGGCTGGGCGTCGAAGTCGTCGAAGGGGCGGACCACTTCTACACCGGCGCGCGGCAGGAGGTCGTGGCCCGCGTCGAGGGTTGGCTGCGGTCGTCGCTGTCGGGCGGGTAGGAGCGAAACTCGTTGCAACCCGCCGCGCCCTGCCGTACATTTCTTCCGGAAGCCCAAGACTCACGGGAGAAACCCATGCACCGACGCGACTTCCTGAAGACGGCCGCCGCCGGGGCGGCCCTGGCGGCGTCCGGCCCGACCCTCCTCGGCGCCGAGGACAAGGCCGGCTCGAAGACCCCCGTCATCGGCGGCGGCGAACATCGCTACGAATGCCATCACAATTGGGGTACGCTGCCGCCCGACTACGCCTGGCAGACCACTCACAACGTCGCCCTCGACTCCGAGGGGCTGGTCTACGTCACGCACCAGGGAATCGGCAAGAAGATGGACACCGTGCTGGTGTTCGACCCGAAGGGCCAGTTCGTCCGCTCGTTCGGCAAGGAGTGGCACGGCGGCGGGCACGGCATCGAGGTCCGCAAGGAGGGCGGCGAGGAATTCCTCTACCTCACGAACACCTGGACCCCCACGCTGAAAGTCCTCAAGACGACGCTGAAGGGCGAAATCGTCTGGCAAAAGGGCCGGCCGGAGACGAAGGAGTACGCGGACCCGAAGGCGCCGTACAACCCGACGAACGTGGCCTTCCTCGCCGACGGCGGCTTCTTCGTCGCCGACGGCTACGGGTCGAACTACGTCCTGAAGTACGACAAGGACGGCAAGCTGCTCAAGACGTTCAGCGGCGGCGGCGCCGAGGACGGGAAGTGTCGCACGCCGCACGGCCTCTGGGTGGACGACCGCGATGCGGGCAAGCCGACGCTGGTCGTCTGTGACCGGGCCAACTTCCGCTTGCAGTGGTTCGACCTCGACGGCAACTTCCTGAAGGCGTCGAAGGCGAGCGAGATGGTGCTGTTCCCGGCGAACGCCGACACGCGCGGCGACGTGCTGCTGCTGCCCGACCTGCACGCGCGCGTGTCGCTGTTCGATAAGGAGAATAAGCCGATCGTCCACCTCGGCGAGGACGCGGCGTGGCGCAAGAAGGTGCTGGACGGCTTCAAGGTGCGTCAGAATCCGGCGGAGTGGCTGCCGGGCAAGTTCGTCCACCCGCACGACGCCTGCTTCGACAAGGACGGGAACATCTTCGTCGTCGAGTGGGTGGCGACGGGTCGGGTCACGCTGCTGAAGAAGGTGGCGTGAGCGCCACCCGCGCGCGGCTTCGCACCTGCGAAGCCGCGCGCGGGTGATCTCCTACGTCCCCTTCGGCGGGATCAGTTCCTGCCACTTCTCGCGCGCGGCGTCGCGCTCCTCCTTCGGAGGGGAGATCTCGGCAAAGGCGCTCACTTCTTGCCGACGCTCAGCGTGAAATTCGCCGTCGCGGCCGTCTGGTTGCCGGCGTCGGTCGCCGTGCCGAGGACGTTCACGTCGGCCTTGTCCCCCGCAGCGGCGTTCGCGGCGGCCGTCACCTCCAGGTCCGCCGCCGCCTCCCCCATCGCGATCGTCGCCTTGGCCGCCGTCACGTTCGCCGGCAGGTTGCGCGCCTCAAGAGTGATCGGCCCCGCGTAGCCGCCCTTGCGGGTCGCCGTCACCTTTAGCGACGCCTTGCCTCCGGGGAGCAGCTTGACCGGCAGCGGCTCCGCCTTCAGCGCGAACGGCGGCACCACCGCCAGCGACGCCGGCGGCGCCGTCACCGTGAAGTCGCGGTCCTGATACTTCGCCTTGCCGACGACGGCGATCGGAAACGTCCCCAGCGCCGCGGCGGCGGCCGGCGTCACCTGCACCTTGACCTCATTCGCCCCTTTCGGGATCGGCTTGAGGGCCGCGGACACGTTCGCCGGCAGCGCCCCCGGCGTCAGGGCGATCTCCTCCGTGAAGCCGGGGACACGCGCGGCGGTCACCGTCAGCGTGGCGGCGACGCCGCGGATCGTCTCGGCGCCGTCGAACTTGAGCGCCAGCGCGAACGGCGGCCGCTGCGTGACCGCGACGGCGACGCCGTGTTCGAGGTGCCGCGGCGGGTACGCCAGACCGCCCAGTGCCGCCTTGACCGGCGCCGTCACGCCCAGGTATTGCACCACGACCTGTCCGTTGATCGTCGCCTTGGCGTGGACGTGCAGGACGTGCGGCCCCACCGCCGCGTCGGGCGCGACGGCGACGGGGAGCTGTCCCGCCGGCGTGCCCGGCTTGCTCGGCTGACCCGTGGGAAGCGTCACGGTCCCGGTGAAACCGGCCGGGCCGACGACGCTCACCTCGACCGGGCCGGTGTAGTCGCGCCGCGTCAGCAGCAGCGGCAGCGACAGCACGCCGCCCTGCGCCACGTCGAAGCGGTCCAGGGCGAGCGCCAGGTCGAAGCCGGCTTGGTAAGGCAGGACCGTCAGGTGATACGTCTCGCTCGGCCCGCCCCACAGGTGCAAATGTTCGACGCTCAGCGTGTAGTCGCCGTCGGCCGCCGCCGTGAAGTCGAGGCGCGGCGCCGCCGCCGGGTTCGTCGCCGCCAGCTGCGCGCCCTTGGCGTCCTTCAGGACCATGTAGACCTCGGTTGGCGAGTACAGCTCCAGCGTTTGCGCCTCGACGACGATTCGCTGCCCCTTCTTGGCGGCGAAGACGAAGTGGTCGACGTCGTTCTTCTCCTGGAAGCGGCCGGTGATTCCGCACGGCACGGAGACGCGCGTCGCCTGCGCCGGCTGGTCGTTCGGCTCCTTCTCGATCACCTCCTCGACGTCACTCACCGCCAGCGGCACCGGCCAGCCGAAGAGTCCGTTCGCCCCCCGCGGCGCCACCCATAAGGTGTTGACGGCCGGGTCGGTCGGCACGGACACTTCGACGGGGGCGACGCCCTCGACGTTCGGGCCGGCGAAGGAGACCGTCGTCTTGGTGCCGCGCTTCGCCGCCATCGGGACGGGCGTCGTGGCGCAGGGGAAGTCGCCAATACGGAGGCGATAATGGAAGTCGGGTCCGCCGCGGTACATCGTGTCGCGCACTTCCAGGAGGTAGTCGCCGGCCTCCTTGAAGGTATAGGTGAGGCGCGGGTCACTCTGGAGGCCGGGGGCGTCCTCGCTGTGTGTCAGCAGCCGGCCGGTGCGCGGGTCGAGGACCGACAGGACCGGGTCGAAGGCGCTGCCGAGGCGGCGGCCGATCACCTCGGCACTCAGGCGCTGCCCGGCCTTGACGCTGACCTTGAAATAGTCGGTCGCCTCGGCGTCGGCGCGGCCGACGACGACGCACGGCACCGGCACCGGCTGGGCGGTCTCCTTGGTGCGGTTGGCGTCGACCTCCATGACCTGCGGCAGGTCATCGACACAGAAGAGGCGTAAATTCGACATGCCGCGCGTCGTCGCCAGGCGGACGGCGTGGAAGCCGAGCGGGGTGTCGGCGGGGACGTCGAGCTTGACGCGCAGTTTGGCCGCGTCCTTGCCGTTGTTGTTGTCCGTAGGGATGGTCGCCTTCGCTCCGGGGATGCCGGTCCAGAAGCCGACGGGGCCGGCGAGGTTGGTGCCGGTGAGGGTCAGTTCCAGGCTGGTGCCGCGCTGGATGCCGAGCGGCACGACCGGGTTGAGGGTCGGGGCGGCGGGGTTGGGCTGTGGGGCGGGCGGCTGAGCGGTCGCGGCCGTCGCCAGCAGGAGGGCGGCCGTGAGGGGGAG
>JBBROG010000088.1:0-29201 GCA_038229635.1 Gemmatales bacterium
CGGTCAGTAGGGCCCGTTCCGCATCCGTGAGCCGTACGATATACTTCTTCTGCATGGCCGAACTCTCCGTAGTTGCAGCCATCATGCCAAAAACCTGCGATCAGTGATACCCTAATTCTTAAGGCTGACACTGCACTAGGGCCATTCGTCGATGTGACCGACGCGCGCAACGCTCCAGCATTGAGCGGGACGTCCACGAGTTCTTGGATCACCTGGGGCAGTTCGTCGTGCATCTTCTGCGGGAGGACCGAGGCTTCCCGGATGGCGGGCACGGCCTCCCCCGCCAGGGGATTCACCACCGCGAGGGGGGTCTCGATGGCGTGGTCGATGGCCACCTCGGCCTGCCGGATGACGGGGGCGGAAGCCGGGGCCGTCGCTGCGACCACGGGGGCAACCGCGACAACGACCGGTGTCGAAGCCGCCTGTTCCACCACATGGGCGATTTGTTGCACCGCGTGATGGAACGCGTGACTGAAGCGGCTCAGCACCTCGCGTCTTTCCAGTTCTTCGACTTGGAGGCGGGCGCGGTTCGGTTGATTCTGCATGGTGTTCCTCCGACGGCGATCAAGGTCGTTACGCGGCCGGCAGATCGCCGTTGCCGGCCGCGGTTGGGACGACGAAGGGCCATCCTCGGGCAACGAGTGCTCACTCCCGCTCTCCCAACGGAGACGAGTTTCAACCACGACAGCCAGTGTCTCTCTGGCGTGTGGTCGTCAACGTTTCACCCCGCGGACGATGTGACCGAAGCGCGTTGAAAGGGCGTTCGAGGGAATGTGAAGGGGCGGCCACCCACGTCGTAAGTGACCGCCCGTCTGCGGGCCGCCCGCGGGTTGTCTTACGAGGGCCGCGTGTTACGGCTGCCCGCACGGCACGGCGTCGTACAGGGACACCTTATCGATCTGGACACCGAAGGGACGCTGGGGAGCTGAAGCTCCGCCGTACATGCCGATGAGGTCGGCCTTGGAAGGCAGGTCGTTGGCCCTGACCCTGAAGACCACGTCGGTGGCATGCAGGACGTGAACGGGGTGGACGCCGTCGCTCACCCACAGGGCGAACTTCCCGTTCGCCTTCCCCGGGTCGTTCAAAGTGAGCGAAGTGGTCAGCTGAACGTACTTGCCGCTGGTGAAGAACGCGGCGGGCGACTTCCCGCCGAGAAGAGCGCTGCCGCCGGGGGACGTAGACAGCTTGGCGCTCATGCCCCGCGCCCGCAGCGGCGCGTAGCCGGTGAAGGGCTCGCCCACGCCCGACGGGCTGTTATTGATGAGGCTGAAGGTGTCGAAGTCGGAATCGAATTTGAGATACCAGTTATACTCGTTTGGGGAGTTGGGCGTGCTCCTCGTGCCCCAGAACCACTCGAACTTGATGCCCGGGTCGTCGATTCTGTCGCCCGGGTCGAAGCGCACCCACTGGCTCACGACGAAGGTCTTCTGGACGTGGAATTTTTGCAGGTCGAGCCCGACCCCCGCGATGCGCGCGCTCGCGTCGTTCGCCGTCCGGCGGTGCAGGAGCAGGTCCGGCTGGTTCTGGCCCAGCTGGACGCGGAAGGCCCCGTGACCGTCTGCCGTCGCGGCCCCCTGGGAAGTCGTGACGACGCCCGCCACCGCGCTGGAGTTCGGGTGAATCGAATCCTTCCACGCGTCGTTCTCGAAGCCCTGTGTGTAGAGGACAGAGGGGACCGTCCGATTCTCCAGGAACTCGAGCCCGGGGCGGAACGCGTTCGGCCGTGGCCGGGGGCGGCCGCGTGACAGGAGGGACTCGAAGATTCGACGCAGGTCTGCCATGTCAATACTCCTCTCTAATGGGCGAGTGCCGGTGTGTTCGGTGCGGTCACAAGCCGCACCGACGCAGTGAAAGGGCGAAGTGACCCCCAGGGCGCGCCTGGGCGAGCGCGGCCCGTCCGTTACGCCGCCTTGCGGCGGCGGTGCTCTCAGGTCTTCATCGGCCTGGTGGAGGGCGAGAGAAGGGATAGAGTGCTTTGCCGCACCCCGCACCGGGGCAGCAGTCGTTACTTTCCGAGAGGGGGATCACGTCTCAGCTTTTCGGCCGTCAGCTGCATCAAGCCGGGAAGCTTCAGCTTCTCGAGTGCCGCGCGGGTCACCCGCGTTTCCGACACGTCCAGCGTTTCGAGCTTCTCCAGCTTGGCCAGATGACGGAGGCCCGCGTCGGTTATGCTGGTCCCTCTGAGGTTCAGTTCGCGAAGGTCCGCGAGCTTCGTTAATTTCCCCAGCTGGCCGTCCGTGAGGTCCGTCTCACCCAGGTGCAAGACTTTCAAGCCGTCCATCCCGGCGACGGCGGCGACCGACTTGTCCGACAGCCTCCAGCCGCAGACCTTGAGCGATCGAAGCGAAGGTATCTGGATGTGCTCAAGCCCCACCCCGACCGCCTGTTTCGCGTTCACCCTGAGGTTCCCGAGTCTCGGCAGACGGCTGAAGAGCTCGAGGGCCTCCCGCGTAATGGTTGCAGACCGAGGGACGTAGATGTCCGTGACGAAGAACTCTTCCTTGGGTAGATCTTTTAGATCCCGTACCACCTTCGCGGGGTCCGTGACGACGCTACCTCCCTCGTGTTTGAGTACCCATTTCGCGGCCTCACGGTCGGCATTGGCCGTTCGGGCGGGGTTTTCCGCAGGCTTGTCACTCTTCGGCCCGTCCTTCGGCAGGCGGGCCGGCTCGACGGACGCCCCGCCGCGGTCCTGGGCGGCGGCAGAAGACAACCTCGTGGCATCCTCCTCCGTCCCGGCCGGCGCGGCCGAGCTCCTCACATACCAGCCGGACGCGCCGGCGAGGAGAATCGCACACACCACCGCTTTCGTAGTTTTTGCAACAGCCGAAGTCATGACAGCCTCCTGTGCGAGCGATACGACGTGCGGGGGCGCGTTACGAACCGCGTCGAGGACGTCCGTTGCGTTGACGGACGGCGCGGGCTGGTCTGCCCTCAGGGTGGGCAGAGCCGCGGCGAGGGACACCCCGCGACGGGCGAGGGCTTGATTGAGCTTCTCACGCCCCTTGGATATTTGCCTTAAAACGGTCCCACGGTGGATCCCCAAGGCGCGGGCCGCCTGGGCGGGCACCATGCCCCCGATGTCGCAGAGGAGCACTGCTTTCTTCAGGCTGCGCGGGAGCCGGTCGATTTCCTCGCGCAGGATCCTGCATGCCGCGGGGATCGCCGGGTCGGGTGACTCGGAAGGCTTCTGCGGAACAGCCTTGGCTTCCTTCAGACGCTTCTCTCGCCGCTTGCGCACTGCGGCGAGTGACACGCGGTGAGCGACGCCGTATAGCCACGGCCCGATGCCATCACGCCAGCATTCCTTCCTCGCACGGCAGAGGAAGACGAGGAACGTCGCCTGGTAGGCGTCGTCCGCATCGTGCGGGTCGTGGATAATGCTTCCGATAGCCGCGCGGATAAGCCTGTCGTGGCGCGTCAGCAGGATCTTGAACGCCTGCTGATCCTGCTCCTTAAGGAAGAGGTCCAGCAAATCTCTGTCGGAGTAGCGTCCGTACCGCTCCGAGTTGATCAGTCTGCAAACCTCCTCACCTGCACTTTGCAATGGCATGTTACAGCTCCGATGATGGGCGACTGCACCCCTATATTGCCGTGAGCACCGAAAAAGTTGCGCAAAAAAATTCGTGGTAAGAATGTTGCTAAAGTCGGCTCAATCTAAGGTTTTGAGGGCAGGTTCCGTGCCGAAAGTGGTTGGTGATTACCAGTTGAGGTAGAGGATGCTGAGTCTGAACATTAACGAGGTTCAACCACGGAAGAGAATCATTTTGGCCGATTCCTCTTGAGCTTCAGTCTTTAAACGCAGGCACTAGCTTAAGGCCTGAAGGCTGAGTATGAGTTAAAGAATTGCAGGAAAAGAAGCCGTTTTCGACAGCTCAAGCTCGTCCGTCGACCGTTAAGCTAGTGCCATTCGACCCTGATACCTACGCCCCGTACTTGCTCAGGCGTCCGGCGTGCGCCAGCGCCAGCGGCAGCAGGTACTTCGCCCGGAACTGCCCCAGGCCGCCATGCAGGCACTGCGACTCGCCGAACTCCGCCACCGCGTCCGGGCGACAGGTGTCGGCCCACAGCAGCGTCGGTACCGGGTGCCACGAGTGGCCGCGCATCTTGCTCGGCGTGCTGTGGTCGCCCGTCACGATCAAGACGTCCGGCTTCAGCGCCCGCACTTGCGGCAAGACTGCGTCGAAGCGCTCGATCATCTCGACCTTCGCCGGGAAGTTGCCGTCCTCGCCGGTGCTGTCTGTGTACTTGTAGTGCAGGAAGAAGAAGTCGTACTGGCCCCACAGCTTCTCCAACGTCTTGACCTGGTCGCCGAGCGTGGCGCCGGGGTCGACGACCTCCATGCCGACGAGCCGCGCCAGGCCGCGGTACATCGGGTAGACGGCGATGGCGCACGGCTTCAGGCCGTAGACCTCCTGCATCGTCGCGATCTTCGGGTAACGCGCGAAGCCGCGCAGCGTCACCAGGTTCGTCGGCGCGTCGTCCTTCAGCACCCGCGCCGCCTCGGCGACGAAGCGGTTGACGGCGTCGGCGGTCTTCCGCGACGCCGCGTCGGCGCCCTTCGCTTCCAGGGCCGTGACGCCGGTCGCCTGCGGGTCGGTGTCGTTGACGGCGTCGCCGAGGTCGTCGCCGCGCAGCACGACGACGAAGCGATGCTCGCGCACCGGCTCGACGAACACTTCCACACCCGGCACTTGAATCTGCTGCAGTTTCCGGCACATGGCGACGCAGCGCTCGGTCGTCGGCCGGCCGGCGCGGCGGTCGGTGATGAGCCCGCCGCCGTCGACGGTGCAGAAGTTGCCGCGCACGGCGACGTCGCGGGCGCCGACGGCGAAGTTGATGCCGAGCGCTTCGAGGATGCCGCGGCCGATGCGATATTCCAGAGGGTCGTAGCCGAACAGGCCGAGGTGCCCCGGACCGCTGCCGGGCGTGATGCCGGGCAGCACGGGCGTACTCAGACCGCAGACGCCTTCCCGCGCCAGGACGTCGAGGTTTGGCGTCCGCGCCGTCTCCAGCTCCGTCTTGCCGCCCGGCTCCATCGGCAGCCCGCCGAGGCCGTCCGCTACCAGGAGGACGATCTTGCTCTCGTTCCGTTCGTGCAACTCGCGGATCAAGTCGTGCATGTTCATGGTGAGGAGTTTACCGGATCTCGGGGCTGGCGTATAGTATCGTCGGTCAGGATAGGCCCTTACGCCGCCGTCGCCAGCGCCGCCCGCGCCTCGGGCGGGCGGACCAACGAGATGAGACTGCCATGCAACTACCGGACGAAGCCGTCTCCTACGACTACCAAGGGCTCTTGGCCCCATCCGGCGAGGAGTGGACGCCGGCGGCGGAACTGCGGGCGCGGCATTTCGTCTCGCCGGCGCGGCTGAAAGACCTGCAAGCGCGGCTGACGCAGGTACGCGGGCAGGTCGCGGCGGAGCGCGAGACGCAGAATCCGCCGCCGGAATTGCGGCCGCTCGACGCCGGCTTCATCGACCTGCCGCAGAAGTCCCTCGACGACTTCCGCCGCAAGGGCGAGCAGAGCGAGCTGGGCCGCATTCAGGCCCACGCCGGCCGGCTGCGCGACGAGACGGATCGCGTGGTGATCCTCGGCATCGGCGGCTCGTACCTCGGCGCCCGCGCCCTCTTCGAGGCGCTGTGCGGCGCCTACCACAACGAGATGCCGGCGGACAAACGCCTCGGCACGCCGCGCGTCTACTTCGAGGGGAACAACGTCGACAACGACGCCCTGCGCGAACTCCTCGACCTCCTGGAGAACACCTGCGTCGACCCCGAGCTGCGCGAGGAGCGCTGGGGCGCCGTGGTCATCAGCAAGTCGGGCAGCACGCTGGAGACGGCGGCGGCCTACCGCGCCCTGCGCCGCGAGGCCGCCGAGTTCTACGGCGCCCGCTCCGAGCGACGGCGCCGCCTCTTCATCCCGGTGACGGGGGCGGCCGGCAAGCTGCGCGACCTGTGCAAGGCCGACGGCTACGCCGACGACGACGTCTTCACCATCCCCGACAACGTCGGCGGCCGCTACTCGGTGTTCACGCCGGTCGGCCTGGTGCCGGCGGCGGTCATGGGGCTGGACGTGCGCGCCTTGCTCCTCGGCGCCGCGGCGATGACGCGCCGCTTCCTCGACGAGCCGTTCGAGCGCAACCCCGTCCTCCAGTACGCCGGCGTCAACTACCTCCTGGCGGAGGAGCAGGAGACGCCGCTGCGCGTGCTGTCGGTCTGGTCGAAGAAGCTGGAAGCTTTGGGCCTTTGGTACGATCAGCTTTTGGCGGAGAGCCTCGGCAAGCGCGGCCGCGGGCCGACGCCGCTGACGGCGGTGCAGACGCGCGACCTGCACTCGCGCGGCCAGCAGCACCAGGAAGGCCCGCGCGACCGCGTCATCAACAACCTGGTCGTGCGCACGCCGCGCCACCCGGCAATCATGGTCGGCATGTCCGACCGCAACGAGGACGAGCTGAACGCCCTCAACCGCAAGGGCTACCCCGACCTGATGGAGGCGGCGCTGCGCGGCACCAACCAGGCGTACTTCGACGCCGCGCGGCCGACTGCCGACCTCCTGGTGCCGACGCTGTCGGAACACACGATGGGCCAACTGATGCAAATGCTGATGCTGGCGACCGTCGTCGAGGGGCGGCTCATGGGGGTCAACCCCTACGGGCAGCCCGGCGTCGAGGCGTACAAGACGAACATGAAGGCGCTGCTGAAGGGGTAGTCGGCGCGGCTTCGTAGGACGGACTTCCAGTCCGTCTTTGAAAGGCCCGACGGACTGGAAGTCCGTCCTACGGGAAAAGACCGACGGACGGGAAGTCCGTCCTACACGACTTGACCAACGTCTTCCCGCGCGGAGCCTTACTTGGCCGTTCGGACGCAGAACAGTTCCGTTCCCGTTCGGATGAGGAACGTGCCGTCCACGACGGCCACGCCGTACACCACGTCGCCGACGGCGTCCTTCAGCATCGCTTCCATCTCATCCTTCCCCTGCTTGGGGAGCGGCGGGAACTGGTTCTCCGGGGCTTTCTCAGCCGCCGCCGCCCGGGTCTTGCGTTCGTCGTCCGACCAGAGCCGATTCACCACGACCGGGCTGAACTTCGGCCCGGCTTCAACAACCGTGGTCTTGCCGTCCTTGCCGAAGAAGTAGAGATGATCTCCCGCCGCAACGGGGGTGGCCCAACAGGTGTTATTCAACCGCTCGGCGTACTTCTCTTCGCCGGTCCTGGCGTCAAGGCAGTAGAGCGTCCCGGCTTTGGTGAGAAGATAGACGCAACCCCGGTGCATCACCGGGCTGGCATGATGTAATACGGCCTTCCGGCCCCGCCAGAGCAGTTCGTAGCCCGGTTTCCCTTCCTTGCTTGTCAGCCGTAGGCAGCAGTTCGACTTGGCCGCTGCCTTCATGTCCGACGTTAGCCCGCTCTCCCCGGCCCCGACGAGGACGAGGCCGTCGGCCACGACGGGGGACGGGATGAGATTCCCCGAAAGGTCGTCGAACGTCCACGCTTCTTTACCTGTCTCGGCATCGTAGCTGGTCAAGGAACCGTTGCTGCTGACCAGCACGAACGTCTTGCCGTCGTGCGTCGTGACGACCGGGGTTGTCCACGACAACCGCTTGGCGCGGTCGGTCTTCCAGATATTCTGGCCGGTCTTTTTCTCGACGGCCGCCAGGTAAGACGGCCCGGAGTGATCGACGAGCACGACGACGGCCTTTTCCGTTTGCGCGAGGGAGCCGCCCAGTCCGTGATGGTTCTTGAACTCCCCATACTCCTTCGTCAGCGACCGTTCCCATTTCACTTCGCCTTCGTGGTTCAGCCCGATCAGGTCGCCACTCTCAAAGAAAGCGTACACCCCGTTGGCGTCGGCCACGGGAGTCGAAGCCGCTCGGCTCATGCTGGGGTTGTTCTTGCCCTTCTGACTGGCCTGGAACTCCTTCTTCCACAGCGCCTTCCCCGTCCGCAGGTCAGCCGCCATAACGATGCACTTCTCCTTGTCGGCGCCCTCAACGGCGGTCAGGAAGATGCGGTCCTTCCAGACGACCGGCGACGACTGACCGTACCCCGGCAGTCCGACCCGCCACGCCCTGTTCTCTTCGGGCGACCAGCGAACAGGAAGGTTGCGGGCGGTCGTCTGGTTGGAGCCGTCGCCACGGAAGCCCGGCCATGTGTCGGCGGCAAGGACGGCGAGAAGCAGCAAGGACGGGTGCATGGATCGTCTCTTTCGGGATGGGGCGTCAGGCCGTGTTCCCTATTACATGCCGTGGTAGCCGGGGACCGGATGCGTTCCGGCGCCGTCACCACGCGCCCCGTGAAATTCCCTCCTCACACCCTGCCGCGTTCGCGAGTTACGCTCCGCAGCGCCTCGGCCAACAGCCAGACGGCCGCGGCCAGCAGGACGACATCCTTGATGAGAAACTGTCCCGGCTTGCCGGAGAGGGCGGGGAACCCCAGGCTCGGTTCCCAGACGCCGGGGGTCGAAAACAGGAAGCTCAGCGTCGTGAGGAACATCAGCACCGCCATCGCGGCGCCGACCACCCCCGCCCTGGCAGAGAATGGCCGCAGCGCGATCAGGAGCGCCGAGGTGAGTTCCACGACACCCAGCAGGCCGGACACCGCCCGGACACTCAGGACATGATTCAGCCAACTCATGAGCGGGCTGTGGGACACGTAGGCTTGAACGCCCTCGGCCTCGTAGGCCGCGAACTTCAAGACCCCGATCCAGCCGATCACCAGCACCAGGCTATATCGGAGCAGCAGAGGCGCCGCCGTTTGCAGTTTGTCGGCGATCCGGACTTCGACCCTGTCGGGTTGGACCATGACGGACATGACGAATCCCCTTTCGTGAGGTAAACCGCGGCCAACGGACGGCCGAGCGTCCTACGAGGTCCGCGCGGGCGGACCTCGTAGGACGCTCGGCCCTGACCCTGTCAGCGTGCGGCCAATCCCTGCATGCCGGCGGCCACCGGCAACCCGGTCGCGTCGCCCCCCTTGATCGGGGTCAGACTCCCGTCCTTCCCCACGCGAAACGCCGCGACTTCACCCCGGCCGGCGTAGAGCTGGTAGAAGAACTGCCCGTCGCGGCTCGTGCCCGCGTCGATGGGGCCGCTCGTCGGACCCTTCTTGGCGGGCCGCTCCTCCGCGACGGCCTTCAGCAACTCCAGCTTGCCGTCCGCCGGGTCGATGCGGTAACTTGAGATCGTCCCGTCGTCCGCGTTGGACACCAAACCATACCGCCCTTCCGCGCCAACGCTCACCCAGCACGCCGCGGTGCGGCCGCTCCCCACCGAGCGGCTGACCAACGTGAGATCGCCTTCCTTGCCGAGCGTGTACGACGAGGCCGAAGCCTTCTCCTTCCCGCCCATCTTGGCCCCGCCCTGTTCCTCGCAGACGATGAGGTGCGGCCCGACGAAGCAGGCTCCGAAGGGGTTCTTGCCGGGGGAAGCGGTCGCCGACGGCTTGGAGAGCGCCCCGGTGTCGCCCACGCGGAAGACCGTGATCTTGTTGGTCATGAGTTCGGTCACAAGCAGGAAGTCCCCCTTGGGGCTGAACAGCGCCTGGGCCGGTTGGGACTTCTCCGGATCGCTCAGCATCCGGGTGGATTCGGGGATGGGCGTCAGTTGTCCTTTGGCGCCCACGCGGAAGCCGCTGACGTTCGCGGACTCCCCCTTGGCGGGCTGGCCGATGTTGGCGACGTAGAGCAGATCGCCGTGGACGGCGATGCTGTTGGGCAACGTGCCGCCGGAGGGCTTGGTGTCGGCGAGGGCCAGCTCGCAGTTCGGGTTCACCACGAACGAGGTAACGGTGCCGCTGCCGGCGTTGACGACGAACAGGAAGTGGCCGTTGTGGCTCAGCTTAACGGAGCCGCTGGAGATCAGCGAGTCGATCCCGTTGTCCTCTTCGAGTTTGGGGACTTTGCGGATGCCGGTGCCCTTGCCCCCGGTCAGGAAGCCGCCCAGCCGGGTCAGGGCGCCGTCGGCCCCGCGTTTGAACGCCACCACCTCGTTGCCCTCGGCGGCGTTGGTCGCGACGTAAACCGCGCCGGTGGCGTCCTTCTCCGCGGCCTCCGTGACCGACCGCGCGGCCAGCAGCAGCGCGACGGCCAGGCCCGTGTTGAGTAACACGTGGAACAGTCGATTCATCACTCGGACTCCTGAATGCCTACATCGGATCTCCGGCGGCCGACCGTCGGCCGCCCATCGGAAGGATGCCCGATGACGCAAGGATTACCGTTCACCAGCAACAGATCTCACGGTCTGGGTGGGGCGGGAAACAAACCGGTCTATTCCGAGACACGCAAGATCGGCGCCGCCAAGCGAAGTCGCGGGATCCGGCGAGGCGCTTCTTTGACCGACCGGCGGGATTAGCCGTGTTTCAGCAACACCTCGAAGAAGAAGGAGAGGAAGGTGAGAAGGGGTTCGATGCTCTTGTCCGCCTTCATGCGCAAGATGGCCCCTTCCCAGCTGTTTACGCAGAATTCCGCGAGGAGTCTGACGTCAAGACCGGGCCGTAACTCGCCCGCCCGCCGGGCTTCTTCCAGACACTCCTCGACTCGTAGGCACCAGCGCCCTAAGAGTTCCTGAAGACGAGCGCGAAAGGTGGGATTCTGGTCGGCGAGCTCCTGGCTCATGTTGCCGAGCAGGCAGCCGTCTTTCCATTCGCGGGTCCGGAAGTGCTCAACGTAAAACGCGAAGCAGCCGCGGAGGCGAGCCAGCGGGGAGAGGACCGGGTCGGAAAAGAATCGTTCCACGTTACCCATGTGGGCGTCGAAGTAGTCGTCGAGGACCGCAAGGCCGAACTCTTCTTTGGTCCTGAAGTAGTGATAGAACGAGCCCTTGGGCACTCCGGCCGCTTGCAGGACGGCCTGAATGCCCGTGTGGTTATACCCCTGCTCGAGGATCAACCGGGTGCCGTGCTCCAACAGGCGGCTTCGCGTCACGTCTCGGGTCATGGATCAGTAGCGCCTTCACGTTCCGGTGTTTTCACACAAGCGTCTCTCGCCGTCGTTCGATTGCGGTGCCCAGGGCGCGAGGACGCCTCGCGGCCCACGGCGGCTTGCAGCCGGTGCAAGTCCATGACACCGAGGTGATAGTGTATCGGATTTTGCCGGCGCGCAGCTAGCGTAGCCGGCGGACGGCCCCGCCGGGTGCGTGCGCGGATTCTGGTCGTTGGGGCATTTAGGCACCCTAAGCAGAAGTGTAAGCGCCCGGCCTCGCCTTTACAGCCGCCCGCCGGACGGGTACAGTTCCTCCGTCCCGCACAAGAGCGAGGAGGGAACGATGTCCCCCAGAACGCCGAAAGTGCTGATCGAGATCGCTTACGAGTCGTACGCGCAGGAGTACCTGCGGAGCCTGCCGCTGGAGCATTTCATGGAAGCAACCGCTCAGGCCTTCCAACGCGCCATCACCCTGGCCTGCCTGGCGCTCGTCGCCGCCCGCCGGGCCGACTTCCACCTCTTCAACGAACTGCTCGTGCAGTACCCCCGCCCCGGCGAACGCCGGCCCGGCCAGGTCGTGCCCGACAACATGGTCGTCCTCGGCAAGCGGAAGCCGCTGGCGACGACCTGCTTCAACACGCCGCTGGAGCCGGCCGGGCCGTTCTGGGTGCTGGAGTACGTTTCCAAGAGCAACAAGCGCAAGGACTACGACGACAACTTCGACAAGTACGAAAAGGAGCTGAAGGTTCCCTACTTTCTCCTCTTTTACCCGGAGACTCAGGATCTGTCGCTCTACCGGCACAACGGCAAGAAGTACGTGTCGGTGAAGGCGAACAAGCGGGGCCGCCACGCCATCCCGGAGCTGGACCTCGAGGTGGCGCTGCTGGACGGCTGGGTGCGCTACTGGTACGAAGGCGAGCTGCTGCCGCTGCCCGCCGAGATGGACCGCCAGCTTGGAGCCGAGAAGCGACGCGCCGACGAGGAGAAGCGCCGCGCCGACGAGGAGACGCGACGCGCCGACGCCGCCGAGGAAGAGGTGAAACGGCTCCGCGCCCTCCTCCGGCAGCAAGGGCAGACAGGGGAGCGGCGGGGCAACGGCAAGTAGGGCGGCGGCGCGCGGCCCGCTTGCTTTTCCGCCCGGATCGGGTAGATTCGATGGGGTCCTCCCTCCCTCTCCGGGCCGCTCGCCGCCCTGGCGACACCGGGGATCCCTGCCCGGCCCTGCTCGAAAGGATCCGCCGCGCATGCACGCCTGGCTCCTTTTCCTACCTCTTCTGCCCGTCAACCCGTCCGCGGGCGCCGACCGCTTCCGCGACGCCCCCGCCCTCGCCGCCAAGATCGACGAACTGACCGCGAAGCACTGGCAGTCTCAGAAGCTCACGCCGGCCGCGCCCGCCGACGAGGCCGCGTTCCTGCGCCGCCTTACGCTCGACCTCGCCGGCCGCATCCCGACGCGCGCCGAGGCCGTCGCCTTCGTCAAGGACGCCGACCCCGACAAGCGCCGCCGCGCCGCCCGCCGCCTGATGACGAGCCCCGAATACGCCCTGCACATGGGCCGCGTGCTCGACGCCCTGCTCCAGGACCGTCTCGCCGGCGACGCCGACTTCGTCGAGTACCTGCGCGCCGCCGTCGCGGGGCACAAGCCGTGGGACAACGTGTTCCGCGAGGTGATGCTCGGCCCGTGGGACACGAAGGACCGCAAGCGCGCCGACCGCTTCCTCGCCAAGCGTCAGACCAGCCTCGACGACCTGACGAACGACACCGCCCGCGCCTTCTTCGGCGTCAACGTCAGCTGCGCCAAGTGCCACAACCACCCGCTCGTCGCCGACTGGACGCAGGACCATTACTACGGCATGGCGTCGTTCTTCGCCCGCACCTACGAGGCCGGCAAGTCGAAGCGCGGCGGCGAGGTGGCGGAGAAGGCCGCCGTCGAGCCGGTGGTCTACCTCACGACCAAAGGGGAGAAGCGGAGCGTCCGCACGATGTTCCTCTCGGGCCGCGTCCCGGAAGAAATCGTTGTCGTCCCCGCGAAGGAGAAAAAACCCGCGCCGGCCGCGGCGTCGGCGGGCCGGCGCGAGCAACTGGTCCGCGTCGCGCTGGAGGAGAAGGGCTTCTTCAGCCGCGCTATCGTCAACCGCCTGTGGGGCCATTTCCACGGCCAGGCGCTGGTGCAGCCGGTCGACCAGTTGCACTCGGCGAATCCGCCGTCGGTCCCCGGCCTGCTGGAGTGGCTGGCGGACGACCTGGCGAGCCACGGCTACGACCTCGACCGCACCGTCGCCGGCCTGGTGTCGAGCCGCGCCTACGGCCTCGACAGTCGACCGCCGAAGGACGACCGCGCCAAGGAGCGCGACTTCGCCCGCAGCCTGCTGAAGCCGCTGTCGCCGCAGGAGTACGCCGTCTCGGTGCTGATCGCGCTGGGCGACGACAGCTTCGACGCGGCCAACACGCCTGACGCCAGGGCGAAGAAGTATCGCGAGCTGGAGAACGCCGCGACGCCGCTGCTCCGGCCGGGTCTGCTCGACCAGCGCGGCGAGCGCTTCCAGTCGAGCGCCGGCGAGGCACTGTTCCTGTCGAACCACGCGGACGTGCAGCGGCTGCTGACGCCGTCGGGCAAGAACCTCGTCGCACGCCTCGCCGCCATGAAGGACGGCAAGGCTCTTGCGGATACGGCGGTCTGGACCGTCTTCGGCCGCGCGGCGGAGGCGGAGGAGCGCGACGTCCTGGCGCGCTGGGTCGAGGAGCGGCCCGGCGACCGGGCGAAGGCGTGCGGGCAGATGGTGTGGGCGCTGCTGACGTCGGCGGAGTTTCGCTTTAACCACTAATCGAGGAGTTCACGGCCGCGATTGACGGCTGCCTGAACAAGCTGCCAACAACACACAACGACCGATGAACACCTTGCTGACCCTGGTGTTTCAGACGTTTGAGAATACGCCAGTTCTATCCGCGTGAAGTATACAAGGCCCCGACCCCAGCCCGGAGAGCCGCCATGAGTGTCGCATACCTCCCGGCCGCGCTGCAACGGCCGATCCGCGGCATGGCCTCCTTCCTCCACCAACGCGCCGCCTGGCGACTCGCCGTCCTGCTCACCGGCGCCCTCTTCGCCCAGGGACGACGCACCGTCACCGCCTGGCTCCGCGCCGCTGGCGTCGGGCGCGGCTTCGCCCCTTACTACTACTTCCTTGCGACCCTGGGCCGCGCCGCCGCCTTCCCCGCCGGCCTGCTCCTCCAACGCGCCGTCCTCGCCCTGGCTCCCCCGGGGCCGCTCCTCTTCGCCCTCGACGACACCCCGACCAAGCGTTACGGCCCCACGGTCCAAGGCGCCGGCTTGCACCACAACCCTACCCCCGGCCCGAGCGACCGGCGCTTCCTCTACGGACACGTCTGGGTCACCCTGGCCTGGGTCGTCACGCACCCGCTCTGAGGGGCCATCGGCCTCCCCCTCCTCGCCTGTCTCTACGTCCGCCAGAAGGACGTGCCGCGCCTCCCTCGGCGGCAGGGCTGGGTGTTCCGCACCCCGTTGGCGTTGGCCGCCGCGATGGTCGCCTGGGCGGCCCGGCCTGGTCCGCTTCGCGGGCCGGGCCGTCCGCGTGGTGGCCGACGGCGCCTACGCCAAGAGGCCGTTCCTCAAGCCGGCCGCCGAGGCCGGGGTGACGGTCCTCAGCCGGCTGCGCAGGGCCGCCGCGCTGCGCACCGTGCCGGTGCCGCCGCGCGGCGGCCGGCGCCGGCGGGGGCGCCCGCCGATCTACGGGCCGGGCCGGATCAGCCTGGCCAAGCGGGCCGGGCCGACGCGCGGCGGGCGCGTGGTGCGCGCCCGCCCGTACGGGGAGGTGCGGGAGAAGCGGGTCAAGACGTTCGAGGCGACCTGGCGTCCCGCCGGGGGCCGCATCCGGGTGGTGCTGGTGAAGGAGGCGCACGGCTGGCTGGCGCTGTTCCGCACCGACCCAGCGCTGACGGCCGAGGAGGTTCTGAGTACCTACGCGGATCGCTTTAGCATCGAACAAGACTTCCACGACTTGAAGGAGGTCGAAGGTCTGGGGGAGCAGCAGTTGCGCGACGTCTGGGCGAACAGGGGGGCGTTCCACGTCAGTGCCTGGGTGCCTACCGTGGTCGAGTTGTGGGTTTGGGGTCAACCGAGGGAGGCGATCGGCGCCCGCTCGGGCTCGCCGTGGGACGATCCGGAGCGGCGGCCTTCGCACGCGGACCGGCGCAAGGCGTTGCAGCGCCACGGCCTGGGTCAGGAGTTTCTGCGCCTGACCGCCGGGCAGGCCCTGACAGCGGAAATCCAACAGTTCGTCGCGCGCGTGATCCAACATGCCGCCTGATGGTAGGTTTTTCCAGAAAGTGCAGACCACAAGCCATGAGTGAATATAAGGGCGCGCGTCAAAATAAGTTGACTAAGTTTTCTTTCGCATTGGTGCAATCGTGTAATTCCAGTCGCCGTGGAAGCCGGCAGGAACGAGGTTCACGGCGGCGAGTTCTTCGTCAGTGACTTTAACCCCGGTGGGGTACACGCCGGTGTCGAGTTCGGCCTCAATGGTTAGGCCCTGCTCCGTCGCGGTGTGCGCGATTAAGTTTATGATGACCTCGTGGCTCACCAGCGGCCGGCCGCGCCAGTTCTGGGTGATGTGGCAGAACATCCGATGCTCGATCTTGTTCCACTTGCTCGTCCCCAGCGGGAAGTGACACACCCGAACCGGGATGCCCAGCCCGATGGCCAGGTTCTGCAGCGCCGCCTTCCACAGGCGGCAGCGGCTGCCGTTGCTGCCGCCGCCGTCCGCCGTGATCAGCAGTTCCTTGGCGCGCGGTAACGGCGCGTCCCCATCTTCCGCCACCCGCGCCGGATGGCCTCGGCGGCAAACCGCGCCGTATCGTGGTCGATCCTCACACTCACCCAGCCCTGGTTCTCCGTGACGTCGTACACGCCGTAGGGGATAGCCTTCCCCAACGTCTTGTCCACGAAGTCATGCACGCGGACCACTTCCGGCGCGCCCTGCGGCCGCCATTCCCGCCCGCCGTTCTTGAAATCGCCGACGAGTTCCTTCTTCTTGGCGTCCACCGAGATCACCGGCTGGCCGCGCCGCCCGTTGGATGGTGTGCATGGCTTGCATCACCGGGTTAGAACAGAAATCGGAAAAACAGTCAACTTATTTTGACGCGCGGCCTAAGTGCTTGAAATGCTTGGACATCGAGCCGTTTCTTCCCGGCACGCCAGCTAACGTCCGAGCAGGAGGCGGCGCGAAACCGCGCGCGGGCCGCGCCGCCCCGTTGACCTGACCGCCGCTTCTGGGACAATAGGCCTCACGCCCCTGCCGCCCCCTCACGGACCCCGGACGCAGTGATGCCCCCGCGACCCCTGGCCCTCGCGATCCTCGTCTTCTGGCTGGCGATGAGCGGCGCCTTCGTCGTCCGCGAATTGCTCCCGCGCCTGCGCCCCGAGGAGCCGACCCTGTTCGCCGTCGAACTGATCGACGAGGCCGGCCGCGAGCGGGCCGACGTCGGCTGGACCGTCTCGCGCAACGGCGTCGAAGCCTACAAGGCCGGCACCGACTGGCAGTACCTCCCCGAGGCCGACGCCTTCAAGGCGACCTGCAAGCTCGACCAGAGCGGCAAGCAGCCCGACCCCGGACACGGCGCCGGGCGCGCCTGGCCGCCCGATTTTCGTAATTTACAGACCGAAAACGTCTACCGCATCGGCCGGGGGGAGCAGCCCGAGGACGTCAAGACGACGACCACGCTCGACCTGTTCGCGCCGGGCGAGGCCCGGCCGCGGCGGCGCGTCGAGGTCATTCTGACCGGCTCCCCCGCAAACGGACGTCTCGCGCCGCGCGCGGCGTTCACGCTCTTGCCGCTGGACGGCGGGCGGCCCGAGCGTCCTCACCGGGAGGTGGACGGGGACGCCGTCGCCCTGTCGCCGCAGGGCACGTTCCTCAACCCGCTGCACCCGCCGCGCCGCCTGCGCGAGGTCCGCGAAGGGCAGGAATGGCGCGTCCCCGTCCTCGACCCGCTGGCGGCGGCCGCGCTGCCCGACGTCCTCGACGAGGGCTGGGCCGCGCCCGCGGGGGGCAGGGCCTTCGCGCACGTCCTGACGGCCCGCGTCCTGCCCGGCACGCGAACCCTCAAGTGGTGGGAGGAGCGTGAGGCCGTCTGCCGCGTCATCGCGTGTCGCGGCGACGGGGACGTCATCCCGGCCCTGACCCTGTGGGTCGGCGAGAGCGACGGCCTCGTCTACCGCCACGAGGCCACTCTGTGGGGCGACGAGTGGGTGTTCGCCCGCCGCCTCATCCCGGTGCTGGCCGGCCCGCGCCCCTCCCCGCCGACCCGGCCCGACGGGCCGCGTTTGCAGTTCCCTCGCCCCAAGACCGAACGTGTTCCATGATCGAGCTCGACCGCGTCACCAAGACGTATGGCAACAAGACCGCCGTCCGCGACCTGAGCCTGCGCCTGGAGCCGGGCGAGCTGTTTGCCTTCCTCGGCCCCAACGGCGCCGGCAAGACGACGACGATCAAGATGATCTGCGGACTCCTCTTTCCGACGACGGGGTCGGTCCGCGTCGGCGGCTTCGACGTCCGCCGCGAGGGCGGCAAGGCCCGTCAGCTGCTCAGCTACGTCCCCGACCAGCCGTACCTGTACGAGAAGCTGACCGGCCGCGAGTTCCTGCAATTCATCGCCGACATGTACGGCCTGTCGGCGCCCTACGCGGCGGCGCGCCTGGCGGAGGTCGTCGAGTTGTTTCGGCTGGAAGACTTCGTCGACGACCTGACGGAGCGCTACTCGCACGGCATGCGCCAGCGCACCGTGTTCGCGGCGGCCCTGCTGCACGACCCGCGCGTCCTGGTCGTCGACGAGCCGACCGTCGGCCTCGACCCCCGCAGCGTGCGCCTGCTGAAGGACATTCTGCGCCGCCTGTCCGAGGCGGGCACGACGGTGTTCCTGTCGACGCACTCGCTCGACGTGGCCCAGGAATTGGCGCAGCGCATCGGCATCGTCGACCACGGGCGACTGATCGGCTGCGGCACCCTGGACAGCCTGCGCCTCCAGGCCGACCTGTCCGGGTCGCTGGAGGAAGTGTTCCTCCGCCTGACCGAGGAGGAGGCGCCGGCGAGCGCCTTATGACACGATCGGTGGTCCCATGAGCGTCCCCCCCGTCGGCCAGTTCCGCCTCTTCCTCCGCCTGCGCGTCCGGCAGATGCGCAACACCGGCCGGGCGCTGCTCGACCAGTCGGCGGTGCGACTCGTGGCGATCCTGGCCGCGAGCCTGACGGTCTGGCTGTTCGTCTACGTCGTCAGCCACTCCGGCTTCTCGTGGATCAAGGGCTACCCGCAGTACGTGCCGGCGTTCGGCGGCATCATCGGCCTGCTGTTCGACTTCATGTTCGTCGCCCTGGGCATGATGCTCGTCTTCTCGACGGCCCTGATCCTGTACAGCAGCCTGTTCACGTCGTCCGAGGCCTGGTTCCTGCTGGCGACGCCGGCGCGCGACGACCAGATCTTCTCCTACAAGGCCCTCGGGGCGCTCGGCTTCAGCTCGTGGGGCTTCCTCCTGCTCGGCAGCCCGGTCCTGCTGGCCTACGGCGTCGTCTACGGCGTCAGCTGGGCCTTCTTCGCCCTTTTACCCTTCTTTTTCGTCGGATTCATCCTCCTCCCCGGCTGCCTCGGGGCGCTGGCGTGCCTGCTGGTCGTGAACTTCGTCCCGAAGCGCGGCAAGCAGTTGGCGCTGGCGGCCGGCCTCCTGGTCGTCGTGGGCTCGGCGGCGTGGGTGTACCGGGCGGCGGCGGCGGCGCGGGTGCAGCCCGAGAGCCGCGAGGTGGTCAACCAGTTCCTCGGCCGGCTCGACGTCAGCCAGGGGATTCTCGTGCCGACGCACTGGATGACGCGCGGCCTCCAGACCGCCGGCCAGGGCTACTTGCTGGGCGGGCCGCGCGGCACGTCCGGGGCGCTCTACTATCTGGCGCTGGTCTGGAGTAACGGCCTGGCGTTCTACCTGCTGACGACGTGGCTGGCGCGGCGGCTGTACCGGCGCGGCTTCAACCGGCTGGCGACCGGCGGGACGCTGCGGCGGCGCTACGGCGGCGCCCGCCTCGACCGCGCGCTGAGCGCCCTGCTCGGCTTCCTCGACCCGCAGACGCGCCTGCTCATCCTGAAGGACTTCCGCACCTTCCGCCGCGACCCGGCGCAGTGGGCGCAAGTCCTCATCTTTACCGGCCTGCTCGCCCTCTATTTCGGCAACATTCGCCGTTTGTTCCTCTCGGACATCGATTACGCCTACCAGAACAGCATCAGCCTGCTGAACGTGATGACGACGGGCCTGCTGCTGTGCATCTATACCGGACGGTTCATCTACCCGATGCTGAGCCTGGAGGGGCGCAAGTTCTGGATCCTCGGCTTGCTGCCGCTGGAGCGCGAGCGGTTGCTGTGGGGCAAGTTCGCCTTTTCCGCGACGGGGGGGCTGCTGATCTCGGTGGCGCTGGTGCTGCTGAGCGACCTGATGCTGGGCATGCCGTGGCTGGCGGTGGCGCTGCACGTCCTCACGGTGATGGTGCTGGCGGTGGGCCTGAGCGGGCTGAGCGTCGGCCTCGGGGCGTGTATGCCGACGTTCAAGGAGACCGACCCGTCGAAGATCGCGGCGGGGTTCGGCGGGACGTTGAACCTCGTCGTCGGGCTGTTCTTCCTGATCGTCGTGGTCGGGCTCATGTCCGTGCCGTGGCACGGCCACGCGGCCATGACCGGCGGTTATGAGGTCGTCGGGGCGGGGGCCATGAGCGGCCTGGGCGTCACGTCGCTGGTCGGCGTCGGCGCCGGCGCGGCGGCGACCTGGCTCCCGCTCAAGGCCGGGGCCGAGGCGCTGCGGCGCATGGAGTTTTAGCCCTCTTGTCCCGGCGGCGCGGCGAGAGTCGAAAGTGGTCCTTCCCGTTGGCCCCGGCCGGTAGGGGGAACAGGAACGGACCCTCATTTCCCCTGGCCGCCGCACGTCCCTAGGACAATCCTCGTCGCGGCGAACGGCCGGGGGCGACTCACCCCGACTCACACCCCGACTCACACCCCGACTCACACCCCGCCGCGCTCGCTTTCCCTGCCTTTTCCAGGCGTTCGGGCTCGGTGTGAGTCGTGAGCGCCTGTGAGTCGTTCCCGACACGCGTTGCCCCTTTTCTGCCCCCGGACCTGCCCGCGCGTGGCGAGCGGGGCGCCGGGAACGTCGGCGCCCAATCTCCATTGTACCTGCGCACGGCGGGGCCGGGAAAGATCCCGGATGGTGTCAGGAAGGGACAGGCGGGGCGTGCCCGGGGTGACGCCGGGCGGCGCGAAGGACGAGGGCAGCCGCCGTGTCCCTCTCTGTCTTATCGGTCGCGTTGTCGCATCCACATATGTAACTTTCGCGAATCGCGAAAGATTGTGCTTGCATTTTTTTTTTCCGGTACGGTAGAGTCATTATCTACGGGTCTGGAAGACCGTCCCGCGCGGCCGCTTCGCATTTGTGTCCGGCCGCACGCTCCATATTCCCGGAAGGGCGGGCGTCATGTCGCCTGCGTCTCGAAGCCCGCGCCGCCACGGAACTGAGATGTTCCGCGCTTTCCCCCGAGTCGAGCAACTCGAGGAGCGCTCCGCCCCAACCGCATTCGGAACGCCGGGCGCGATGGCTCTGTTCTCCGGCTTCCTAACGGAATTCGCCACGCTGCCAAGCCTCCTTCCAGAGCCCGGCGAGGATGTCCAGGATCAGACCGCCCGCGGGTCGGGACGAGATTACCGTGCGACGAGTCTGACGCGCCTCTCCGAACAGTGCCCCGGCGCCGATTCCCTCGGACTCAAGTTCTGGACGGCGCCACCCGCCCGTGGCGAGACGATTCCGGCCGCCTCGGCGCCAAACTCGACGGGTGCGTTAACGGAATCGCAACCCCATGCCCCTGGCGACGACCTCTTCCACACCGTCGTTACCCTGGACGACTTGCTGGGCCGAGGGCTCCGTTCGGCACGCCGAGACACATCCCCCTCGATGCCGGGCTCCTTCTCCTTTGATAGGACGGACCCGCCTCGCGCGGGGGAAGCGACGGCCTCCCTCTCCGCCGCACCGGCGACACGGATCAGCTTGTCTCAAGATGTGTCTCCCCTGCGATCCGCGGAGGGGACGTCCGACGCGGAGGCGCATGCCTTCAGCGCCTCCGCGGGAAAAGATTCCGCGACATCGTCCGTCCACACCGCGGGCGTTACGGCCGACTCGGCAGGGAAGCTCGGCTCCGGGACCCGGGGCGGAAATCTTGTACCGTCGCAAGGGGATCGAGCGGCGGTCGAGACACGCTCGCCCCCGGCGATGCCTTCGGGCGCGGGCCTGTCGCCTCCGCCGGGAGGAGGATCCGGAGGCGGTTCGTCTAATGACGGCTGCAGTCGGTGGATCACCTACGGCGAGGGCTCCGAAAGCAGGGATCCCGTTACTCTCGACGATACGGTTACTCTCGGCGTCGCCGGCCGGTCCGCCGACGACACGCAACCCGCCGGCTACCACGGCGCCTCCGCGCTCTTGTTACCCGCCAGTACCTATGTCCTCACGTTTCAGTACGACCTTTCGACCTGGGACTCCTACACCTACAACGTGACGCCAGGGTTCTGGGACTCCTTCTCCGTCAGCGTGACGAGCCTGCCCTACCCCGACATGGGTTTCACCGACCCGATCAACTTCCTCCCTTTCCTCTGGGGCGGCAACTCGAACACCGACGGGCTCCTGGAATCGACTCAAGGTCAAATCACCCTCGTCTTGCCGGGAGATCCCTCCGGCTACAATTACCTGAACGTCGTCCTCGATACACTCACCTTGCCGGATTCGGGCCGGAGCCACCCTTCCTGGGGCAGCGTGACCCTGACGAGCGTGCCGCCCATCGTCTGCCACCCGCCGGTCGTGACGATCGAGGCGACGAACCCATTCGCTTCCGAGATCGGTCCCACCACGGGCCTCTTCACGGTGAGCCGAACCGGCGACGTCAGCAGCAGTCTCACGGTGCATTATCAGTTCGGAGGGAACGCGAGTCCGAGCTATGACTTCGCGGCGGGGCCGGGTTTCGTCACCATCCCCGCCGGGGCCGCGAGCGTGACGATTCCCGTGACGGCGCTTCCGGACGGCTGGTACGATGTGATGACGGGGGACGAATCGCTCGTCCTCACCGTCGTGGGCAGTGGGTCGACCTACGTCGCGAACGCGCCCTACAGCGCGACGATGACCATTTCCGACAATCCGCCTCCCCCCGGGTCCGTGGGCGACCTGGTCTGGTACGACGTCAATGACGACGGCGTCCAGGATCCAGGCGCGCCCGGTCTACCCGGCGAGCCCGGTCTGGGCGGCGCGGTCGTGCGGTTGCTCGACGCCAACGGTCGTGTCGTCGATTCGACCGTGACCTCTCCCGGCGGGGCCGGGAACCAACCGGTGGGTACGTACCGGTTTAACGGACTGATCCCCGGCACTCAGTACCGGGTCCAGTTCGTGCCGCTTCCGACGTTCACCTACACCAAGTACCATGTGGGCGCCCCGTCCGCGGACAGTGACGCCGACCCGGACAACGACGGCAAGTCCCCACTCTTCACCGTTGCCGCCGGCGCGTTCAAGGACGACATCGACGGCGGCCTGACCCGACCCTTCGGAACGGTGGGAAACTACGTCTGGCGCGACCTGAATAACGACGGCAAGCAGAACGATGAAACGGCCACCGGCGAACTCCTGGACGTGCCGGGGGTTACCGTGAAACTGCTGGAGATCGACCCGTCGACGAGCAACCTCACCGTGGTCGCGACGACCGCGACCAATTCGTTCGGGGAGTATCAATTCGACCGACTCGACCCGGCCAAGCAGTACCGCGTCGAGTTCGTGAAGCCCAACGGCTATTCGTTTTCGGAGCCCTACCAGGGAGACCCGTGGCAGGACAGCAACGCCAACGTCTTTACCGGCATGTCCGAGCCCTTCCAGGTCAAGGCGGGCGAGGAAGACCTCGACATCGACGCCGGGTTGGTGACCGCTTCGGTGGGCGACTTCGTCTGGTTCGACCAGGATCGTGACGGAACCCAGAATGAAGGCAAGAACATCACGGGTGAGGCAGGGGTTACGGTCAAGCTGCTCGACCTGGACGGTAAGGTCGTCGACGCGGAGGTGACCGGACCCGACGGCCACTATCAATTCGACAATCTCACGCCGGGGGCCTGGTACAAGGTCCAGTCCGTGGCACCGAGGAACTACGGCCTGACCCTGAAGAATCGTGGGTCCGACCGCGCCAAGGATAGCGACGCCGATCCCGCCACGGGCGAGACTGACCTCTTCCAGGTGATGGCGGGCGAATTCCGCAATGACATCGACGCGGGAGTCGTCCCGGCCGGCTCGGTCGGGGATCGCGTTTGGATGGAGATCGGCAAGAATGATGGTATCCAGGCCCCCAATGAAGAGGGAGTGCCGGGTGTCAAGGTGCAACTGCTGGAGTGGGGCGTCTCCGTTGTCGACGAGCAAACCACGGACGCCGAGGGTAACTACCACTTCGACGGCTTGAATCCCGACATTCCCTACAAGGTGAAGTGGGTACTCCCGGACGGGTGGACGGCCAAGTTCACCAAACGATGGGTCGGTAACGATCCCGCCAAGGACAGCGACGCGGACCCCGCGACCGGCGAATCGCAGTTGTTCAGCGTGGCTCCCGGCGAATTCAAGGATGACATCGACGCCGGACTCTACACGGCCTCCGTCGGTGACTTCGTCTGGTGGGACAAGAACGGCGACGGCATTCAGGATGATAACGAGCCCGGTGTCGCCGGCGTGACGGTGAAGTTGCTCGACAACGCCACGGGGAAGGTCCTTCAAACGACGACCACGGACCCCGGCGGCCTGTACATGTTCAAGGGGTTGGACCCCGACGCGCAATACAAGATCCAGTGGGTCCCGGACAAGAGGTGGCAGGCCCAGTTCAGCCCGCAAGGGACGACCGTCGACTCGAAGGATAGCGACGCCGACGCCAACGGTTTCTCCCGCCCGATTGATGGGTTGAGGAGCGCCGACCCCGCGTTGGATTTCGACGCCGGGCTGGTCTACAGTTCCGTCGGCGACTTCGTCTGGTGGGACCAGAACGCCAACGGCGTCCAGGACAAGGGAGAACCGGGCGTCGCCCGCATGACGGTCAACCTGATCGACCCGGCGAACAATCAGGTTCTTCAAACGACGACCACCAATGACAGCGGCTTCTACCGCTTCGACGGACTCGCCGGCTGCAAGACGTACAAAATCCGCTGGGTCGCCCCCGGTCAATTCCCCGCCCAGTTCACGAACAGAGGGCAAGGGAGCGACTCCGCCCTGGACAGCGACGCGGACGCGGACGGGACGACCCTCTTCTCGGTCGCGGCGGGCCAGTACCGCTCCGACATCGACGCCGGACTGCGTTCGCCCTACGCCTCGGTCGGCGACCGCGTTTGGACGGATCTGAACGCCAACGGCCTCCAGGACGGCGGCGAGCCGGGCGCCGCGGGGGTCACGGTCAACTTGCTCGACGCGGGCACCGTCGTCCAGTCGACCCAGACGGACGCCGACGGCCTCTACCGCTTCGACGGCCTCGTCCCCGGCAGGCTATACCGTCTCGCGGTCGTCAGACCGGCCAACACCATGTTGACCTTCTTCGGACGCGGAGGCGACCGCACGGCCGACAGCGACCTCGGGGAGTCGACCGGAGAATCAGGATCCTTCGCGCTGTTTGCCGGGACGTACGACAGCACCTTCGACGCCGGCCTGATCGACCTGACGAATCGTCCCGCCGGCACGATTGTCGGGCCGGGGGTGGTGCCGGGCAATTCGGCGTACAACTTCACGATGGTGCTCGACCATGCCGTGAACAACGTCGAATGGCGTATCCGCATCGTCGCCCCGTTCAACCCGCCGGCCGACGAGGTCGCCCTCCTCGGCGGCAATGACGGCAGCTTCGACCCCATCGCCGGGCGGGCGGCGACATCGATGTTGCTCGGGTTCGGCAACTCCGTTCCGGGCGACGTCTTCCTGGAGGCGTGGGAGAACAACCAGCTGCTGTCGTCGAAAGAGATCCTCATTGTAAAGGTGGACGTGACGACACCGGCACGGGCGTTCCTCTTCGGGACACCTTACGGCGAGGCTGGGTTCGGAGAAGCACTGGACCACAGTGCCGTGAAAGCGGTTATTTCAGGCGACCCCGCGGGTCTGTCTTGGAAAGCGACGGTGATGTTGACGGGGCCGCAAGGCAACCGTGGAGTCGACCAAATTCATGTCGGATTCATCCAACACATTAACTACCAGCTATTCCGAGGTCACTACCTATCCCGGGTCGCGACCGACATGCCCTGGCTGGTCAATAGTCTGGAATCCTCGACGACGTATTACCTGGATTCGGCGTCATACTCCCAGCCGTGGTACTATCATGAGAATTCGGCGGATTCGGTTTTTTTCGACGCCACTCCTGGAAATTCGGTGAAGACGCTCTGGTCGAACGACCAACCGAACACTGTAATTCCCCTCACATTCGAGCAGGCGACGCGCGGCGATGTCACCGCCGCCATAATAGCGGGCGAGTTCGATACGGAGTACCGCCGGCTGGAACACATCAGCATGATTGATCGATTCAACCTGGACGTCGCCGCTACTACCGTGGATCAGAGCAACGGCGCTAATAACAGCTACTGGGGAGAGTTCCGGACGACATGGGCCTACAACGGGTCAGGATATATTGGCCCTCGATTACCAGGCAATTTTCTATGGACACGCGACGGGGATGCGGGAGTGTCGGGGTCGGCGTCATGGTCTGCACTCACACGGACTCTGGAGGAAATCGGCGGTCCCTTGGCAAATGATGCCTCGTTAGTTTCCTCCTTCAGGCCATCCAACGGGCCATAGGCGCCTGAGGCTCCTTGTGCCTACGCTCCTTTTCCTCGGGCGCGAAAGGACTGACTCATGCTGTTCTCCTCGACCGCTTTTCTCCTGCTCGCGGCGGCCCTGCCCGCCGACCCAGGGGAGTCGGCGTTCTTCCCCCCCAAGCTGTACCTCGTGCGCGCCACCCCGAAACGAATCATCAAACCCGAAAAGGGCCTGCCAAGAGGTCGGTTCCTGATTACTCACGTCTACGCCGGGCCGAAGGAACTGGCAGACGGCGGAAGCTTTGAATATGACTCAACGGACAGCGCCGTCCGAATGGGCTCAAGTAAGCGTGGAACATCGCCCTTGGATCGTAGGATGTACATTGATGTGGAGGCAACGGAGGGCCTGTGGTGGCTACGGGCGGACGGCAACCTCAAGCCCGAGCGGCGCGCCGAAGTGGTCGATACCTTTCAAATCCGGCGATTCCCCTTTCAGAACGGGCGCCTGGTCGACGTGAACTACGCGAAACACCTGGATCCGGCCAAGGAGTACAAGGAGGGTCTGGCCTGGGCCGAGGCCATCGAGGCCGTCTACCGGGCCAAGTCGGACGACGACCGCGAGGCCCTCCTGCGCCGGCTGGCCGCCGGGGAAGGGGCGACCACCGCCCCCTGGGCCATCGCCGTCCTCGGCAAGGCCAACCGCCCCGGCACCGCGGAGTTCCTCAAGGGACTCCCCGCCAAGGTCAAGTTCTCCACCGAGAGCCAGACCGCTCTCGATGGCGTGCTGTCCCGTATCGACCCGCAAGGCTGGCGCTCCTCCGACGAGCGGCGGCTCCTCGTCAGCGGTTGGTTACAGGCCCCGGAGAAGGACCCCGAGGCGTTCGGCGCCGGCTGTAACCGCCTCCTGAGCGCGCTGCGGTCTAAAGAGATCGACTTCGCCCTCTACGCCAAGGTGCTCGACCCCTTCCTGGCCACGGCCGACAAACTGTCCAGGGATAACGCCGGCGTCCTCGCGCGGACGCTCGTCGAGGCGAACTTCGCCCCCAAGGACCGAGCGGAGGCGTTCGCCTGGCTGACGGGGTACGTCCGCGACGGCAAGACGGTTCTGCTGCGCTACCACGCGGCCCAGGGCCTCGGCGGCTTCCGGCCGTTCACCGGAGCCGAGGCCAAGGCGGTGCGTGCCCTGCGGGAGTCGGCCAAGGACGAGGAAGTGAAGACGTCCCTGGACGGCGTCCTGGGAACGCGGTTCCGCTAGGACTTCCCCATGCCCGACACCCCGACGACGCCCGCGCCCGACGGGCGCACCTCCTACGACGAGGTGCCGTACGAGAGCCACCCGTTCTCGCAGACCCACCCGGACCGCCTCGCCGTCGTGGCGAGCCTGTTCGGGCTGCGGCCGCCGCCGGTGCCGCGCTGCCGCGTCCTCGAACTGGGCTGCGCCTCCGGCGGCAACCTGATCCCGATGGCCGAACAGCTTCCCGAGGCCCGGTTCGTCGGCGTCGACCTGTCCGCGCGGCAGATCGAGGACGGGCGGCAGGTGGTGCGCCACCTCGGCCTGACCAACGTCGACCTCCGCCACGCCAGCATCCTCGACGTGGACGAGGGCTACGGCACGTTCGACTACCTGATCTGTCACGGGGTCTACTCCTGGGTGCCGCCTCCCGTGCGAGACAAGATCCTGGAGATCGCCGCCCGCCAGATCGCCCCCAACGGGGTGGCCTACGTCAGTTACAACACCTATCCCGGATGGTACATGCGCGGCACGATCCGGGAGATGATGCGCTACCACGCCGCGAACTTCGCCTCCCCCGTCACGCGGACCCGGCAGGCCCGCGCCCTGCTCGACTTCCTCGCCACGTCCGTCCCCGAGAGCGGAGGCGCTTACGCGGCGCTGTTGAAGTCGGAGCTGGAGACGGTCCGGCACCAGGCGGACTCGTACCTCTTTCACGAACACCTGGAGGAAGTGAACGACCCGGTCTTCTTCTACCAGTTCATCGAGCGCGCCCGAGCCAAGGGGTTGCAATACCTCGGCGAGGCGCGGATCGCGTCGATGGCCCTGTCGAACTTCGAGCCGGACGTCGCCAAGACGCTGCGGATGCTGGCGACGGACCAGGTCCAGGCCGAGCAGTACATGGACTTCCTGCGCAACCGCATGTTCCGGCAGACCTTGCTCTGCCGCGCGGGAACGCCGGTCAAGTGGACCGTGCGCCCGGAGTCGCTGCGGCGGCTGTATCTCGCGTCGCGCTGCGAGCCGGTCGACGGCCCCGTGGACCCGCGGAAGGAAGACCGCGTCACCTTCCGGGCTCCGGGCGGGGCGACGCTGGCCACGGCACAACCGCTCCTGAAGTCCGCGCTTCTTCGCCTGCGCGAGTGTTGGCCGCAAACGCTCGGCCTCGACCGCTTGCGCGAGTTGGCGCGCGAGGGGGCAAGTGAGCCCGGCGCTCCCCGCCCCCCGGCGGAGGAAGATAGGGGACGTCTGGGCGTTGGCATGCTCAACGCCTATCTTTCCGGCCTGGTGGACCTGCACGCGGCGCCGGTCCCTTGCGTGCCGACGGTGAGCGAGCGGCCGGCCGCCAGCCCGCTCGCCCGATGGCAAGCCGCGCGGGGGTCGAGGGTCACGAATCGGCGGCATGAGACGGTACGACTGACAGAGTTGGAGGGACGGCTGCTATCGCTCCTCGACGGGCAACATGACCGAGCGGACCTGCTGAAGGAGTTAACCCACGCCGCCACGAGCGGCGCGATGGAGGTCGAACGCGACGACGAAATCCTACATGATCCGGATTCCCTTCGTTTGGTTCTGCACGAAATTCTCGACAAAAGCCTTCGGGCATTGGCCATGAATGCCTTGCTCGTGGGGTGAGAGCGCGTTGCGGCGCGTCACGCCTCGGAGATGAGGACGACGAGGGCGTGCGCCGCCACCGCGTACGCCGACGCCGGCGGCACCTCCGGGCCCTTGCTCTCCGGCACCACGTCCCGAGGCGACGGCAACGCCGTGTCCACCACCCGACGCCAGCGCCGACCCGACGGCGACAGCGGCACCCGGAACGCCAACGCCTCCCCCCAGGCGTTGCACGCCACGTAAAAGTCCCGGTCCGCCTCGCGCCCCGTCCGACGCCCGTCCAGCGCGAACGCCAGCGTCCGGCCGCCGCCCGAGAAGTCCGCCGCCCCCGGCTCGACGCCGTGCCAGACCACGTCCGGCCCCCGCGACGGCGGCACGTCGCGGCCGCGGAAGAAGTCGCGCCGCCGCAGCGCCGGGTGCCGCCGCCGCAGCCAGACCAGAGATTCGCGTCGCCAGCGCGCCGGCCATGCCGGGCTCGCCGCGCCAGAAGCGGCGGACGTCGTCGCGGTAGCGGCCGTTCCACTCGCCCCAGCGGCGGCCGAAGGGGAAGCCGCCGACCTGGTACAGCCCCGCCGCGTCCCACGGCTCGGCGATCAGCTTGGTGTGAGCC
>JBBROG010000089.1:0-29098 GCA_038229635.1 Gemmatales bacterium
GCCGTGGCCGAGGCGGGACATGCCGAAAACCACGGGCGTTTTCAGCCACCCGCCAAGGGAAGAATACGGTACAACTACTGAACATGTTGGAAGCCCTGCCCCTTCGGGGTAAAAGGCCCCCGGCCCTACCCCGAAGGGGTTGTATCCCAAAGACGACGACCCGCACCCCCGGGACGACGACCCGCACCCCCGGGACGACGACCCGCACCCCCGGAACGACGACCCGCACCCCCGGAACGACGACCCGCACCCCCGGACTACCACGACGGGCCGCCTACCCGCGCCCACCCGGAACGCGCCCCCGCCAGCGACCTCGGTCAAAAATCGAGAGGGACACCCCCCGCCGAGAAGCTTCGCGGAATCGATCTTCCCAAAAACCGCGAAATCGGGTCCAATCCGGCGGGCGTCGTGCCGTCTGCGACGCCGGTGGAAGGAACCACCTGCTCGCGCCGTGTTGCCGGTATGGCACAAGCTTCACCAGTTTCCCTCGGCCCTCTCCCTTTGCCGCCCCTCGGCGGACTGCCCGCGGTGCGCCTCGAGCTTCGCCACGGCGCCGCCCGGCCGACCGTCTACGACGTCACCTCCGCCAGCTTCCTCGTCGGCACCGTCCCTGGCTGCGACCTGCGCCTCCCCGGCAACGCCCTCCCCGCCGTCTGCTGCCTCCTCACGCGCCACCCCGGCGGCGTCGAATTGCGCAAACTCGCGCCGATTCAACCGCTCCTCGTCAACGGCCGGCCGGCCGCCGCGCTGCGCCTCGCGGACGGCGACCGCATCCGCGTCGGCGCCGTCGAACTCCTCGTCCAAATCACCGGCGCGGCGGCGCCGGAGGTCGTGCCGCTCGCCGTCCTCGTCCCCGACCCGGTCGGCCTCGACGAGCGCGCCCGCCGGCTCGAACGTCAGGAGGAGGACTGTCGCCAACAACGCGAGGCGGCGGAAGCGCTGCGCCGGGAGGTGGAACGGCAACAGCGCGACGTCGCCGACGTCGTCGCCTCCTTGGAAGAGCGCGAACGAACCTTGTTGGGGGGCCGCGTCGAGACGACGGAGGCCGCGGGCGCCGCCGAGGTGGCGCGGCAGCAAGAAGACCTCGACCGCGTGCGGCGCGAACTGGCCGACATCCGCCGACAACTCGTCGAGCGCTATCGCCAGCGGCGCGACCGCTTGTCCGGCATGCGCGAGGCTCTGCGCCGCGCCGCACGCAAGATGAAGGAACGCAAGCAGGGCCTCGACGCCGAGGCTCGTCACCTCGCCGTCCGCCGTGAGGAGGTCGCCGTCCGCCAGGCCGAACTCGCGGCCCAGGCCGACGAAATCGCCCGCCGGCACCAGGAGGTCGACGAACAGCGCCGCCTCCTCGAACGGCGCGAGGAGGAGACGGGGAAGGAGGCGGCGCGGCTCGTCGCGGCGTGTCAGGCGCGCGAGCGTTCGCTGGCCGAGGAAGGCCAGGCGCTGGCGAAAGCGCAGACCGAACACCAGACCGACCTCGCCCGCCTCGCCCGCGCGCAGGCGAAGGCCGAAGAGCGCGAGCAGTCGCTGCGCAAGCAGGCCCTGGACGTCGACCATCGCTTCGAGCAACTCCAGCGCGATTCGCGCGAGATGGAGGAGCAGGCCGCGGAGCTGGACGGCTGGCGCACGCGGCTGGCCGCCGACGACGAGCGCCTCGCGAAGGCGCGGGCCGATCAGGAAGCGGCGGCGGCCCAACTCGCCCAGCGGGCCGCGGCGCTGGAGGGGCAGCAGGCCATGCTCGCCTCGCTCCGCACCCGACTCGAGCGCATGCGCGAGGAGGCCCGGCGTCAGGAAGAGCAACTCGCCGAAGGCCGCGCTCGCCTCGAAGAGACCGAGGCCGGCGTGAAGGCGCGCGACGCGGAGTCGCGGCGCCTGCGCGCCGACCTCGACGCGGAGCGGTCCGCCCACGACCAGGACCGCCGCCGCGTCGAGGAGCGCGGCGGCGTGCTGGAGTCGGCCGTCGCCCAACTCCGCCAGACGCAAGAGACGCTTTCCCTCCAGGAAACCACGTTGCGCGAGCGCGAGCGGCAGGCTGAAGCGGCGGCGCGCGACCAACAGGAGAACGAAGGGCTCCTCCTCGGCCGCGCCGAACAGTTCCGCGCCTTGCAGGAGCGACTTGAGGCGGAGCGGCAGCGGCTGCGCGAGCGCGAGGCGGCGCTGGCACTCGGCGAGCAGGGCGTGGCGGCGCTGCAAGAGCAGCTGCGCCGCCGCTCGGAGGAACTCGCCGGCCGGCAGCGCGGCCAGGAAGAGCAAATCCGCCGCGCCGAAGAAGCCCTCGCCGGACTCGAAGCGCGTCGGGCCGAGGGGGAGGCACAGCGCCAGGGCGCCGAGACGCGGCTGGCGGCGGCGCGCCAGGAACTCGACGCCCGCACCGCCGACCTCGCGCGCCGCGAGGAAACCTTGGCCCGTCACGTCGAGCGTCTCAAGGAGACGGGGCGCCACGCCGGCGCCGAGCGCAAGGCGTTCGCCGAGGAGCACGCCCGCCACGAGGAAGAGCGGGTCAAGGCCGAAGAGGCGCTGGCTCTGGCGCGGACGCAGGTGGAGGCGGCGCGCCAGGAAGCGGCGGAGCTACGGCGTCAGTTGCCGGAACTGGAGGCGCGCGCCACGACGGCTGCCGAACGGCTCACCGACGCCCGTGCCCAACTCCGCGAACACCTCAACGAGTTGCACGGCTACGCGCGCCAGGGGCGCGACGACCTAGAGTCGCTGCGCGCCCAGATCCAGGCGGACGCCGAGCGCGTGCGCCAGCAAGAACAGGCGCTGCACCGCGAGCGCGACGAACACCGCCTCGCCGTCGCCGCCTTCCGGCAGCAGCTCATCGACTGGCAGGCGCAGGTGACGGACATGAAGCGCTCAATGGCCCAGGGCGAAACGCTGCTGGAGCGCCGCCGCGCCGAGGTCGACGAGCAGGCCCGCCAGGTCGAAGACACCTCCGCGCGCCTCGCCCGCCAGGCCGAGCAACTCCGGGAGCAGGAGCGGCGCGTCGCCGAGCGGCGCGGCGAAGTCGAACAGCATCTGGAAGATATGCGACAGTGGTATCGTCGCAAGCTCCGCGAACTGACCGGCGACCGCCCCGCGCCGGGCGCCGGGCGCGAGGACGCGAGAGAAGGCATCCTGTCGCTGACCGGCGACGTCGAGCCGGGCGACCGCCAGCTCGGCGACCTGCTGCGCTCGATGGAGCTGGTCGACGCGGACACGCTGACGGCTCTGCTGGCGGAGGCGCGGCGGCAGCGGCGCTCGCTGCGGCAACTGCTGCTGGCGGGCGGCCACCTGACGCTGTACCAGGTGGCGCTGATCGAGGCCGGCAACCTCGACGGGCTGATGCTCGGGCCGGTGCGCCTGGTCGACCGCCTGCGCGGGACGCCGCGCGAGTCGGCTTACCGCGTCTTCGACCCGCGGCGCGGCCAGGAGGCGCTGCTGCGCCACCTGTCCGAGGAGGAGGGGCAAGACGCGGTGCGGCCCGACGAGTTCCGCCAGCGCTTCGGCGCCGCGGCGGCAGTGCGGCACCCGAACCTGGCGGAGACGTTCGAGGTCCTCGACGTCGCCGGACGGCCGGCGGTGCTGCAGGAGTGGGTCACGGGCCTGCCGGGCGGCGACTGGCCGGCGCTGGCGGCGGTGCCGGGCGTCTGGTATCGGCTGCTATCGCAGGCGGCGCTCGGCCTGCACACCCTGCATCAGGCGGGGCTGGCGCACGGGCACCTGACGCCGGAGCTGGTCGTGCTGACGGGCGACGGGCTGGTGAAAGTGTGCGGCGCCGGCGAGCCGGGCTGGCTGGCGGTGCCGCCGCGCGGCGAGGACGGCGACGCCGCGAACGACCTGCTGGCGCTGGGAACGATGGCGGCCGCCTGGGCCGACCTCGGCGGGCGGGCGAAACCGCTGCCGGGCTCGCTCCGCCTCGTGCTGGACCGGCTGACGGCGCAGGCGCCGGAATTGCGCTACCCCGACGCGGCGGCGCTGCTGGAGGAGCTGGAGCGGGCCGGGGAACACGTCCCGCCGAACGCCGCCGCGTGGGAGCGTCTGCTGCGCCACGTCCGGGACGAGGCAGTCGCCACGGCGCTGCGGCTGTCGGCGTGAGGGGGGCGTCGCCCGCGACCCGGACTCCACCTCGACTATTTCTTCACGAACTGGAACGCCCCCGGAAACGGCCCGAACGGGTTGCTGGCGACGCCGTTCCGCGTCGAGCCCTGGAACGCGGCCTGGGGACCCAGGATCGCGACCTTCACCACGCCGGTCTGTCCCGGCTTCAGCGCCCCGGCGTGGACCGCCGCCACGGCCAGCGCGGAGTCGAGGGTGTAGACGTCCGTGCCCCAGATGTGCCCCCCGGGAGCCATCATCACCGCCCCCCCTCCAGGACCGATCCCGCCCACCACGACGCGGGCACCCGGCGCGGCGCCCGTTACGCGGAACCGAAAGGTCTTGCCCGCCTGCCCGATGTATTGCTGCATCAGGCCGGGGTCGGCCGCGACGTCGGCCGACGCTTCCGCCTCCGGCTCGACGTAGGCCAGCGAGTGCAAGCCGCGCAGGTCGGCCAGCCGGAGTTGCTGTTCGCCGAACTGGACCGTCTGCACCTTGAAGGACGCCGCCGCGATCCGCCCCACGATTTTCGCGTCGTCGCTCGTGTAGATCACGTCCTCGGGGCGGACGCGCAACTTCTCCTCGGGGACCAGCTCGGCGATTGTCTCCACCAGGCCGGAGGCGCGGCGACGGACTTCCGCGTCCTTGTCCCGCGCCGCCCGGAGCAAAAAGGGGTACGCCTTCTCCCGGAGGCCGAGGAGGGACGCGGAGGCGGACTCGCGCTTCCGGAATTCCGGCGAGCCGAGGTCGGCGACCGCGTCCGCGATCTTCTTGACCTCGTCGTCGGAGAGGCGCCGGCCGAACTCGATCTTGTTGATCTCGGCCACGGGGATGAGCAGCTTGCCGAACCGGGTCGTCATCTCGACGCGCTCGTCGCGGAGCGTCAATTTCAGCGTGCTGTCGTCCGCCATGCGCACCTCGACGGCGCCGGGCGGCGGCGGGGACGACTTCGCCGGCTTCTCCTCGCCGTCCTTGTCGTCGGGGTTGGCGCGCGGGGAGACGAGGAACACGACGACGAGCGCCGCGACGAGGCGCGCGGGGAAGAAGAGTTTCATCGGAACTCCCGTGGAACGAGGACGGCCGGGCGGGGTCGCCGGGCGCGGCGGCGAGGATTGAAGCTACCCCCGCGCTCGGCCCGCCGCAACTCGATTCTCGAGCCCGCGAGCCACGCTTGTCAAGCCCCACCAGACACTTGTATACTATCTCTTGCCCCTTCGCAACCCGGCAAGGACTTCGCGACGTTATGGATAACAACACCATCGTCATCCGCGGCGCCCGCGAACACAACCTCCGCGACGTCAACCTCGACCTGCCGCGCAACAAGCTCATCGTCTTCACCGGCGTCAGCGGCTCCGGCAAGTCGTCGCTCGCCTTCGACACCCTCTACGCCGAGGGGCAGCGCCGCTACGTCGAGTCGCTGTCGTCCTACGCCCGGCAGTTCATGGGGCAGATGCAGAAGCCCGACGTCGACCTCCTCGCCGGCCTCTCGCCCGCCATCAGCATCCAGCAGAAGACCGCCGGACGCAACCCGCGCTCGACTGTCGGCACCGTCACCGAAATCTACGACTACCTCCGCGTCCTCTTCGCCCGCGTCGGCCTCGGCCACTGCCCCGTGTGCGGGCGGCCCATCACCGCCCAGACGCGCGAGCAGATCCTTGCCCGCATCCTCGCCCTGCCGGAGGGGACGCGCTTCCTCGTCCTGGCGCCCGTCGTCCGCGGCCAGAAAGGCGAGTACAAGGATCTGTTCGAGGACATGCTCAAGCGCGGCTTCGTCCGCGCCCGCGTCGACGGGCAGGTGGTGCGCCTCACCGACGACCTCCGACTCGACCGGCGCATCAAGCACACCATCGAGATCGTCATCGACCGGCTGAAGGTCGAGTCCAAGGGACGCGCGCGCCTCGCCGAGGCGGTCGAGGGGGCGCTGGCGCTCGGCGAAGGGGCGCTGATCGTCGCGGTGGAGAAAGAAAAAGAACGCCTGGAAGATCCAAGCGAGCGCGAAACCGCAAGCGAATACGACGACATCCTCCTCTCGGCCCACTACGCCTGCACTTATTGCGACAAGAGCTACGAACCGCCGAGCCCGCAGCTCTTCAGCTTCAACAGCCCGCACGGCATGTGCCCCGACTGCGACGGCCTCGGCACGCGCTACGCCTTCGACGTCGGCCTGCTCCTCCCCGACCCGGCGCTCAGCCTCTGGGGCGGCGCCGTGCCGCTCGTCGGCGCCGTCGGCAAGATGGGCCGCTGGCGCCGCCACGTCTACGAGGGCGTCGCCCAGACGCTCGAGATCGACCTGAAGACGCCCTGGCGCGACCTGCCGGAACAGCACCGGCAATGGCTGCTGTACGGCTCCGGCGACCGGCACATCACCTTCGAGTGGAAGCAGCGCGCCGGCCTGTGGAAGCACGGCGGCACCTGGGAAGGCATCGTCCCGCAGCTCATGACGAGCTTCAAGAAGACCGCCGCCGGGCCGTGGCGCATGGCGATGGAGAAGGCCATGCGCGTCGCCCGCTGCCCCTCCTGCGACGGGCGCCGCCTCAACCCGCAGGCCCGCGCCGTCCGCGTCGGCGGCCGGACGCTGCCCGAACTGTGCGCCTTGCCCATCGGCGAACTCGGCGACTGGTTCGACCCGGACAAAGGCCCCCTCGAAAAGGGCTTCACGCCGCTCCAGCGCCAGATCGCCACGGAAGTCCTCAAGGAGATCCGCGGCCGGCTCGGCTTCCTCCTCAACGTCGGGCTGCACTACCTGACGCTCGACCGCGGCGCCCCGACGCTGTCCGGCGGCGAGGCGCAGCGCATCCGCCTCGCCGGGCAGATCGGCTGCGGGCTGGTCGGCGTCCTCTACATCCTCGACGAGCCGTCCATCGGCCTGCACCCGCGCGACAACGACCGGCTGCTGCGCAGCGTCGAGCGGCTGCGCGACATGGGCAACAGCGTCATCGTCGTCGAGCACGACGAGGACACGATGCGCGCCGCCGACTACCTCGTCGACTTCGGCCCCGGCCCCGGCGTGCGCGGCGGCGAAGTCGTCGCCGCCGGCTCCTACGCCGAAGTCCTCGCCAACCCGCGCAGCCTCACCGGACAGTATCTCTCCGGGGTAAAACAGATCGCGATTCCCGACAAACGGCGCAAGCCGAACGGCAAGGCGGTCGAGATCCTCGGGGCGCGGCACCACAACCTCAAGAACGTCGACGTTTCGGTGCCACTCGGCGTCTTCGTCGGCGTCACCGGCGTCAGCGGCTCCGGCAAGAGTTCGCTCGTCAACGACATCCTCCTCGAAGGCTTGCGGCAGCGCCTCGGCGCGCGGCCCGGCGAGGACGAGGACGAAGAGGAAGGCGAGGACGCGCACCTCGTCGGCGCCCACGACCGCATCAACGGCGTCGAGAACATCGACAAGGTCATCGCCATCGACCAGTCGCCCATCGGCCGCACGCCGCGCTCCAACCCGGCGACGTACATCAAGGTGTTCGACGAGGTCCGCAACCTCTTCGCCGAGATGCCCGAGGCGAAGGTGCGCGGCTACAAGCCGGGGCGCTTCAGCTTCAACCGGCCCGGCGGCCGCTGCGAGGCGTGCGAGGGCAACGGCTCGAACCGCCTGGAGATGGACTTTCTCGCCGACGTCTGGGTGAGGTGCCCGGTGTGCGAGGGGCGGCGCTTCAACCGCGAGACGCTGCAAGTCCGCTACAAGGCGAAGAGCATCCACGACGTCCTCGAAATGGACGTGCAGGAGGCGCTCGACCACTTCACCAACGTGCCGAAAATCCGGGCCATGCTGCAGACGCTGCACGACGTCGGCCTCGACTACCTGAAGCTCGGCCAGGCGTCGCCGACGCTCTCCGGCGGCGAGGCGCAGCGCATCAAGCTGGCCCGCGAGCTGTGTCGCCGCGGCACCGGGCGGACGCTCTACGTCCTCGACGAGCCGACGACGGGGCTGCACTTCGAGGACATCAACAAGCTGCTCCAGGTGCTGCACGGCTTCGTCGACGCCGGCAACACGGTCGTCGTCATCGAGCACAACCTCGACGTCCTCAAGACGGCCGACTGGCTCATTGACCTCGGGCCGGAGGGCGGGTCGGGCGGCGGCGAGGTCGTCGTCGTCGGCACGCCCGAAGACGTGGCGGCGTGCGAACGGTCGTTCACCGGGCAGGCGCTGGCGAAGGTGCTGAAGGGACATCCGCCGGCGCCGGCGCGAAATGGCAAGCGGAAGGGGAAGAAGGTCGCGCCGAGCGCCGAGTCCGCGGCGCTCGGTAGTATCGTCGTGAAGGGCGCCCGGCAGCATAACCTCAAGAACGTCGACGTCGAGATGCCGCGCGACCGCATGACCGTCTGCTGCGGCCCGTCCGGCTCCGGGAAGAGCTCGCTCGCGCTGGATACCATCTACGCGGAGGGGCAAAGGCGCTACATCGAGTCGCTGTCGGCCTACGCCCGGCAGTTCCTCGGACAGATGCAGAAGCCGAAGGTCGAGCACATCAGCGGCCTGTCGCCGGCGATCAGCATCGAGCAGAAGGCGGCGAGCAAGAGCCCGCGCTCGACCGTCGGCACCGTCACCGAGGTCTACGACTACCTGCGCATCCTTTATGCCCGCCTCGGCCACCCGTACTGCCCCGACTGCGACCTGCCCATCGGCACGCAGACCGCCGACGAGATCATCGCCCGCGTGCTGTCGCTGCCGGAAGGGACCAAACTCTACCTGATGGCTCCGCTGGAGCGCAAAGGGCAGGAGAAGTACGAGGCGCTGTTCGACGAGGCGCGGCGCTCCGGCTTCGTGCGCCTGCGCGTCGACCGCAAGTCCTACGGCGTCGACGAGCCGCCGGACATCGACCACCGCCGCAAACATCAGGTGGAAGTGGTCGTCGACCGCATCGTCGTGCGCGGCAACCAGCGCGGCCGCATCGGCGAGGCCGTCGAGAAGGCGCTGGACCTCGGCCGCGGCGTCATGCACCTCGCCCACGTCGAGGACGGCAAGGACGAGGCGGACTGGAAGGTCGAGCGCTTCAGCCAGCACATGGCCTGCGACAACTGCGGCCGCAGCTTCGAGCCGCTCAACCCGCACAACTTCTCGTTCAACAGCCCGCTCGGCTGGTGCCCGGCGTGCGAAGGGCTTGGCGTGCAGAAGGGCGCCAACACGACGCTGCTGATCCGCGACCCGAAGCTCACGCTGAGAGACGGCGCCGTCGCCGCCTGGCCGCCGCTGACCGACGACAACCCGTTCACGCACTTCGCCGAGGCGATCGGTCGTCATGCCGGCTTCACGCTCGACTTGCCCTACGAAGACCTCACGCCGGCGCAGCAGCGCGTCGTCCTGCATGGGGCGGGCGAGGCGTGGCTGGAACTGCCGGGCGGGGTGCGCTTCCAGTACAAGGGATTGTTCCCGGCGCTGGACGAGGCGTCGCGCGTCAGCTTCGTCTACCGACACCGCCTGGAACACCTCGTCAGCGAGGTGGCGTGCGGCGTCTGCGGCGGCTCGCGACTGCGAGACGACGCGGCGGCGGTGCGCTTCCTCGACCGCACCCTCGGCGCCACCTGCGGCCTCCCCGTCGGCGAAGCGCTGACGATCTTCAAAGAGCTGAAATTGTCGAAGGGCGACCGGCAGGTGGCCGGCGAGTTGCTGCGCGAAGTGACCAATCGGCTGCAGTTCCTCGTCGACGTCGGCCTCGACTACCTGACGCTGAGCCGGGCGGCGCCGACGCTGTCCGGCGGCGAGTCGCAGCGCATCCGCCTGGCGAGCCAGATCGGCAGCGGGCTGACGGGCGTCCTCTACGTCCTCGACGAGCCGACCATCGGCCTGCACCCGCGCGACAACCGGCGGCTGTTGCAGGCGCTGCTGCACCTGCGCGACCTGGGCAACACGCTGCTGCTGGTGGAGCACGACCGCGAAGTGATCGCGGCGGCCGACTACCTGCTCGACTTCGGCCCCGGCGCCGGCGACCGCGGCGGCGAGATCACGGCGCGCGGGACGCCGAAACAGGTGACGCGCGCCAAGGCGTCGCTGACGGGACAATACCTGTCGGGGAAGAAGGCGATTGTCGTGCCCACGAACCGGCGGCCGGCCGACGGTTTAACGAGTGCGAAGCCGCAAGCGGCCCTCGTCGTCCGCGGCGCCCGCCACAACAACCTCAAAAACATCGACGTCGCCTTCCCCTTAAGTTCGTTCATCACCGTGACCGGCGTCAGCGGCTCTGGCAAAAGTTCGCTGGTCCACGAGGTGCTGCACAACACCCTGGCCCGCGTGCTGCACCGCGCCAAGACGGTCGGCGCCGCCCACGACGCCATCGAGGGCCTGGAGCTGATCGACAAGGTCATCAACGTCGACCAGGATCCCATCGGCAACGCGCCGTCGTCGAACCCGGCGACGTACACCGGCGTCTTCGACCTGATTCGGCAACTCTTCGCCCAGATGCCGGAGGCGAAGGTGCGCGGCTACCACCCGCGCCGCTTCAGCTTCAACAAGCCGGGCGGCCGCTGCGAGGCGTGCGAGGGCAACGGGCAGAAGAAGATCGAGATGCACTTCCTCCCCGACGTCTGGGTCGAGTGCGACGTCTGCCACGGCAGCCGCTACAACCCCGAGACGCTCGCCGTCCACTACAAGGGGAAATCGATCGCCGACGTCCTGAAGATGCGCGTCGGCGAGGCGCTGGAGCTGTTCGCGAACATCCCGAAGGTGCGCCGCGTCCTGCAAACGCTCGCCGACGTCGGCCTCGACTACCTGTCGCTCGGCCAACCGGCGCCGACCCTGTCCGGCGGCGAGGCGCAGCGCGTCAAGCTCGCCGCCGAGTTGGCCCGGCCCAACACCGGGCGGACGCTCTACCTCCTCGACGAGCCGACGACCGGGCTGCACTTCGACGACATCAGCAAGCTGCTCGAAGTCCTGAACCGCCTCGTCGATCTGGGCAACACGGTGATCGTGGTCGAGCACAACCTCGACGTCATCAAGACGGCCGACTGGGTCATCGACCTCGGCCCCGAGGCGGGCGCCGGCGGCGGCGAGGTCGTCGCCGCCGGGACGCCGGAGGACGTCGCTCGGGTGAAGGCGTCGCACACGGGGCAGGTGCTGGCCGACGTCCTGGCCGCAGGCCCGCACGCCGAACGGAAGAAGTTCGACCCGAACGCGGTCGAGGCGCCGCGCGAGGGCGACGTCGAACTGGAGGAGGTCGGCAAGGACGCGAAGATGCCGTGGGAGCAGGACGGCCGCCGCTGGCACACCGTCGAGCGCGTCACCCACAAGGGCCAGCCGGTTCGCTGGGAGGGGCACATCCTCGACTGGGTCGACGAGCGCGTCCACGAGGCGGGCGCCTTCGGCGACACGAACTGGAACCACCGCTCCACGATCGAGATTCCGGCTCAGGTGAAGAGCCACGGCTGGTTCTTCCACGCCCACACCGGCCTGGAGCGCTACGTCCGCCTGGTCTTCCACGTCGGCAAGAACGCTTTCAAGAAGGGCGAACTGAGCGAGCGCCTCGGCATCCGGCCGTTCAACGAGGTCGCCGGCTCGCAGGTGTACGGCGACGAGGAGCGCGTGCAGGTCGCCAACCGCAAGGGGCCGTGGCAGGAGGTGGTCGTCCTCGCCAACCGGCTGGGCGACGTCGCCACGCCGGCGTTCCGCGCGTTCCTCAAGGAGGCGGCCGCGTCGTTCCAGATGAGCCTCGTGCGCCAGCGGACGACGCCGGAAGACGTGATGCCGTGGAAAATCAACGGCGAGCGCTGGCATTTGTCCGAGAAGGGCTTCCCCGTCGGGCGGAAAGTACGCTGGGACCGCGGCCTGCTGCCGCGCCTGCTGGAGTTGGTGCGCGAGGTCGAGCCGGCCGTCGCGGTCGCGTGGGACGCCCGCGCCGCCATCAAGTTGCGCGTGCCGGGCGTGAGTCGGTCGTGGGCGCAGTGGCGGACGAAGGAGTCCGAAGGGCTCGACTGCCGCTTCCTCGGCAAGAAGGGGCAGTTCAACCTGAGCCGCCTGGAGCACTTCGGCGTGGCGCCGGCGATCAACGGCGACCGCGAAGGAGCCGACGTGCTACGGCTGCTGTTCCGCCAGGCCGACCAGGTTCACCCGGCGGAACTGAAGGCGCTGCTCGCAGAGCACTTGAAAGGCTTTCGCGAGACGTTCGGCAAGTGACCAATCGCCGTTTACCTCGAACCCGCTGTTGAGGTAAACTTCCGGCGTGGACGGCAGGCCGTCAACGCCGTGCGGCGCCAGGAGGATCTTTCATGCACGTCACCCTTTCCTCCCTGCCCCGAGGGACGATCATTTATCCCGACAGCGACGGGAAGTCCAGGCACGTCACGCTTTCCTCCCTGCCCCGGGGGACGATTATCTACCCCGACAGCGACGGGAAGCTCATGGCCGACAACACCAAGCAGGCGCGCTGGATCGTTATCCTGTTCGACAACCTCCTGGCGCTGTTCGCGGGGCTGGCCGACGTGTTCGTCGCGGCGAACAACCTCTGGTATCCCGTCGAGGGGGAGCCCGAGGTCCGTCAGGCGCCCGACGTGTACGTGGTCTTCGGCCGGCCGAGGGGCGACCGCGCCTCCTATAAGCAGTGGGAGGAGGACAACATCCCCCTCACCGTCGCCTTCGAGATCCTCTCGCCCGGCAACAGCTACCAGGAGATGGCGGACAAGTTCGACTTCTACGACACCTACGGCGTCGAGGAGTATTACGTCTACGACCCCGACAGCAACCTCCTCCAGATCTACGTCCGTAAGGGGGACGTGTTGCGGCGCGTCCGGCGCATCGACGGCTTCGTCAGCCCGCGCCTCGGCATCCGCTTCCAACTCACCGGCCCCGAGATGACGGTTTACCACCCCGACGGCCGGCCGTTCCTCTCCTTCGAGGAGGTGGCGGCTCAGCGAAGTCGGGCCGAGGAAGGACTCCGACTCGCCGAGGCTTCCCGCCAACAAGCCGAGGACGCCCGCCAACAGGCCGAGCAGCGTGCGGCCAGCGCCGAAGCCGAGGTCGAGCGATTGCGACGTTTGCTCGGGGAGAAGGGGCGGAACGGCGGCCAGGTCTGACCGACGACTTACGATTCGTCCTGCTCACGCGCTTGCCGAGCCAGATCGTCGAACGCCCGCACATAGTCCGCATGCACCGACGTCAGATGGTGACGAATCGCCGCGACTTCGTCGGGATTGACGCGGATCAGTTCGACCACGTCGCTCACGTCGCGCGCCCGCCCCGCCGCAATCTTTAACTCGATCAGAGAGGGCAGAGTGATGTACCGAAGCCTGGGACCACCCGCGCCCATGAGCGATGGGTGAGGAATGGTCGTCGGGGCGAGCCGCGATGCGGTGCCCGGACGGCCTCCCTCCGGCAGGACGTCGACCTCGATGCCGGTGTCCTTGTGCGTCAACTTCGGCCGGTGGCCGGGCGGCACCGGCAGTATCTCGAAGCCGGCGACCGAAGCCGTTTGCAGGAATTCGTCCACGCGGTCCGCGGGCAGGGCGACATCGACGTCTTGCGTCACGCGGCCGACGTAGCCGTGCCGCCACACGGCCCAGCCGCCGCCGAGGACGGCCTCGCACTGGAGGACTTGCAACAGACGGTCGACGGCCTTGACGACGCGGCCGTAGCGGCCGGGCAGGTCTTGGGGGGCGAGCATCGTCGCCCTCCCGAAGAGAAGTTGGTCGGCCAACTCCAGTCGTTCGGCGAGTCGGGCGTGAGTCACGGAATTCACAGAACCTGTGCCTCGTTCCGTCGAAGTCTGGGTGGCCGCTTGGTTCGGCTGCACGGGCCGGGGATACCAGCCCAGGGGAATGTTGGCACGCACTGGCCGAACGGTCGTGTCTCCGGGGCCGTCGTCGTAGGCAAGGAGAGCGTCGGTAGCCTCCGTCACGCACCACCCCTCGCCAGGGTGATCGGGCTTTCCGTTCTTCTCGCCGTTCGTGGGAGACATGATTATTCCCCCTCCAGAGATACGGGCAGTTAGCGGTGGGCCATACGGCCAAAGAGTATTTTCCCCTCCTCACCGCCCCGGACGCAAGTGCTTCGCCAAAAATTCCAGCGCCGCGTCGCCGTGGACGACGTGTCCGCCCTCGAAGACGTGGAACACCGCCTTCTCCCCCGCCCCGAGCTTCTCGTAGTACCCCTTCACCGGCTCGAACGCCGCCTGAGCCATCTTCCAGTAGGCGACGCGGTCCTCGCGGCCGTTCTCGACGAACAGCGGACGCGGACAGACGAGGGAGCAGATGTCGGCGTCGCTGAACTCCCGCGCGTGCCGCTCGAACCAGGCGTAGTCTTCCGCCGCCTCAATGTAGGTCGAGTAGTGAGGCGACGGCGTCACCATCTTCGGCGTCGAGTCCATGAAGTGCCCCGAGACGACGCACGCCGCCAGGCGGCGGTCCAGCGCCGCCGCGTTCATCGCCGTCCGCCCGCCCCATGAGATGCCGTAGACGCCGACGCGCTTGCCGTCGACCTCGGGGCGCTTTTCCAGGTAGTCGACGACTCTCCGGATCTTGAACTGCTCGAGCCCTTGCAGGCGGGCGCCGACCATCTTCGCCTTACGGTCGAGCCACTGCCGCGCCTTCCCCGTGTTGACGTCGAGCGGGGCGAAGACGACGTGGCCGGCCTCCGCCAGGCGGGCGCCGAAGCGCCGGTGGTAGTCGTCCTTGTCCGCCAGGCCGCACACCGACTCCGGCGAGCCCTGCATCCCGTGGATGGCGATCACCGCCGGCCGCCGCGCCGCCGCGCCCTTCGGCAGCAGCAGGACGCCGTAAATCCGGACGTCCTCGAACGCCGTAAACCAGACGCGGTAGGCCGCGAACGCCTTCGTCTCGGCCAGCTTCTCCTCCCAGGCCGCGAAGTCGTCCGGCGCCCGGTAGTCGGTGCCGCCGAGCCAGACGGCGAGTCTCTTGCGCCACGGGGCGACGGAACGCTCGTAAGCCTCGGCGGTGGAAAAGTCGCGCTTCCAGGCGAGCGGCCGCTTCTTCTCGGCGTCGGCGATCTGTCGGTCGAGGTAGCGCTCGATCTCGTCGTACTGCTCCTTGTGGCGGGCAAGGATGTCGTCGGCCGGGACGCGCTTCGGGGCGGCGTCGCCGTCCGCCGGGACGAGAGACAACGCGAGCAGGATGGGAAACATCGGTGAGCCCTCTGGTATTACGAATCAGCCACTCGTATGATGACGCTCGTCTCCTCAACGAGGGCACCATGACGCGATCACTCGTACTCATAGGCGCGGCGGCCGTCGGCCTGATCGTAGGGCCGGCGCGGGCGCATTACAACATGCTGCTGCCGGACAAGCACTCCGTGAAGAAAGACGAGGCCGTCACCTTCACCTACCAGTGGGGCCACCCGTTCGAGCACCAGCTGTTCGACGCGCCGGCGCCGGAGGGCGTCTGGGTGTCGGGGCCGGACGGCAAGGCCGAGGAGATCACCAAGACGCTGGAAAAAACGGCCGTCGCGTCGGGCGACAAGAAGGTGACGGCGTACACGTTCCGGTTCACGCCGGCGCGGCGCGGGGATTACGTCTTCCTCTTGCAGACGCCGCCGATCTGGTTAGAAGACGATGGAGAATATGTCCGCGACACGGTCAAGGTCGTGCTGCACGTCCAGGCGGACAAGGCGTGGGGCGCCGCCCCGCGTCCGGTGCCGCAGCTGCTCCCCCTGACGCGGCCCTACGGCCTGCGGCCCGGCATGGTCTTCCGGGCTCAGGTGGACCAGACGCCCGAGCCGTGGGCACACCGGATCGTCGAGGTGGAGCGCTACAACGCGAGCCCGCCGAAGGAGATGCCGCCGGACGAGGACGTGACGCGCACGGCGCTCACCGACTCGACCGGCGTCGTCGCCTGCACCTTGACCGAGCCGGGCTGGTGGTCGGTGACGGCGCAGCGCGACGGCAACGGCCGGGAGCGCGACGGCAAGAAGGTCCCGCTGCGGCAGCGGGCGACGCTCTGGATCCTGGTGGACGAAAAGCGATGAACGGAGTCGGTCTGTCGCCTTTGCTGGCGCTCCACCTGTCCGACGGCATGCTGACGCCGGGCGCGGAGTGGGCCGGGCTGCTCGCCGCGGGGTTGCTCGCCTTCGTCGGGGCGTGGCGCGTCCGCGACGAGGAGGTCCCGCGCGTCGCCCTGCTGACGGCGGCGTTCTTCGTGGCGTCGCTCGTCCACGTCCCCGTGCCGGGCGGGCCGAAGACGCACCTGCTGCTCAACGGGCTGCTCGGCGTCGTCCTCGGCCGGCGGGCGCTGCTGGCGGTGCCCGTCGGCCTGGCGATGCAGGCGGCCCTGTTCGGCCACGGCGGCTACCTCACCCTCGGCGTCAACAGTTGTGTCATGGGCCTGCCGGCGCTGCTCGCCGCCGGCCTGTTCGGCGGCCTGCGCCGCGTGCCGTGGGCGCCGCACCCGCGGTTCCGCGCCGGCCTGGTGACGCTCACGGTGCTGACGTTCGTCCTCGGCCTCGTCTACGCGCTGGCGCTGCTCCTCAGCAACCGCCCCAGTCAACTCGCCGACGCCGACCTGTCGTGGGCCAACGCGGTGACGTTCCACCCGGCGACGCTGCTCGGCGCCCTGGCGCTCGGCGCCCTGGCCGCGTGGGCGGAACACCGGCTGGGGCACGCGCCGGAGTTCGCGCTCGGGCTCCTCGTCGGCGCGACGGCGGTGCTGGCGACGGCGCTGCTCAACGGCCTGCTCCTCGTCCTCGGCGGCCGCGCCGACTGGCACGCCCTGGCGCTGCTGACCTTCGTCATTCACCTGCCGCTCGCCGTCGTCGAGGGGATCATCCTCGGCTTCACGGTCGGCTTCCTGGCGCGCGTCAAGCCGGAGATGCTCGGCGTTAAGGCCCCGAAGGAGGCGCTATGCGCGGTCGAGTTGTCACCCTGATCGTCGCCCTCCTCGCCGGCGCGGGGACGGCTCGGGCGCACAACCTGAACGGGGAATACCGCGTCCTGCCCGGCAAGACGGTGCGCGTGGAGAGCTGGTTCGAGACGGGGGAGGCGCCGAAGTCGGCGCAGGTGCAGGTGATCCGCGCCAACGGCGAGGTGTTGGCGCAGGGCGGCCTCAGCAGCCAGGGGATGTTCGTCTTCCGCTACGAGGAGCCGGAGGCGCTCGACGTGGTGATCGACGCGCGCGACCACCGCAAGAAACTCGCGATCGCGGCCGGGGAACTGGCGCCGGCGGAGGGCGCGGAGAAGGCGCCGGCGCCGGTCGAGCGCGCCTCGTCGGTGGCGGCGAAGGACGTTCTGCTGGGCGCGACCTTCCTACTCGCGCTGGCGGCGTTCGCGCTGAGTCGGAAGAATGCGCGGCGGCTGAAGGCGTTCGAGGCGCGGCCGTGAGGGAGCGGACCCCGCGCGCGGGCATCACTTCTTCTTGACGATGTCGAAGTTCGCCCGGTCGGTCCCGCCGGCGGGAACCTCGAACTGCTTCGTGCTGGTCGCGTTCCACTCCCTGGGCAGCGGTTCGACGTCGGCCTTGGTGTTGGCCTTCGGGTCGCCGTCCGGGCTGCCGAGGTTCGGGTCGATCTTGGCGGCGCCGCCGTCGAACTTCGTCCAGATGCGGACGAGGTGCTTGCCGACGACGGCGCCGTCGTGCCCGTCGTCCGTGCGGAGCGTGAACCGGCCGCTGTCGTCGGCGACGCCGCTGGAGCCGCGCCCCGGGTTGAGGTTATCCTTGCCGGCGACCGGCTGGAAGGTGACGACGGCGTTCTTGTACGGCTGGCCGTTGAAGGTCACGACGCCGGACACCTTGGCGTACCGCGCGTCGCCGCCGCACCCCGCCGCCGCGGCCAGCACGAAGCCGGCGGCGGCGGAAAACATTCGCGCGAGCTTCACATGCGACTCCTGGCCTCGGGTCAGTTGATCTGGGCAACCTCGCCGCCCGCGATCGTGGCCAGGCCGGCCAGCACGTTGATGTCGACGCTGGTCGACACGAACCGCACCGACCCGTCGGCCATGCAGAAGTTCATCCCGTTCGTGTGGTTGCTGCCGAACGCCGCCTTGCAGGTCTGGTCGCCGTACAGGCCCGGCGTACTCGCGCACTTGTTGTAAGAGTTGTTCAGCGTCCGGCTCTCCACCGTGACCGACGACTGGTTGTAGGAGGCATAGGTGTACGCCCAGAAGGTCGCCCGGCGGGTGACGTCGTTGAAGGTGTTTTCGCCGACCATGAGCGTGTTCGACGTGCCGTCGGTGATGCTCGACATCCGCTCGGGTGCGCCGAGCATCGAAACGCTCTGGTTGCACTGGCCGAGGGCCGTCTGGGCCGGGACGCCGTTGTAGGCCGCGGCCGTGGCGTGCAGCACCCCGCGGTACTCCTTGGTCATCTGGCAGCCCGGCCAGAGCTGCGGCTCGAACGTGTCCCAGCGCCCCCAGCCGGCGACCAGGTTGGTCCGGCCCGACACCGCCCGGTAGCTGCCGTGCATCCACTGCTGGCCGCTGCCGGGGCCGGACGCCGGCTTCTCCAGCTGGCCGGCGAGGTTGTCCGAAGGGCACTCGTAGGTCTTCACCCGCTCCTGCCCGACCAGGTTGTTCACGGCGGCCGTGTTGAGCTTCGTCTGGTCGTACTGCTTGTACAAGTTGCCGGACTCAAGGTACGGGAGGATTTCGACCGCCCACGTCGAGTAACACACGGTCCCGTTCTGGCCGGTGTTCATCCCGCCGGGCGGGAAGGTGCCGACCGTGTCGTGGTGGTTGTGCAGGGCCAGGCCGATCTGCTTGAGGTTGTTGGTGCAGCTCATGCGGGCGGCCGCCTCGCGCACCTTCTGCACCGCCGGCACCAACAGGCCGATGAGGATGGCGATGATGGCGATCACCACCAGCAACTCGATCAGCGTGAAGGCGCGGCGCCGCCGGACCCGCGAATGAGAACGTTTCATGGGCTCTCCCTCCCACATGACGGAGGACAGGCCGGGCGAGGAGCCGCCCCCGTAGGTCAAGAAAATAAGTAGGCAGATTGGAACAGTCGGAAATGTAATCGACTGTTGATGAGAAATTGATGAGAAATTAATGAGACTCTCATGTTTTATAGAGCCCGAGGCGCCCGTGCGGGCGCCACGGGCTCCGCCGTCACGGCCGACCCGCGCGGGCCTCGTCGTCGGTCGCCGCCTCCCAGAGGTGGCAGTCGCCCTTGTCGTCGCAGCCGGCGAGCCAGCGGCCGTCGGACGAGAACGCCAGGGCGCGCAAACCCCGGGCGACGCCGATTCCCACCGGACGAATCACGCGGAGCGTGAGGTCGTAAAACACCACTAAATCCTGCTCGGTCGTGTCGGTGAGAGCCGCGGCCAGCGTGCGGCCGTCCGGGGCGAACGTCGGGCTCCAGGTCTTGGGCGTCCGGTCAAGGAACGCGAAGCTCTCCTTCTTCTCGGCGTTCCACACCCAGACAGCGCCATCCGTGCCCAGGCAACACAGGAGGGAACTGCCGCGCAGGGCGAACGACAGTTCGCGCACCGGCTCCGGCGCATCGTCGCAGGACGCCGCTTCCTTGTTTCGCGCCACGTCCCACATCTTGAGCCAGCCGATTTGTCCGCCGTCGCGCGGCGTCGCGCCTCCGACGGCGAGGGTCAGGCCGTCCGGGTGGAACGCCAGCGCGGAGACGGTCGCGGGGCCGAAGTCGAGGCGCGTCGGCGCCGCGGCCGGCCGCTTCAGATCCCAGAGGAGGACGGCGGAGCCTCCCGTCGCCACGGCCGCGCGGTCGCCGTCGGGCGACAGGGCGAGCGCCTTCGGGGCGCCTGGTTCCCCGGCCGGGGGTCCGATCGTCTTCCCGTCCGGGACGTCCCACGAGACGACGGTGCCGTCTTCCGCGGCGGTCACCAGCCGGGTCCCGCCCGCCGAGAACGCCAGGGCGGCGACCGTCCGCCCCGGCGTCGCGAAGAGGCGCTGCCCGCCGGTGTTGAGGTCGTACACCAGGGCGCCTCCCCTCTGCCCGACCGCCAGCTGCTTGCCGTTCGCGGAGAACGCGAGGCACGGGCGGACGGGCGGCGCGCCGGGGGCGGCGGGGAGCGTCTTGTCGGGAATGGTGATCTTGTTGTTCGGGGGCGGCTTCCCCCCCCGGCGATTCAGACGTCGCCACTCCAGATACCACTCGAACGTCCGCGGGTCGAACTCGCCCCGCCGCGGCCGCAGGCTGTCCAGCAGGACGCGGAATTCGGCCATTTGCCCTCGCCGAGCCGCCTCGCCCGCGCCGCGCAACCCCCGGACATAGGCCCTGGCGGCGTCCTTCTCCTTCGTGATCTCATTGTCCGCCTGCATTTTGGCGTTCGCAGTTGTCGTTTCAATCAAGTCCGCCTCCGCTTCCTTCAGTCGCTCCAGCGCTTTCTGGAGGAGTTCGTAATGGACGTAGGCGACCGTGCCCAGCGTCGTGATGGCGCCCGCCGCGACGGCGACGACGGCAATCAGCGCCGCGACGGCGGGGCGGCGCCGGGCGAACTTCGCCGTCCGCCGGAAGACGTTCGGCGGCTTGCGCTTGATAGGCCGGTCCTCCAGGAAGCGGCGCAGCTCGCCGGCCAGCTCGTCGGCCGTGGCGTAGCGGGTGTGCAGGCTCTTATCCAGGCAGCCGAGGCAGATCGTTTCGAGGTCGCGCGGCAACTTCGGGTGCAGGAGGCCGGGCAGCACCGGGTCGTCGAACAGCACTTGCGACAGCACGTCCTCGTGGTTCGGCCCCTGGAACGGCGGGCGGCCGGTCAGCATTTCGTACAGGATCGCCCCCAGCGCGTAGACGTCGGTGTGCGGGCCGAGGTCCGCGGCGCGGCGGCGGACCTGCTCCGGGGCCATGTACGACGGCGTGCCGACCAGTGCCGTCGTCGGGCTCGACGCCTCGTCGAGATCCTTCGCCAGCCCGAAGTCGGTGAGTTTGGGGACGAATCCGGCGAGCGGGGGGCGTAAGCCCCCCGATTCTGGCGTGAGAGAATCGGGGGGCTTACGCCCCCCGCTCGCCAGGAGGAGGACGTTCCCCGGCTTGAGGTCGCGGTGGACGAGGCCCAGCCCGTGGACGTGGGCCATCGCCCGTGCCAGCGTCTCGACCAGCGCGGCCGCTTCGTGCGGCGGCTGCGGCTTGCCATCGAGGGCGTGGGCGAGGTCGACGCCGTCAACGAACTCCATCGTCAGGTAGAGGACGCCGTCCGCCTCGCCCGCGTCGTACAGGCGCACCACGTTGGGGTGTTCGACGCGGGCCAGGCTGTCGATCTCCTGGCGGAAGCGATTGGCGGACAGGGCGGAGGCGACCTCCCCGCGGATCGTCTTCAGGGCGACGAGGCGGCGGCCCCGGCGGTCGTCGCGCGCCTTGTAGACGACGCCCATGCCCCCCGCGCCGACGAGAGACAGGATCGTGTAGCCGGGGATACGCGGCGCGCGGGCGACGGGGGGCGCCGTCGCGCCCGCGTCCGGCAGGGTGCTGGCGTCGTGGGACGGCGGCGCCCCGTCGGCGGACGGCAGCACGTCCCACTGTACGGCCAGTTCGTCGGCGACCTCGGGAAAGCGCCCCTGGTACTCCTCCCGCCCGGGCGCCTCGCCGGCGCCCCGGCGCAGCAGCACCTCGCCGATGATGAGCGTCAGCAGGGCGTCGGCGTCGCCGCGCAACTCGGGCCGGCGCGTGACGTAGTCCTCGACACGGAGCCGGCGCCCCTGGCGCCACTGCTCGGCCTGGTCGACGACGAGGGCGCTGACGGCACTGGAACGGCTCACGGTCGTCTCCTACAGTTGGAGGAGGGTTTCCACGCGCGCCACGGCCCGCTCGTAGCGCTTGCGCACCGCTTCGGGCGTCCGGCCGTGGGCGGCGGCGATCTCCGGCCAGTCCTGGGCGTCCTTGCGCCGCTCCACGAGGTCCCACTCCTCGTCCGTGAAGAGGCGGCGGGCCTTGTCGATCAGCTCGCGGATCTCGAGCGACACGGCGGCACCGTCTGCCTTGCCAGCGAAGACGTCGAGGTCGGACTCGGGACACTTCTTCGGCCCTTGGCCGGCGGCGCGGCCCCGGTCCGCCGCCTTGTTGGAGGCGATTCGGCGCAGCAGCCGCCCGAGGTGCTCCTCCGTCGCGAGGTCGTATTGCCCGAGCCGGAGGCGGACGCACACGCTGGCGAGGACCGACTGGGCGATCTCCTCGGAGTCGAGGGGGCAGTGGCGCCGGAGGCGGAGGACGCGGCCGACGCGGCGCACGGCGGGGGCGTAGCGGACGACGAACTCCTCCGCGGCGCGCGGGTCGCCCGCGCGGAGCCGCCGGATCAGTTCGGCGAACGGGGTCGGGGGGGACATCGCCGGCCTCCCGGGGCCTGAAGGATTTCTCCCCTCCGTCCTACCACCGGGACCGGCGTGCTGTCCAGTAAAAAAAATGCGATTGACGTGCGGCATATCGCCTTCTCCCTTGCGCGGCCGAGGGGCGGTCCGGAACCCATATCGGCGGCGGGGGGCAAGGCGGACAAAAATCCGGGCGCGGGGACGGCGATTTTCCGCGGCGCGGTCCCGCTTCTCCCGTTCACGCCGGCGCGCCGCGCTGCTACCATGCGGGGCAGGGAGGCGGTTATGGCACGCGACGCGAAGAAGAAGGGCAAGGACGACGAGGGGATCACGGTGGTCTGCCGCAACCGGCGGGCGTTCCACGAGTACGCCGTCGAGGACAGCCTGGAGTGCGGGCTCGTCCTGACCGGCACCGAGGTCAAGAGCCTGCGCGAGGGCGGCACGAGTCTGGAGGACGCCTACGCCCGGATCGACGGCGAAGAGGTCTGGCTGATCGGCTGCGACATCCCCGAGTACGTCTTCGGGAACCGCCTCAACCACAAGCCGAAGCGGCCGCGCAAGCTGCTGATGCACCGCCGCGAGATCGAGCGCTTCGCCGGCAAGGCGTCGCAGCGCGGCTACACGCTGGTGCCGCTGCGGCTGTACTTCAAGAACGGCCTCGCGAAGGTCGAGGTCGCCGTCGCCCGCGGCAAGCAACTCCACGACAAGCGCGAGAGCCAGAAGAAGGCCGAGGCCGACCGCGAGATTCGCCGTGCCCTGAGCGAGCGCGACCGGGGGCGCTGAACCCGTCTTCTCGCCTACTGGCGACTCCATTTTAGCGTGAAGTCGTCGGCGCGGCCGCTGCCCAGCGACCGCAACAGGCGCCGCTCGTACTCCTCCAAGGTCTGTTCGAGGTACGGGTCGTCCGGCGCCGCGCCCGTCTCCGACTCGGGCGGCAGTTCGCGGGCCGCGCGTCGCACCTCGTCGGGCAGGGCGTCGAGCCGCAGGAGCGTCCCCGGCCCTTTGCCCTTCAGCGCGTCGCGCACCGCCCGTTCGAGCTGACGGGTGTTCCCCTCCCACGGCAGGCGCCGGAGCGCCGCCAGGGTGGCCGGCTCGAAGTCGAGGGCGACGCGCTCGCGCCCGGCCTGATACGCCCGCAGGGCGCGGCGCGCCTGAGCCGCGATGTCCTCCGGGTGGCCGCTCAAGGGCGGCAGCGCGACGCGGAACAGTTGCAGCCACTCGGCCAGTTGCGCCGGGAAGCCGCCCTCCGCGACCGCGTCTTCTAACGAGCCCTCCGTGCCGGCGATGACGCGCACGTCCCGCGCGGCTTCGTCGGCCGCCGCCGCCGGGCGCCCCGAGCGGCTCCATTCCAGGAGTGCCGCCTGGAGTTCGGCGTCCAACTGATCCACCCGGTCGAGGAACAGCGTGCCGCCGTCCGCCGCCCGGAAAAGGTCGCACCACCCCGCCAGCGCCTTGCCCCCGGCCGCGCGGTCGGGCTCCGCCGCGTCGGCCAGGACGCGAGCCAGGTCGGCGCAGTCGAGGGAGAAGAACGGCCGGCGCCCGCGCTTCGGGTCGAACGAGTGGATCGCCGCCGCCAGCCGGCCGCGCGGACTGCCGGGCGGGCCGGAAATCAGGACGGGCAGGTCGCGGAAGTGGCTCCCCTTGAGCGCCCGCCGAAAGACTTCCTGCATGTCCGCGCTGGCGCCGGCGAGGCCGAACTCGGCGAACAGCCGCGCCAGCGCCTGCTGGTCTTCCATCCGCAGCCGCTTGTCGTGGACCACCTCGGCGAGCAACCGCCGCAGGTCTTCGGCGAAGCCGGGGGCGTCCGCCGCCAGCACGCGCGCCGCCCCGGCCGCCAGGGCCTGGTAGACGACCGCCGCCGGGAGCCGGCCGCCGTAGACGACCGCCGCCGTCCGGCGGCCGAACGCCCGCAGGAACTCCAGCGTCGGCGAGTCGCCCGACGGCCACGACATCGGCAGCACCACGGCCACGGGGAGAGAATGCCGGCAGGAATCCGCGACGGACGCCACGTCCCCCAGGGGGACGACGTCCAGGTCTCGGGCGAGCGTCCGCACAAGGTCTGCGGCGAACACCTCGTCCGGGGCACACAGCAGAATTGGTATGCTCATGACGCGACTACCGTGACTCTCCCGACAACTCGGGGGTGCCGCCGGGAGAGAGGGAACGTTCAGGAAACCGCCGGAGGAAGGTTGGGAAAGGCTGCGAGGTGAAAGCCGCGAACTCACGAAGAGCCTCGGCTTCGCTCCCCTTCTCATCCGTGGGCATGAGGAGAAAGAGCATTTCTTGTGCCAGGACGCGGAGGAATGTCAAAACATATTGTTGCAAAAGGACTTGCGCCAAAAAGGCCGTCGCGCCGTTGGGAAGAGTTTGCGGACGGATCTTCGGCGAATGTCCGAGGCGCGGTGGAAAATCAACCGCGCGCCGGGGCCGTCCCGCCGCGCCCCTTCCCTTCCGCGCCCCGAACCGTTACGCTCAACGAGGAACCGTTCCTCGTCGTCCCACCCAAGGCCGTCACCATGCGCTGGCTGCAAGCGGAATACATCCTCAAAGGCGTCTACCTCGGCCTGCTGCTGTTCGTCTCGGTCCAGGCGGCCGACGCGGCGCCGTTCGGCTGGCCCGCCGTCGCGCGGACGACGCTGCTGATCGTCGGCGGCCTCGCCGTCGCCCTCGGCGTCGCCACCGCCCTCAAGCTGCGCGAAGGCTACCACGTCAAGGGCCGGCCGCTCACGTTTCTGATCTTCCTTCTCCTGGAGAGTCCGTCGCTCGTCTACGCCGGCGCCCTCGGCGGCCTGGTCCTGGCGGCGTCCTGGCTGCGGCACGGCCCGGACGACGTGTCGTTCCTCGTCGCGACGGCCGCCGGCGGCGCCGCTCTCGGCGTCCTGTTCGGGGCGCTGCGGGCCGTCCACGGCCGCGGCGCCCGCCTGGGGCTGAGCCTCACCCTGGCGGCGGCTCTCGTCGGCGGCGCCCTCGCCTGGCTCGGCCAACTCGGCCCGCTTCTCGAACAACTCGGCGTGTCGCCGTCGCTGAAAAATCCGCTCGTCGATGGGGCCAACCTCACCGTCTTCGGCGTGCAGCTCCTGCTCGGCATTCCGGCCTTCTACCTGCTGACCTTCGCCGGCCGCCAGGAGGAGACGGAAGTCGAGATCGGCGCCGTCTGCGCCGCCCTCGGCCTGGGCCTGGTCATGCTGACGCGCGAGGTCAACCCGCAGCTGCGCTCGGTCGGCTTCCTGGTGCCGGTGGTCCTCTACTTTCTGTACACGATGAGGGTGCTGCCCGGCCTGCGCGTCTTCAAGCACGCGCTGCGCGGCCTGAGCTACCTGCAAGCCGACCGCCACCGCAACGCCCTGCTGTCGTTCCGCCGCGCCCTGCAACTCGCCCCGAACCACGAACTGGCGCGGCAGGGCTACTGGCGCGTCCACTGCGCCCTCGACCTGGAACGGCTGCGCGACGACCCGCAAACGCTGGCCCTCGTCGACTTCGACCTGTGCCTGGACCGTGCCGGCGCCCTGCTGATCGAACCGAGTCCGAGTCCGGAGCGGTTGCGCGAGGCACACCGCCTGCTCGATCTGGTGCTGAGCCAGCGGCCGGGCATGAGGGCGTCGGTCGCCTATTGGCGCGGCGTGGCTCACGCCCACGCCCGCGACCTCGACCGCGCCGCCACCTGCCTGGAAGAGGTGCTCGACCCGTCGCACGTCGGCGCGCACGACCCGCAGCGGCGCTCGGTGCTGTTCCAGGCGTGGCAGCTGGCTCTACTGCTGCACGACGGCCTGCGCCAGCGCGTCGGCCTCTTGCAGATCGCCCAGCCCGGCCGGCGCATGGAGGCGATCGACCTGGTCGAGCGCCGCCTGGCGGAGAACCCCGACGACAAGGCGGCCTGGGACCTGAAGCGGCTGCTCTACCAGGACGTGACCGAGATCGAGTACGACCACGCCGCCCCCGGCTCAGGCCTGCCGGTGGACGGGTTCGACCACGGCTACGTCCAGCAACTCGGCCTGGCGCTCATCAACGACCCGGCGCGCTGGCAGCGCGGCGGCGAGTACCTGCGCCTGGCGGCGCGCGGCCTGCCGGCGATGGGGCCGTCGATCTTCGTGCAGATCGCGCAGGCGCACCAGAGGGCCGGCCACGGCGAGGAGGCGTGGCACAACTACGAGCTCGCCAAGCGCGCCGGCCTCTCGGTCGGCCCAGGCGCCCTGTCCGACGAGGAGCGCCAGACCTACTTCGCCACGGTGAAGCTGCTCGGCGACACGGCCCTCGCCCACGGACAGACCGACCTCGCGATTGAGAACTATCAGCTTTACAGCGAGTCGGAGCGCAGCGGCCTGGAGACGCTGCGCACGCTCGCCGACCTGTACGAGAAGAAGGGCAACGTCCTCGCCGCCCTGCGCGTCACCGAGAAAGCCCTGGTCTACAACGCGAAGGACGCCGACCTGTTGGGCCGCAAAGACCGCTATTACTACTCGGTGATGCCCGATTTCGTCCGCGCCCACCCCGCCGAGGTGCCGGGCGGCTTCGACGTCGCCTACTGCCTGGGCAAGGCGCGGGCGGTGCTGGCGGGGCGCGAGTTGGACCTGGACGCGCTCGACTGGGCGCAGCACCTGGCCGACCTGGCGCTGGCGGTGAAGCCGGAGAGCGTGCAGGCGCGGGTGCTGCTGGCGCGGGCGCTGCTGCGCCGCGGCGAGAAGGAACGGGCGGCGGCGCTGCTGGAGGAGTTGCACACGGCGAAGCCGGAGAAGTTCGCCGGCGGCGACGACGAGGAAGCGTGGTTCGTGGCCTGCCGTCTGCTCGGCGATCTCTACTTGCAGGAGCTGTCACGGCCGGATTTGGCGGTGGCGTGCTACGGCGACTTCCGCAAGAGTGCCAAGTCGGGCGCCGACACGATGTACAAGCTCGGCCAGGCACACGAGCAACTCGGCGACCGAGCGCGGGCGCTGAAGTGCTACGAGCAGGTGACGGCCTACGAGAATCACCCGCTCGCCTCGGAGGCGCGCGAGGCGGTGTATCGGTTGCAAGCGGTGAACACGACGTGAGAGGCGGGTAAGATCTGGTAGCGTGTTCTCAACCAGATGTCGGCCAGGTCTTCTTCCGCCTTGGGCGTCCCTATGACGTCGTATCTCATGTCCCCGCGAGCCCCTTCAAGATCTCCGATAACGGACGCCCTTGGCGCTGCTGCTGACGTCGGCGCAATTCCTCATCGCTGAAAGGAGAACGCGGCCGATCCGGAACCGCAGCGCCCTTGTCCGCAGGGTGGAAGTAGCCCAGCGTCTTGCCCGCCTCGTCGCAGACTTCCAGGACATCGTCAAGGTTGGCCAGCTTGGTCTTCAGGTCGGCATCGGCGATCATGCGCGTCATGACTGGCTCTCCCTGAACTCGGGCGTTTCCCAACAGAATTCTACCGCGACGGCGGGATCTGCCCCGCCGCCGCCAGCGCCTTGGCGCTGACCGACAGCACGCGCAAGAAGCCCTCCGAGTCCGCGTGATTGAACTCGCCGACCGCCTCCATCGAGGCGTTCGCCTCCGAGTAGAGCGAGTGCGGCACGTCCTTCGCCGCCACGAAATCGACGTGCCCCTTGTACAGCGACACCGTCACCGTCCCCGTCACCAGCTCGGCGACGCGCCGTATCGCCGCGCCCGCCATCTGCGACGCCAGGTCGTAGCCGTAGCCCTGGTAGACCTGCTTCGCGATAAACAGCGACATCTGGTCGAACAGCTCGCGCGCCCGGCGGTCGATCACGAGTTGTAAGAGATACGAATAGCAGGTGCCGAGCAGCTCCATCCCCGGCGCCTCGTAGACGCCGCGCGACTTGATGCCGACGAAGCGGTTCTCGACGAGGTGGTAGCCGATGCCGACGCCGTGCCGCCCGCCCAGCTCGTTCGCCAGGACCACGGCCCGGTAGGCGTCGACCGTCGCGCCGTTGACGGCGACCGGCCGGCCCTTCTCCCAGCGCACCGTAAACGACTCCGGCTTGTTGGGCGCCTCGGACGGGCGCGTGCCCATCTCCGGCGTGACGAAGCCGGCCGGCGTCTCCAGCGACTCGAGCTTGCCGGCCTCGTGCGTCAGGCCGAGGAGGTTGGCGTCGGTCGAGTAGGGGGCGTCCTTCGTCGCCTTGATGGGCAATTGGCGCTCGACGCAGTAGTCGATCATCTCACTGCGGCCGCCGAAGCGCTTGAGGAACTGCTCGTCGCGCCACGGGGCGTAGACCTCGAAGTCGGGGGCGAGCATGTTGGTGACGAGCTGGAAGCGCACCTGATCGTTGCCGCGGCCGGTGGCGCCGTGGCTGAGGACCGTGATGCCGCGCTTCCTCATCTCCGGCACCATGCCGGCGACGATGACGTGCCGGCCGATGCCGGTGGTGTTCCAGTAGCGGCCTTCGTAACACGCCTGGGCCTGGATCAACTCCACGCCGGCCTCGGCGATGGCGTCGCGCAGCGGCAGGCGGATGTAGTCGACGGCGCCGCAGGCGGTCATGCGCTGGCGGATCGTGTCGAAGTCGGGCTCGTCGGGCTGGGCCATGTCGGCGGTGAAGCAGACGACCTTGACGCCCAGTTCGGTCAGCCATTGCGTAACGGTGCAGCTGTCCAGGCCGCCCGACGCCGCGAAGGCGATCGTCCGGCCCTTGAGGTCACTCGCGTTCATGTCTCGCGCTCGTCTCACGTTCGGGGAGGGAATCGTCTAACGGGGAAACATTATAGGAGGTCCTGCCGCACGCCGCTCTCCTGCTCGACCGGACGGCGCGTCCCGGCGATGAGCAGGTAGCCCGCCGTCGAGGCCAGTTCGGTCAGAGGGAAGGTAAACAGGGCGCCGACGAGCAGCAAGAGCACGGCAAACGCACTTCAAAACCCATATACTAAAGGAGTTAGGGCAACAGGTTCTCAAGGTTTTTCGGACTGAA
>JBBROG010000090.1:0-28756 GCA_038229635.1 Gemmatales bacterium
CACCCGCTGCGCGGGTTGCGCTCCACCCGGGGCTACGATCCGCCGCCCGCTACGCGGGCTGAATCTCATGGGGAGATCGATACAATGGGTCACGATGGGACAGAGAGGAGGCGGTGATCCCAACACCACCGCCGAGGACATTCCCGTGCCGCATTCCTACACGAAACTCCTCTATCACATCGTCTTCTCGACCAAGAACCGCGAGCCGTGGCTGGAGGAACCCTTGCTAGCGAGGGTCTGTCAGTACCTCGGCGGCGCGATCAGCGGCGAGGGCGGGGCGGCGGTGATCGTCAACGGCATGCCGGACCACGTCCACATCCTGGCCCGCATGCGCCAGGACCTCGCGCTGTCCGACGTGCTGCGCGCGGTCAAGGCGAACTCCTCGGGGTGGATCCACGAGACGTTCCCGAACCTGGCCGGCTTCTCTTGGCAGGGCGGCTACGGCGCCTTTACCGTCAGCGCGTCGCACAAGGGGAAGGTGCGGGCGTACATCGAGGGCCAGCAAAAGCACCACAAGCGCCAGACCTTCCAGGAGGAGTTCGTCGCCTTCCTCACGGCTCACGGCATTGACCACGACGAGCGCTATCTGTGGGAGTGAACTGGACGACACGGCGATACACCTGCCGTCGCGGCCTACCCATCGGCAACCTGACGAGCCAGTGGTTCGCGAACTGGTGTCTGACGGCGTTCGACCACCGGGCGACGAGCGTGTGGCGACTTGGCGGCTACGTCCGCTACTGCGACGACTTCCTGCTGCTCGACGACGACCGCAAGCGCCTCCTCGCCCTACTGCCGGAGTTGCTGAGCGAATTCGCCCGGCTGCGGCTGCGGCTGCACGCGGAGCGGTTGCACCTCCAGCCGTCGTCCGCCGGCCGAACATTCGTCGGCTTTCGGACCACGCCCGCGCGGCGCCGGCTGACGAACGCCAGCGTCCGCGGCTTCCTCCGCCGACTGACGGGGCTGCGCAAGGCGTTCGGACGAAGGCTGCTCGGCGGGGCGGACGTGCGGCAACGACTGATGAGTTGGCTGGGGCACGCAACCCAGGGAGACTGTCTCGGTTTGATCGGGCGCCTGGCGACGAACTGGCGGTTTCGCGCGGGGGAGTTCCACGGCTTCCGGGACGATTTGTCTCACCCCGCCTGTCCCTCGTCTGTCGTACCTGTGACGAGCGGGGGAAGATCGCTTGACAACTCCGCCTTCTGCAAGTGCGAACGGTCGTCGCCTCCGACGAGTACTTCAGCCGCCTGTGATCTCGGGGCGGTCGGGCGGCCCTCCGCGCGGGAACCATTTCGCTTCCCGCGCCGTCTCATCGCGTGGTAAGATGAGACCCGACCCGTTTCGCGACCCCGTCAGGAGGGAGAAGCCGTGCGTCGCTTCCTCGTCAGCTGCCTGGTTCTGATGCTGGCCGTCGTCTCCCTGTGGGGGGCCGACGACACGACCAAGGCCGCCGCCACGCGCAAGAAGCTCGACAAGAAGGTCAGCGTCGCCTTCAAGGACACCCTGCTGCGCGACGTCCTTGAGGATCTGAAGGAGAAGGTCGAGGGGGTCGGCATCATGCCCGACACCAAAGGGGGGGTCAACCTCAACGCCAAGATCACCTACAAGGCGGCGGAGAAGCCCGTCACGGAGGTACTCGCCGAGATCTGCGACAAATACGATATGGGTTTCTACGTCATCTCCCAGCAGGGCGAGGCCTACGACGGCCGCCTCAAGCTGACGCGCGGTAAGGAACGCGGCTACGTCGAGGGACAGGGGCCGAAGGAAAAGACGAAGGCCGACGACAAGTCGAAGGACAAGGCCAAGGAGAAGACCAAGGAGAAAGCGAAGGTCGAGGACAAACCGAAGACCGAGGAGAAGCCGGCGGAGGACGATCCCGAGAAGATCGAGGCCGACGCCGCACGCAAGCTGAAGTTCGCCAAGACGCTCCTCGCGGACAACAAGATTGAGAAGGCCAAGGACCGGCTGGAGGAGATCGTCAAGCGCTACGGCAAGACGAAGGCCGGCGAAGAGGCCAAGAAACTGCTGGAAAAACTGGACAAGTGATCGTGCCGAGCCCGGTGAACCGGGCTCGGCAACGAACCGCCCGAAACGAACGGAACCTTTATTTGCCGCCCTCCGGCAACCGCTTGACCCATTCGTGGATCAGCGCGGCGCCCTTGTCGTCGACGACCGACGAGGCGACGTGCGGCATTCGCCCCAGACCGAGCTTTTTCATCCGGTACAGGACCAGCGAGCGCTCCGGCTCGCCGGGGACGAGGACGCGCGGGTCTTTCAGGTCGAACGTCCCCTGGCCGGGGCGGGTGCCGAGCGTGCCCGTCTCCTTCAGCGGCAGCGACGCCAGGAGCTGGAACTCCGCGTTGCCGCCGCCCCATTTCATGTGACAGTGCGCGCAGTTGGCGTGGAGGTAGGCGCGGGCGCGGCGGTCGAGGTCTTGCTTCTCGTCCTCGTAGTCGACGAGGCGCGGCAGCTTCTCCGGCGGCGCCGGCAGCGGCTTCGCGAAGACGCCGAGGTGTTCCAGCGTCCGCAGCTGGTTGGCGACGCGGCCGCCGCCGTAGTCGTGGTCCTTGTTCATTTGCAGCGTGTTGACGCCGAGGACGTACTTCGCCGGCAGCGTGTGGCAGAGCGTGCATTCGGCGCGGCTGGGGAAGTGCCACGTCTGCTTGCGCTCGCCGCCCGGCGCCGCGGCGTCCTTGACGGCGAACGCGCGGTCGAGCCCGGCGGCGTCGGCGAGGACCGCGTCGGTCTGCCCGTCGTTCCAGACGTAGGTGTAGCCGCGCCAGTAGCCGTCGCCGTACTCGTCCGTCCCCGGAATGTTCTGGAAGTGCAGCAGCCGCGTCTCCAGGCGGCGCCGACTCGCGGGGTTGCCGGCCTCCGTCTCCAGGGAGAACGTCTTCACGAGGACCGTCCCGTCGGGGAAGCGCCACCCCGGCTGTGCCCCCGGCGCCGGCTGCGGGTAAGTGATCGCCTCGTACTCGATCTTGCCCTGGCCCGGCAGCGCCAGGAAGCGCTCCTTATGGGCGTGGTCCGACCAGAGCGGGGCGTTGACGCTGTAGGGGATCAGCCCCGGCGCCGGCGTATGGTCCTTCGTCGAGGCGAAAAGGCCCGTTTCGCTCAGCTTGCGCGGGAACGAGGCGCTGGTGTCCGCGACCTTCGCCGCCGGCGCCAGGCGGTGGACCTGCCCGCCGGTGAAGTCGAGGTGGTACAGCTCGCCCGCCGCGTCCTCGCCGAAGCTCACGACGCGGAGCCGGGTCCGCGTCAGCTCGCGCTGCCAGACGACCTTGGCGCCGTCGTGCGTCAGCGCCCAGAGGCGGCCGGTGTCGAAGTCGCCGTAGACGTAGGCGCCGAACAGCTCCGGCAGGCGGCGGCCGCGGTAGACGAAGCCGCCGGTGAGGCTGCGGAAGTCGGAGTGCGGGTGCTCGGCGACGGGCGGCAGGATCGGCGTCGGCCCCTTCTTGCGCTCGGGACGGAACGGGTGCGAGCCCTCGGTGACGCTCCAGCCGTAGTTGCCTCCTTTGCGGACCTTCAAAACGCTTTCCCACAGGTCTTGCCCGACCTCGCCGACCCACAACTCGCCGGTGGCGCGGTCGAAGCTCATCTTCCACGGCTGGCGGACGCCGTAGGCCCAGATTTCCGGCCGCGCCCCGGCGAGGCCGACGAACGGGTTGTCCTTCGGCACGGAGTAGCCCTTGCCCTCGTCGGGCCGGTCGACGTCGAGGCGCAGGATCGACGCGAAGAAGTCGCTGACGTCCTGCCCGGTCTGGCGCTCGTCGGCGATGCCGCTGCCGTCGCCGGTGCCGACGTAGAGGTAGCCGTCCGGCCCGAACTTGACGCAGCCGGCGTTGTGGCCGCCGGAGGGCCAGGTGAAAACCACCTTTTCGGAGGCGAGTTCGGCCCGCGGCGGGTCGCCCTTGACCTCGAAGCGCGACACGCGCGTGCCGTCCGGCCGGTCGTCGCCGACGACGGAAGTGACGTAGAGGTAGCCGTTCTTCGCGAACTGCGGGTGAAAGGTGAGCGAATAAATCGTCCGCTTCAGGTCGATGAGCAGGTCGGTCTTGTCGGCGGCGGGGTCGTTGACGAAGGTGAAGACCTTGCCGGGGCGCTCGGCGACGGCGAGGCGGTCGCGGCCCGGCACCGGGGCCAGGTCGAGCGGCTCGAAGAACGAGATTTTGGGGAAGGCAACCTCGGAGCGGAACAGCGGCGGCGGCTCCGGCGAGCCCTTGACGCGCGACGTGGTCCACGCGACGCGCGTGTCGATGCCGACGGGCGGCTTCTCGTCGGGCGAGTCGGCCGCCGGGGCGCGACAGAGCAGCAGAAGCAGGACGCCGGCGAGCGGCACGAGGCACACGGCGAACAGGCGCATGGCACGACCCCCGAGAAAAGTGCGACGGGGCGAGGGACAGGTCCGGCGGGCACCACTCTACCGCGCCGCGCCGGAAAGGGAAGAGGCGACTCTTGCTCTCTTAGCCTTTGCCCTCCGGACGGCGCGAGGAGCCGGAACCAGTGCGGGATCGTGTACTCGGGGAAGCGGCGGGGGAAAACGGGCAACGTCGCGCTCACTGCGGCGGCGTCGCGTCCCAAACCTTGACGGTATGGTCGGCGCTCGCCGACGCCAGCCGGTGCCCGTCGGCGCTAAACGCGAGGCCGTTGACGGCGCCCGCGTGGCCGCGCAGCGTCAGGAACTCCTGTCCCGTCGCCAGGTCCCACACCTTCACGGTGCGGTCGCGGCTCGCCGACGCCACGCGCCCCGCCGGGCCGAAGGCGACGCCCAGCACCGCGTCGGTGTGGCCGTGCAGCCGCGCCACCTCGACGCCGCCGACGACGTCCCAGAGGCGCACCGTCTCGTCCGCGCCGCCGGTGGCCAGGCGGACGCCGTCGGGGCTGAACGCCAGCGCGTGCGCCCCGCCGTCGTGGGCGGCCGCCGTCCACAGCTCGCGCCCCGTCACCGCGTCCCAGAGCTTCACGACGCCGTCCGCCCCGGCGCTGGCGAGGCGCGTGCCGTCCGGACTGAACGCCGTCGCATGGACCGCGCCGCCGTGGCCGCGCAGGCAGAGCCGTTCGCTCTGCTCCGCGGCGTCCCACACGCGCACGGTGGCGTCGGCGCCGGCCGAGGCGAGCCGCGTGCCGTCGGGCGCGAAGGCGACCGCGTGGACGATGCCCTTGTGTCCCCGGAGGCAGCCGATCCGCAGGCCGTTGCCCACGTCCCAGAGGCCCACCGTCCCGTCCTTGCTCGCCGACGCCAGCGTCAACCCGCCGGGGCCGTAAGCGACGTCGGTGACGACGTCGTCGTGGCCCTTCAAGGTGTGCAGGGGTTGGCCGGTCGCGGCGTCCCAGACGCGAAGGCTCTTGCTTTGGCTCGCCGTGGCCAGGCGCGTGCCGTCCGGACTGAAGGCGACGGCGCGGACCGGGGTCTGGAGGCGGCGCAGAGTCAGTTCGTCGTCGTTGGGCGCGGTGACGTCCCAGAGCTTGACGGTGTGATCCTCGCTGGCCGAGGCGAGACAGGCGCCGTCGGGGCTGAAGGCGACCGCCGTCACGGGGCGCGCGTGGCCGCGCAGCATCAGGGCCTGAGTGCCTTTGAGAGTGTGCCAGACGCGCACCGTGCCGTCGCCGGCGCCGGCGGCGACGTAAGGCGTGGCGCCAGGCGCGAACGCGACTCCCGTCAGCGACTCGTAAGGAGACGTCGGCACGCTGAAGGCCGGGCCGCCCCCGACGTGCCAGGCGGCGAGGCTGCCCGCGGTGCTGCTCGCCGCGAGCAATTGACCGTCGGCGCTGAACGACACCCCCGTCCACGGCGTGAACCACGCCCCCAGGCGCGAGCCGTGCCGCTCGGGCAGGGTTTCGAGGATCGCGAAGGTCGTCGCGTCGCGGAGCGTGACGCGCAGGTCGTGACTCGCGGAGGCCAGGCGCGTGCCGTCGGGACTGAAGGCGACGCCGCTGATGAGGTTGACGCCCGGCGCCTCGAAGACGACCCGCCCCGTCGCCACGTCCCACACCTTGAGTTCGCCGCCGCCCGGCTCGCCGTCGAGCGACGACAGGCCCGCCGCCGAGGCCAGGCGCGTGCCGTCGGGGCTGAACGCGACGGCCGCGACGGGCCAGGAATACCCGCCCAACGTGCGCAGGAAACGCCCGCTCTCCCGGTCCCAGAGGCGAACGGCGCGGTCGGCGCCCGAGGAAGCGACGGTCTTGCCGTCGGGGCTGAAGGCGACGCCGGTGACGACCGCCTTGTGGCCGCGCAGCACGGCGACCTCTTGCCCCCTCGCCCGGTCCCAGAGGCGGACGGTGCCGTCGGCGCCGGCCGAGGCGAGCGTCGTGCCGTCGGGGCTGAAGGCGACAGCGCGGACGGCCGCCTCGTGGCCGCGCAGCGTCACCGGGCGGCGCGCCTCGAAGAGGCGGCGCAGGTAGTGCCATTCCCAGCCGCGCAGGGGGGAATCGTCGGTGCTTTCCAGGAGGCGGCGCGCGGGGCCGGCGTTGCCGGCCTGCCACTCGGCATGAGCAAGGGCGATGGCGCGTTGGTAGGCGGTTTCGCGTTCTTTGTCGGCCTGTCGTTGGGCGACGCGGCTCTCGCCCTCGGCGCGGCGCCACTGCCAGCCGACGCCCGCCACGCCGAGCAAGGTGACGACGACGAGGAGCCCGGCCAGGGCGGCGAGCGCGGGACGGCGCCGCGCCCACTTGGCCACGCGCTCCCCGGCGCCGACGGGGCGCGCCCGGATCGGCTCGCGGCGCAGCCAGCGCTCCAGGTCCTCCGCCAGCGCCTCGGCCGTCGCGTAGCGGCGCAACGGCTCCTTGTCGAGGCACTTCAGGCAGATCGTTTCCAGGTCGCGGTCGGCGCGCGGGTCGAGGGCGTGCGGGGGGCGCGGCTCATGGTGCAGCAGCTGCATGAGCGTCGCCACCGGCGTCGCTTCACGGAAGGGCGGGCGGCCAGCGAGCAGTTCGTAGAGGATGGCACCCAGGCTGTAGACGTCGGCGGCCGTGGTCAGGTCGTGGACGCCGGCGGCCTGCTCGGGGGCCATGTAGGTCGGCGTGCCGACGATCAACCCCGGCTGCGTCAGCGTGACCTCGCCGCCGATCTTCTTGGCGAGGCCGAAGTCGGCGACGTGCGGCCGGCCCTGCTCGTCGAGGAGGATGTTGGCCGGCTTGAGGTCGCGGTGGAGGATGCCGCGCTGGTGCGCGTAGTGGACGGCGCGGGCCACGGCGGCGAGGAGTTCCGCCGCCGCGCGCGGCGCGCCGACGAGGCGAGGCAGGTGCCGCGTCAGGCTGCCGCCCTCGATCAGCTTCATGCTGTAATAGTGCTGGCCGTCGTGTTCGCCGACTTCGTAGATGGGGACGATGTTCGGGTGGTCGAGGTGGGCCGCGGCCTCGGCCTCGGCGTAGAAGCGGCGGACGTCGGCGGACGAGGCGAGGGCGCCGGCTCGGATCATTTTCAGGGCGACGAGACGGTGCAAGCTCAGCTGGCGAGCGCGGTGGACGACGCCCATGCCCCCCTGGGCGATTTCCTGGATCAGTTCGTAATCGCCGAGGTAGCGGATGCGCCGTCGCTCCGGCGGCGGACTCTCGACCCAAATGGGCTGGGGCTGCGCCCGCGCCGGCAGGAAGGAGGACGACAGCGAATCGGGCCGACGGAGGACGTCGATCTCGTCGGCGGCGACGAAATAGGAGAGCAACTCGTCGGCCACCTCGGGGTGGTCCGCGATGAGGCGCTCTCGGTCCACGGGCTCGCCGCGATCGAGGCGCTGCATGTAGTCCGCCAGCACCTCCTCCAGGCGCGCCTGGTCGGGAGAGTTGGGGGGAAGGGCGGCACTCATGGCGCGTACCTCAAGGTGTCAGGCCGCGGAACCCACGACGATTAGACCCGATCCCCCGGCCGGCGACAAGGCGCGGCCCTAATCTTCGCGCATCCGGCGGCGCAACGTCTGGAGGCCGCGCTTGATAAGGCCGGCGGTCGCCGCCGCCGTCCGGCCCATGTGTTCCGCGATCTCCAGCAGCTGCCAGCCTTCGAGGTGCCGCAGCCGGACCGCCAGGCGCTGTTCGGGCGGCAGGCTCTCCAAGGCCCGCAGCAGGCGGTCCGCCTCCTCCCCGCGCATGACTCGTTGGCTCGGGGACGAATCGTCGCCGTCGAGCTCGCGCTTCAGCGGCGACGCCGCGCCGTGCGAGTCGTCCATCGACTGCTCGCGGCGGACGTCGCGCTTGAGCAGCCGGGCGTGGTCGCGGACGGCGTTGGCTACGTTGTGCCCAAGGATGCCTTCCAGCCAGGCGCGCCAGGCGGGCTCGTCCTCCCCCTGAAACTGGGCGAGGTTCCGCTGCGCCTCCAAAAAGGTCATCTGGATGAGGTCCGAGGCGTCGACGCGCACCGCGACCCGTTCGTCGAGCCGCCGCGCCGCCAGGCGGTGCAGCCCGTCGCGGTACGCCTCCAACAATTCCCCGAGGGCTTGCCGGTCGCCCTGACGGGCGCGGGCGATCAAGTCCATTTTTCGCGTGTCGTCCCTCATCACCCGCCCCATAACAAGGAAAGGCACAAAGCGGGCGCGGGCGAGGCGCGCAAACTGGGAAAAGTCCGAGAGTTGGGCAAGCCGGAAGTTGTCCGGGGGTGCGCTGCGTGATTCCCGGCTATGATAGGAAACCCCCTCGGGGTAGCGTTGCCGATTCTTTACCGCGAAGCGGTTACCTACCCCAGCACCCCCGGACAACGGCGGCGAGACGGCCGGTTCGTAGGCCGCCGACGTCCGCGAAAATGGAACGCGGCCGCGGTTTTCTCTTTGACAACGACGCAACTCTGAGGATACTGGGGAACGAGAATGGCTTCCGCTCGGGAGCCCTCGTTCTTCACCAAGGGGAGAAACGGCCCATGTCACGAACGCGCGTCGTCGTCGGACTCCTCGCCCTCGTCCTCGGCACCGGCGGCTGGCTCGCCGCCCAGGACAAGAAGGGCGACGACAAGAAAGACCCGCCCGCGAAATTCCGGAACACGATGCCCAAGTACTGGACGAAGCTCGGCCTCTCGGACGAACAGAAGCAGAGGATCTATCAGGTCCAGAGCGACGTTCGTCCCAAGATCGAAGAGCTGAGGGCCAAAATCAAGGAGCTGGAAGCGACGGAGAAGAGGGAACGCGAAAAGGTTCTTACCGACGGGCAGAAGGCTCGTCTCAAGGAACTCATCGAGGCCGCGGCGGGTCTGGATTCGGGTTCCAAGAAGGAAGACAAGCCCAAGAAGGACGAGAAGAAGCCCGAGGAGAGAAGGGTCAAACCCGATCCGGATAAGTGAACGCCCACCGCTCGCGGCTTCGCAGGTGCGAAGCCGCGAGCGGCGGAATTCAGTTCAACACCTTCCCCAGCGGCTCCGCCAGCCGCTTCAGCGATTCGAGCAGTTTTTCCATCCCCGCGAAGTCGAGTGACTGTGCCCCATCGGACAGGGCGTGATCCGGGTCCGGATGCACCTCGACGAGCAGTCCGTCCGCCCCCGCCGCCAGCGCCGCCAGGGCCATCGGCGGCACATAGTCGCGCTTGCCGGTCCCGTGGCTCGGGTCGACCAGGATCGGCAGGTGCGATAGCTGCTTCGCCGGCGGAATCACCGACAAGTCGAGCGTGTTGCGGCTGTGGTCGGAAAACGTGCGCACGCCACGCTCACACAGGATGACGTTGTAGTTGCCGCCCGCCATGACGTACTCGGCGGCCATCAGCCACTCTTCGAGCGTCGCCGACAGGCCGCGCTTCAGCAGCACTGGCTTGGCCGCGCGCGACACGCGGCGCAGCAGGCTGAAGTTCTGCATGTTGCGGGTGCCGATCTGGATGACGTCCGCCGCCGCCTCGACCGCGTCGGCGTTCTCCGTGTCCATCAACTCCGTGACGATGCCGATGCCGGTGCGCTCCCGGACGCGCGCCAGGATTTCCAATCCCTCCAGGCCGAGGCCCTGAAAGGCGTAGGGGCTCGAACGCGGCTTGAAGGCGCCGGCGCGCATCAGACGCACCCCGCGCGCCGTCAGGAACTCGGCGGTGCGCAGCATCATCGCCTCGTTCTCGACCGAGCACGGCCCGGCGATGACGGTGAACGTGCCGGGGCCGACGGTCGTCTGCGGCAGGCGGACGTAGGTGTCGGCCTCGTGCATCTCGCGGCCGGCGAGCTTGTAGGGCTTGGTGACGCGGATCAACTCGCTGACGCCGGACAGCACTTCTAGGGAGCGCGGGTCGACGGCGCCGAGATTGCCCGTGATGCCGATGGCGGTGCGCAGCGCGCCGGGGAGCGGGTGCGGCGTCAGGTTCATCGAACGAATGACGGCCACGACCGCGTCGATCTGCTGCGGCGTGGCGTGACTCTTCATGACGACGAGCATGAAAACCTCGGGGGCTGGCGCCGGCGTGCGAACGTCCGCACGCCAGCATACCAGCCCGCCGCCCTGACGTAATCGCCACTTACTTCGCGAACTCACTCTCGTCGAGCTTTTCGAGAAGCTTGATCTCCTCGATTTCCAGTTCGAGGTACTTCTTGCCATCGTGGTTGACGACCACCTTCTTCGGCACGGCCATGCCTTCCTTCTTCTGGTATTCGAGGATGACGCGCTCCTCGGTGATCTCGTTGCCGCTCATCGGGTCGGTGGCCCGCCGCTCCATCTTCGCCAGCAGCCCGGTCGCCTTGTCGAAGTAGAGGCTGATGTCCTTCTGCCCCTTCGAGGCGACGCGGACGCCGAGCGCCGGCTTGTCGTTGACCTTGACCTCGCCCAGCGACGACAGCTCGAACGCCTTGTCCTTGAGCAAGGTCGTCATCCGCGACGCCTTCATCGCGTAGACCCCCTCCTCCAACGCCGCCTTGATGTTGTCGCTGATGGGCACGTCCATGTCGTTGGCCACGATGGAGTATTTGTCCCCGTTGATGATCGACACGACGCGGACCTTGGTCCCGTTGATCTCGAAGTCCACGATTTCCTTGGACTTGTCGGGCAGCATGTAGCTGGCTTCCTGCGCGATGTCGATCGTCATGCCGGCAACGTCCAGCTTGCCCTTGCCCTTCGTCTGGCCGGCTTTGTACTTCGCCAAAGCTTCTTCGCCGCCGTGGGCCTTGATCGCCTTGGCGACCAGGTCGCGAGCCTCGTCGGCGCGGGCGCCGCCGCTCGCCCACAGAAAGGTTCCGGCGATTGACGCGATCAGAACTGTGCGCATGTCCGCTCTCCAGAGTAACGATGGGAGGGTATCCCGCGAAGGCCCTGTCGCCGCCGCGTCCGACCCTCATTCTATTCGGTCGACGAACGGACGGATTTCGGGCGCGCCGGCGGGAAACATTTCAGCGCGGCACCAAATACGTCCCGGAGAGCCAATCCGGGAGCGCGCGGCGCGGGAAGCGTACCGCCAGGGCCGCGTGCGCGACCAGGATCAGCAGCGCCAGCCCTTGCAAGACGGGACACAGCCAGAGCAGGTCCAGACGTTCCGTGTCGATCCACGCAATCGGCGCCAGCGCCGCCAGGACCGGCGCCCACACCAGCGCGGCGCGCCAGGCGGCTTGCAGGCGGAGCGCGTCCCGCCCGGAACGGCGCACCAATGCCAGCCCGGCCAGGCGCAGCGCCAGGCCGCCGCGCCAGGCGAAGGCGCTGAGGGTCAGCGTCGCCGGGAAGAAGGCGAGTACCGCGATACAGAGGAGGGTCAACGACCGAAAACGCCCGCGTGCCGTCGCGTCGGTGTCGCCGCGGGCGCGGGCAGCGCTCTCGGAGAGGTCCCCCGCCGTCAGGACGAGCGGTTCGCCCACGGGCAGGCCGAGCCGCTCCGCGCGGACGTGGAATTCGTCGCCCGGCAGGCGCTCGACGCGCAGCGACTCGCGCCCCGCGCCGGTGGAGAGGCGTAGGCGCAGTGGCGGCGCCACGCGCGCGAAGGACTCGTGCCACGCCAGGGAGACGCGGCGCGCCTCGTGCTCCCGCCAGTCGTGGGTGCGGCGCCGCTCCAGGAGGAGGCGCTGCCCCTCCGGGTCGGCGGACAAGGGGTCGGCGACGGGCAGGCGGCCGCGCAGCTCCGTTGCCATCTCCGGGCGGTCAAGAATTTCGAGCAGCACCTGCGCGCGGACCATCTCGTGGTCGAGCAGAATGATGTGCGCGATCGCCGCGTTGCGGCTCCAGGCGAGCATGGCGACGAGGCCGCAGGACACGAAGCAGAGGGACAGCGCCAGGTGGAACGCGCGCAGCGGAGCCGTCACCTCGGCGGGCCGGCGGCGCGTGTCGGCGAAGTCCCGCGCGACCTCGTCGAGGGACCGATAGCCGTCGCGGTGCCCGACCAGGCGGTCGAGGACGCGGCGGGCGTGCAGGGGCAGCACGGCACGCACGGGCCGGCGCTCGTCTCCGGCGGCGCGGGCTTTCCCTTCCAGCGCCAGCGTCGCCGTCCGACGGAGGAGCGACAGCGCGGATTCGTCCTCCTGCGCCGGCGGCGCGAGGGGGGCGTCGAGCAGTTCGGCGCGGCCCCCCCTCTGCGACCAGACTTGCTCGACAGCGAGCCGCGCCGGCAGCGTCTCGTCAGCCTCGGCGGCTTGCAACTCCTCGACGAGTTGTTCGAGGAGGGGCCGCGCCTCCGCCCAGTCGAGCGGGCCGTGAGCCGTTACCCGGCCGGCGAGCGGCTCGCCCGCCGGGGCGACGAAGGCGTCCCAGGCCCAGTCGCCGTCGGCGCCGCTGGCCAGCCAGCGCAGCCGCGCCGGCCGCCCCAGCGCCTTCCGCGCCGGCGCGAGCGGCGGCGACTTCACCGGCCGCAGGCAGACCCACACGCGCCGCCCCAGCGCCGCGTCCTCGCCGAGCAAGACGCGGCCGGCGTCGTCCCAGCGCAGCGCCCCGGCGATGCGGAACGGCCCGAGCCGCGCCGGCAACATTTCGCCCGTGGGAAGCGACACGAGGGCCGGGGGCGTCGGCGCCGTCGGCGCGGCGCCGCGCCGCGCCGACGGCGCTAACTGCACGACGCGCGTGCCGCTGACGATCTCGTGCAGGCAGCGATACCCGTTGCCGGGCCGCATCGTGGAAAAGCGCACCATCAGGCTCAAAAGCGATCCCGCGACGCTCAGGAGCGACCAGGCGAGCACGTCGTCCGGGCCGAGGACGAGCGGAAGGAGCAGGTTCGTCACCGCCCCTCCCGTCGCCATGAAAACCAGGGTGCGCCAGAAAACCGCCGCCGGCCCTGGCCGCTCCCAGCCCGAGGCCCGCGTCACGCGCAGCCCCAAGAGTCCCTTGCCCGGCGTGTACCCCCACGACCACTCGAACAGGAAGAAATAGAGGAACAGCGGCAGCAGCATCGCCAGGAAGAAAGGCAGGCTGAGGTACAGCCGCGTGCCGAGGAGGAGCAGACCGACGACCTCGCCGACGACCGTGAAGGGGAGCGTGTCGAGCAGGAGGGCGCCGACGCGCAGGCCAAGCCCGGCGAACGTCATCTGGCCGGGGACGAACGGCAGCAACGTCTCGCGCAGGGCGGCGAGGCTCGCGGGGCGGCGCTCGCGCGAGCGTTCGAGGGCGCGCAGGACCGCTTCCTCAAGCGCCGGCGGGATCTCGGGGCGCAGCGCCCGCGGCGGCGGCGCCGGCTCGGAGACGACGCGGGCGATGACGGCGGCGCCGTCGGGGTGCTGGAACGGCGCCCGGCCGGTCAACAGGTAGTAAAGCGTCGCGGCCACGGAGTAGACGTCGGTGCGCTCGTCGAGCGGCTCGCCCTTGAGCTGCTCTGGCGAGGCGAACAGCGGCGTGCCGACGAAGCCGCCGGGGCGCGTCAGCATGGCGCCGGCGACGAGGGAGCGCGACAGGCCGAAGTCGCCGACCTTGGCGCGGCCGTCGGCGCCGAGGTAGCAGTTCGCCGGCTTGACGTCGCGGTGCAGGACGCCGGCGCGGTGTGCCTCCTCCAACCCCTCGATAATGTCCAGGATTTTGGCCACGGCGTCGGCCGGCTCGAGCGGCCCGCCCGCCTCGACGAGGTCCTTGAGCGTGGCCCCGCTCATCAGCTCCATGACGATGTACGGCCGCCCGGCGTCCTCGTCGGCGGTCCGCACGAACACGCAGCGCGGGTGCGCGATGCGGCTGGCGAGGCGCCCTTCCTGGCGGAAGCGCTCCAGCGCCGTCGCCGACCCGGCGACGCCGGGCGCCAGCAGCTTGACCGCGACGCGCTCGCCGGAAGCGTCCTCCGCCTCGTAGACGCGCCCCATGCCGCCCTCGCCCAGGACGCGCAGCAGGCGATAACCGCCGACCGTCTCGGGGACGGCCTCGCCGTCGGCGCCGTCGGCTCCCGGCGTCTTGTCGAGCGCATTGACCGGCGTCCGGGCGGCGCGGGCGGCGCGGGCGACGTGGTCCTGGTCGGCGAAGAAGGCGCGCAGTTCGTCGGCGAGGTCGGGGTGGCCGGCGAGCAGCGCGGCGCGGTCGGGCTCGCGGCCGGCGTCGACGGCCGTGAGGTAGTCGAGGATGAGGCGGTCGACCCGCTCGTCGCCGACGTCGGGGGCGGGGGTGTCGGGGGTCACGGCTCAGGAGTCCTCCTGGAGGAGTTCGCGGAGCTGTTTCGCGCCGCGCTTGAGCAGGCCGGCGACGGCGGTCGGGCTGCGGCCGATTTCCGCGCTGATCTCCGCGACCGAGCGGCCGTGGCAGTAGCGCAGCACCAGGGCGGCGCGCTGAGCCTCCGGCAGGGACTCAAGGGCGCGGGCGAGGCGCGTGAGCTGCTCGTTGCGGTCGGCGGCTTCGCTCGGCGAAGTCTGGTCGGCGGCGACCCAGGCTTCGAGGCGCTCGGCCGACTGGTCGAGGGCCGCTTCCAGGGAGCGCTCGCGCGCCGGGTCGCGCTTGGCGCGGGTCAGGGCGCGCAGGGCGTCGGTCAGCGTGCCGGCGAGGATGCGTCGCAGCCAGGCGAGGAACTGTCCGCTGCTGTCGCCCTGGAACAGGTGCCGCTGGCGGTGCGCTTCGAGCAGCGCCTGCTGGACGACGTCGGAGGCGTCGAGCTTGCCCTGAAACTGCCGCCCGAGCTGCATGCGCGCCAGGAGGAGCAGGTAGGCGCGGTAGCGCTCCAGGGCCAGGCCGGAAGGATCGCTCGGCGGGTCCATGTCCCTCACCTTGTCGCCCCGGATGGAGGAGTCCCCTTGCCGGCGCGGATGTAAGCGGCGCGGCGGCGCTCGTAGTCGTCAGGCGCGAGGCGCTCCAGGTCCGACTCGCCGCCGTCCGCCGCGGCCTTGTGCATCTGCTTGAGGAAGGGAATACACCAGCCGCAGCCGGTGCCGGCGCCGCCGCACTCGGAAAGCCGCGACGGGACGCGCGGGCGGTTGAGGCGCAGGAAATTGACCAGCTTGCGGCGGGTGACGTGGAAGCAGTAGCAGACCTTGGCGTCGAGGTCCATGATCGCGGCCCGAGGACGGGGTAGGGGCTTGTCATTCATCATATCGCGACGGCGGCGCCGTAAGATAGAGTCCTTACCGGCCCGCCGCTCGCGGCTTCGCAAAGTGCGAAGCCGCGAGCGGCCGTCCTCCGCCCTGAGACCACCCCCATGCCCGACCCCGTCGACAATCCCCCGCGCGGCCGACCGCTCCTTGCCTGGTGTGTCATCCTCCTCGTCGTCGGCTTCGAGGTCGTCTGGCCTTACATCCGCCGCGCCCGCGACGGCGAAACCGTCAAGGAAAAGGCCGGCCGCGCTTTCTCCGACCTGCAAGCCCGCTACATCGTGGGGGCCAGCCACCTCCTCGGGCAAGCGCAGGGCGGCGCCGCCTTCTACCCGGAGGTGAAGAAGACGTTCGACACGGGTCCGGTGCCGCAGCGGCTTCAGTTCCTCGTCCTCGCCGGCGAGTTGAAAGGCCCCGACGAGGCGCGCACGCAACTCGTCGCGCTCCGCCAACTTATGGAGGAGCAGGGGATCACCCCGACCGAGGACGAGGCGGCCGCCCTGAACGTCCTCGGCCGCCTGTACGACGACTACGGCGCCAAGAAGTGGGACGCCCCGTCGCTGGACGAGTCGGACCGAGCCCTGCTGCGCCGCGAGCTGGGCTGGACCGGCGAACTGGCCCTGACGCCGAACGAGACTGCCGACCCGGCGGCGCGGGAAGCGGTTCTCCGCCCCGCGCGGCGCCTGGCCGGCACCGTCCTCGCCGTCGCCGGCGCCGCCCTGTTCCTCGGCCTGTTCGGGCTAGTCGCCCTGGTCGTCTGGACCGCGTTCTTCGTCGGCGGCGGGCTGCGCGAGGCGCTGCCGCCGCCGCGCGGCCACGGCGGCGTCTACGCCGAGGCGTTCGCGTTGTACATGGTCGTCGTCTTCATCATCCTCGGCGTCGGCCGCGCCTTCCTGCCGGTGCGCGGCCCCGAACTTGTCCTCGTCGGCGTCGCCATGCTCGTCTCCCTCGCCGCCGGTCTGTTCTGGCCGGTGCTGCGCGGCGTCCCTTTCTCCGAGGTGCGCCGCGAGGTCGGGCTGACCCTCGGCCGTCATCCGCTGCTGGAGCCTGCGGTCGGCCTGGGCGGCTACCTCCTCGTCCTGCCGACCTTCGGGGCCGGCGTTCTCATCAGCTACGTCCTGATCGCCCTCCAACGACGCTGGCTCCTCGGCGACGAGCCGGAGCGGCACTTCGCGCCCATCGAGCAGCCGTCTCACCCCATCGTCGAGTGGCTGGGCGGCTCCAACTGGGTGCTGCTGCTGCAAGTGGTGGTCCTCGCCTCCGTCCTGGCGCCGCTCGTGGAGGAGACGATGTTCCGCGGCGTCCTCTACCGCCACCTGCGCGAGGCGACGTCGCGTTGGGGCCGAGTGATGAGCTTCGGCGTGAGCGCCTTGGTGGTCAGCTTCGTCTTCGCCGTCATCCACCCACAGGGCGTCCTCGCGGTGCCGGCCCTGATGGGACTGGCGTTCGGGCTGAATATTCTGCGCGAGTGGCGCGGCTCGCTACTGCCATCGATGATCGTCCACGGGCTGCACAACGGCCTCGTGACATTCATGCTCGTCCAAGGGCTCGGCGGCGGCTGAGCGGCAAAATGCCTGCGATTTTTCGAATCAATCCGCGTTGGCGCGTGAATTGCTAAATTGATTATGAGAATTGCTTCGCAAGGAACAAGAGACCCGATGCGGCAACGACGGTTTTCGTCCCAGCGCGACGGAAACGCGGTCGGTTCGCACTCCCTAGCCGTGTCGTAAGTCATTTCCCTTGTGGAGTTTAATCGCCTTCCTCGCCACGCCTACGCGGTCGCCTTGCCTTGGAAACGTCATCGGAAACAACGGGCCAAGGGTGTTAACAGGAGTTTGCGCCGCGTAAAGCGCCGGATACGCCGTTACGCGGCCCTATCGCTCGACCTCGTACTTGACGAGGTCGCGTTTCGCGCCAACAGAGAAGAGCCTCCCGAGAGACAGGAGGCCGGAGAAGTGACCTGTCCTCACTGAAAGGATCGACGCATGCGCTCTCCCTGCCTGCTGTTCCTGGCCGCCCTGGGCCTTTTCTTGCTGCCTGGCGGTGCCTCGGCGGACCTGACGTTCCAATTCTCCGACACCAGCAACGTTTTTACGAACAGCTTCAACATCAACTCCGTGGGCGGCACGGTCGATGTCAAGGTCTACTTGTTCGCTACGGATGGCGGCCTCGGAAATGATCGGACGCTGCTGAAGGGGGTGCCGGCAATGATGCCGGAGGCGGGCGGCCTGTTCAGGGGCGGTGTCAAGCTCGACTACACTGCCAGCGGCGGAACCGTTCAAGTGGTCACGCCGACTGACGTCACGAAGAACCCCGTGTTCCCGAACTATGTCCAGCGCACCGCCACCTCCTCCGTGGCCGTACTCAAGGAGTCGCTCAACACAGGGGAAGGCACCACAGTCGGCGTTACGCTCGACGCCAATAACCGGATCTTTCTCGGGACGTTCCGCTTCACGGGCTTTAACGAGTCGGTTACGACCGTCACCGCGACGACGCCCGACATGAATACGACGGCCACTCCTCAGAATGTCATTCTGGACAGCCACTTCGTGCCCCCGGCACCCACTTTTACGATCACGTCCGTGCCCGAGCCCGCGAGCATGGCTCTGAGCGGCCTGGCGGCGGCAGGCCTGGCCGGCGGCGCCTGGCGGCGCTGGCGTCAGAAGCGCGCCCGGGCCAAGGCCGCGACGACGGACCTCGCCTGAGAGGATCGGAAGCGGGAGACGCCGAAAAGCGTCTCCCGCTCTCTTTTCCCCGTTTCCCCCGCCGCACGGCACGTCCCTTGCACTTCCCTGCTCTGAAAAGGTCGATGAAGACCTTCTCATAATTCCGTTTGCAATCGCGCCGGCGCCAGGGTACGATTGCCTCGCTCCGCGCCCAAGCGACTGACTTGCCTACCGCCAACGCTGCCCCGCCGGGCTTCGGCCCGCACCCGGTCGTCGCGACCGAGACAGTCCACGCTCGCCCCCACCCGCCCGCTGACTCCCTCCGGCCGTGGACTTCCTCCGCCTTCGGCGACCGTCCGACGTCCTCCTGCCCGCGGCCTCGCCTTCCCGGCCGAAGCCCGCGACAGATGTACGTTCCGCGAATCCGCAAGAAGGGACCCATGCCTGATTCAAGGAACCCCTCGGGCCGGTGCGCCCCCGGATGCAACGGGCTGCACGGACACGCCCTGCGCAACGCTCACCTGTGCGAGCGCAGCCTGGCGCGGGCCGTGGAAGCCCCGCCGCTCGCCCGCGCCGTCGTCCGCATCCGCGCCGGCGTCCTCGGCGTCACGCGCCTCGAAGCGGCTCGCCGCGCCGGCATCAGCCGCGCCGCCCTGCGCGACATGGAGCTCGGAATCCACACGCCGACGCGGCACACCCTCCAGCAGTTCCTGACCTTCTGCGCGGCGCAGGGCGTCGGCGAAAGCGACCTGGAGGAGTTGCGCCACCTCTACGCGGGACACGCCGACACGCTGGGGCACTTCATCGCCCGGTTGGAGCTGAAGGCCGGCTCGTCGCGTGCCCTGGCGCGGCTCGTCGGCGTCAGCCCGGCGACGCTGTGGGAGTACCGCCGGGGCAACTTTCCCATCCCCGTCGGCGTGCTCCGCGCCCTGTGCGCCGCCGTCGCCGAGGACGCCGCCCCCGGCGAGGCGCTGTGGCACGCCGCCGAGCGCCGCCGCTTCCTGGAACGCGGCTACCCCGAGGCGCTCGCCGAACTGTGCGTCCTGTGCGGCCGCGCCGGCAAGCCGGAGAGCCACTTCCTCAGCACCGCTTCGCTGCGGCGGCTGCGCTACTTCGAGCTGCCGCGCTGGGCCACGGTCGCCGACGCGGCCCGCACGGTCTGCCGGACCGACGACGAGCTTCTCGCCCTACAAAAGCTGTGGCTGCGCAACGAACAGGACCAGCGCGGCCGGGTCCGTAACGATTTCGGCCTCCGCCTGAAGCAGCTGCGCCAGGAACAGGGTGTGACGCGGCGCGAGCTGGCCGACCTGTTCGCCGTCGGCGGCAAGAAGCCGGCGCGCATCCTCAAGTACGTCGAGGAGGACGGCTTCTACTCGATGCAGGCGTACCCCGCCGGCCTCGTCGCCGCGCTGGCGGGGCGCGACGGCGCCGCGGCCCTTCTGGAATTGTGGCAGGAGCGGCGGCGCGTCTTCCACCGCCGCCACCGTCCGGAGATGCGCGTCGACCTGCGCCTGGCCCGCGAGCTGTACGGCTTCGAGCTGCGCGACGTCGCGCCGCTGCTCGGCTACACGCCGCGCGAGTACCAGAAGGTCGAGGGCGGCGTCGAGCCGCTGCTCGACAGCGCCCGCGAGCGCATCCTGAAGGCGATCCACCAGGCGGGGCAGCGGCGCGTCGACGACCTGCTGCAGCGCCGCCGCGCCCGCCACGCCGAGGGACTACTGTGGCGGGCGCCGCGCTCGGTGACGGAGTTGATCGTCCTACTGGCGCGGCGCGAGGGCGGACTGGCTCCGCTGGCGCGCTTGTTGCGCCAGACGCCGGGACTGGAGGGGGTGTCGACGGTGCGGCTGCGGGCCATCCAGCGCGGCGACGAGACGCCGGCGTGGTGCGTGCTGGCCCGGATCGGCCGCGCCGGCGACGTCGAGGATCTGAGCATCGCCCACCACGATTGGGCCGACCGATACCGCGCCGAGCTGCACGGCCGCTGTCCGTCGCCGCTGGGCGTCGAGCTGCGCCTGCTGATCGCCGAGGTGGCGCCGTCGCTGCGCGCCTTTAGCCCGCGCCTGGGGTTCAACTACTCGGTGCTGACGCGCGAGTTCCAGCGCATCGACCGCGACGAGCCGATCCGCTGGTTTCACGTCGAGCGCATCCTCGTCGCCGCCGGGCTCCTGGCCGACGGCGAACGCTGGCGCGAGATTCGCGCCCTGTGGTCGACCGCCGGTTCGCGCAAGAAGAAGCCGCAGAGCGCGTTCAATTCGTAAGGACAGCCGGACAAAACTCCACCCGCCCGAAGCGCCAGCGCGGGCGGGTGTCGAAAAAGTTCTGCCCGGTAGTCCTAAGCCCTCGCGCGCCAAAACGCTCGTTGCCTTGGGGCCAGCGGGAATGGTATCCTGGCAGGTCGGGGAAGACCTTGCCAAAGAGAGACTCTGTCATGCGTTCACGGGTGCTGTGCGTCGGACTGTGCGCCCTGGCCTTGGCCCTGGCTGACGGCCGGGCGGGGGCGCAGACGAAGCCGGGGTCGTCGTCGTCTTCCTCGTCGCCGCCGCCCCCGACGGACATCGGGGGCAAAACGCTGAAGCAGTGGATCCAGGACATGAAGTCGCTCGACGCGAGCATCCGCGAGAACGCGATCCGCACCGTGCCGTACTTCGGCAAGGCCGGGCGCGACGCGGTGCCGACGCTGATCAACCTGACCCGCGACCCCGACGCCAGCTGCCGCCTCAACGCCATGCTGTCGCTGATCCCGTTCGTCCCCTACCTGACGCCGGGGGAGGTGGAGAACGCCATCCAAAAGTTGATCGTCTCGCTGAACCAGGACACCCAGGCCGTGGTGCGCTACAACGCCGCCATCGCGCTGAGCGCCTTCGGCCCCGACGCGCGGCCGGCGATCCCCAACCTGATAACCCAGATGCGCGACCGCTCGTCCTGGGTGGTGCGCCAGACCGTGGTGATCGCCCTGTCCTCCGCCGCCGCCGACAACAAGACCGGCCCCGACTCGCGCGCCGTCAACGCCTTGGCGAACCTGTTCCTCAACCCGAACACGCCCGAGGAGAGTTCGCAGGTCCGGTTGGAGGCCGTCATCGCGCTGGGGGCGATGGGCCGTCCGCAGCTCGTCGACCAGCCCCGCGCGGTGCAGGCGCTCCAGCGCGCCCTCAAGGACACGGATAAGTCGGTGGCGATCTGGGCGCACGTCTCGCTGATGGCCGTCGACAAGGTGACCGACGAAGGGGTGGGCGCGGTGGCGAAGCAGCTGAAGGGGAAGGACGTCACGGCGAAGGTCCAGGCGGCGCGGGCCCTGGCGGCGATGGGCCGCGACGCCAAGGCCAAGGTGCCGGACCTGATCGACCTGCTCGACGACCGCGATCTGGTCGCCCGCGCCGCCGCCGTCTGGTCGCTCGGCGAGTTGGGGATCAACGCCGCCGCCGCCGTCCCGGCGCTCACCGCGCTCGGCGCGAAGAAGGACCAGAACGAGTACCTGAAGGAGATGGCGAAAGAGGCTCTTCAGAAGATCAACGGCGTGAAGAAGAAGCCGTAGGACGAACCGGCCCCGAGCGCCGGCGCTCGGGGCCAGTTCGTCGGCCGTCACGGGCCGGCGTCACTTCGCCAATTCCGCGGCGCGAATGTTGCGGAAGTCGACGTCCGTCGTCGGGTCGTGCCCTTGCAGGCTGAGGTGTCCCTTGCCGGTCTTGGCCCCCTTGCGGGCGTTCTCGTCCTCCGGCCGGTCGTCGGCCCAGTCGACGGTCGGGTAGCCGTTGACCCAGGTGGCGATCCGCTTACCCCGCGCCAGCACCGTCATCGTGAACCATTCGGTGTCGTTGGCGACGACCTTGCGCGCCGGCACGCGGCGGTAGATGGCGCCGGTGCCGAAGTCGGCGGGCTTGGTCCGGTCGCCGTCCTTGTAGCCGTTGTGGACCTGCGCCTCGTAGCCGTTCTGGTACTGGTCGGCGAGGCAGCGGAAGAAGACGCCGCTGTTGAGTCCCTTGCCGTTGGTCTTGCACTCGATTTGCAGGAGGAAGTCGTCGTACTGTCCCTCGGTCTGCAGGTCGCCGGGGCCGTCCTTCAGGTGCAGCCAGCCTTCCGTGGTGACGCTGAATTCGGTCCGGGAGCGCTTCGGGTCGCCGGTAAACTTCTTCCAGCCGGCGAGATCCTTGCCGTTGAAGATCGCTTTCATGCCGGTCGGCCGCGCCCGGACGTTCTTGAGGCGCAGCGTGCCCCCCGCCGGCACCTCGAAGCGCACGGCGGGCGGGCGGGCGGGGTCGAACCTCACCTCGCCCTTCGGGTGCCGAACGCCGTCGGCGCCGACCGGCCCCCCCGCGGTGGTCGTGGAGTGGAGGACGCCGGCCTTGCCGGGCGAGAATTGGTAATCGCTGTCCGACTTGTCGTAAAGGCCGTCGCCCCCCGAGCCGTTGCCCGTGTCAAACATGACGCGGCCCCTCCCTTCGCTCTCGAAGCGCAGCCAGTAACGGCCGGCGAGGAGGGGCATTGTGGCCTTCGTCTCCTTGCCGCCGCCGAGGACGAGGGCGCCGTCCTTGACCTTGGCGTCGCCTTCGACCTTCCAGCCGAAGGTCGTCTCGCCGTCGAACGTCAAAATCCAGCCGTCGGCGATCTCCTTGGGGGTAAGCGTGTTGGCCGCGGGGGCGTCGGCGGCGCGGGCGGGAAGGGCGGCGAGCAGCAGGGCGGCCGAAAGGGCCAAGCGGCGCATGGCGGCGTCCTCCGAGATTCTCGACGGGGCGGAAAGAGACCGAAGTGCCCCATCATCTCACGATTCCTCACCAAAGCAAGGGGGCGGGGCAAGAATCCGGCGACGAGGCGGGGGAACACCTTGACGACAGGTTCGCGGGGTGCTTAAGATACCAGCGTTCTCCCGACACCACTTGCCGAAGTGGCGGAACTGGCAGACGCGCCAGGTTCAGGACCTGGTTCCCTTAACGGGAGTGGAGGTTCAAGTCCTCTCTTCGGCACCTTACCAGATAAGGACTTACGGCGACGAGCCGTAAGTCCTTTTTCGTCGCACCCAGCGTCGCGGTGGGCAAATGGTGGGCAACAGGGCGGATACGAGGGCACTACGCTGATGGTCCGTTCAGGACCATCGGCCTAGAATCCTTCGTCCTCCTGGAGGCCCTGCCGATGCCGTGGCTCGAAGAACACCCTACCTCCGGACGCTTCAAAATCTCCTTCCGCTGGGCCGGCCGCAAGGTCCGAAAGACCGTCCGGGCCAAGACCCGGGCCGACGCCGAAACGGTCCTCCAGCGCCTGGAGGAGACGCTCGACCTCGTCGAACGAGGCCGCATCGAGGTCCCCCCCGACTGTACCGACATCGCCGTCTTTCTCCTCTCCGACGGCAAGGTTGCCGGCCGACCTCCCGGCCCCGTCGAACCGCCCGCGAAGCCGCTCTCGCTTCGCGAACTCGTCGACCGCTACGTGACCGTTCACTCCAACGGCGCGATGGAAGCGAACAGCCTCGCCACCGCCAAGATCCACCTCGAACACTTCGCCCGGAGCCTTCGACCGTCGTTCCCGGTCCAGGAGCTGCGGATCCCGGACTTGCAGCGGCACATTGACGGCCGCAAGCGTCGGCGCGGGAAGAAACCCATCCCGGTCAGTCCGGTGACGATCCGCAAGGAAGTCGCCACGTTCCGGGCTTGCTGGAACTGGGCGGTCCAGAGCGGGCTCGTCAAAGGACTGTTCCCCTCGGCGGGGCTCGTCTACCCCAAGACCGACGAGAAACCGCCGTTTCAGACGCGCGCGGAGATCGAGCGCCAGATCGCCCGCAGCGGACTGGCGGCGGAAGAGGTCGCGGGATTGTGGGACTGCCTCTACCTCACCATCCCCGAGGTCGAGGAGACGCTCCGACTCGCCGCCAACCCCGCCCGACCGCCGTTCTTCTACCCGATGCTCGCGACGGCCGCGTACACGGGCGTCCGGCGCAGCGAGATGGGGCGGGGTGTGCCGGCCGGCGCTACCGTTGGTTCTCAATGGTGCGGAGCAGCTTCTGGAAATCCTCGCGCTGGCGCAGGGCTACCAAGTCGTTATCCGCCCGCAGGTCGGCGCGGCGCTTGGCGGTGGTGAAGTAGCCGGCGGCGTTGGACTTCCCCAGCCAACGAATCGCCTCGGCGGCATAGCGTTCGGCTGTCTCCTTCCGATTCTCCAGGGAAAGGCGCGCGTCCTGGGAGGCAGCGGCGGAAGAGAGGGAAAAGATACCGGCAGCGTCGTAGAACAGCGCTGCGTCGGCCGGCGCCCCGTTCATCAGGGCCTCGACTTCGGCCACTGCCTCTGTGTGGTCGCCCAGGTAGGCTCGTGTATAGCCGCGGCCCCACAACGGATCTTTCCTGTCCGCTTCGGGGGCTAGTTCGAGCGCGCGATTCCAGTCGCGCAACGCCTTCTCGTGGTTCTCGCGGCCCCCGAGTTTTGTCAGCATCATCGCTCGGACCTTGCGGGCGTTCCAGAGAAACCACGCCCCGGGATCCCGCGGCTGGAGCGGGCGGGGCAAACTCTCCAGCGTGTCGATGGCCTTGGTCTGCCAGTCAACGGCCTCCCGGGGTTTGCCCTGCTTCGCCGCCAGCACGCCCAGGTTGTAGTATGTCCTCCCGAGATTGTCCGAATAATCGAAGACCGTGGGGTAGTCGTGGACTAACTTCTCTGATACACAAACCCGGTAAGACTGTCCGGTTCGTGGCCGCTCGAAGCTGAAGTCGGGCTGAGGGTTATGACCGGGCAAATCGGACAGTCTTACCGGGTTTGTGTATGAGACGAGAACGGCCTTCATCCAGGCTTCTTCCTGCTTCGGCGACCCGCGGCTGCGGTACAACGTGCCCAGCCCGTAATACAAGTTGGCCAGTTCGTTCCGCGCATCTTGGTCTTCGTCGCGGAAGTCATAGCTCAGGCTTTCAAAGTAAGAGGCCGCTCGCTCGAGCAGTTTCTCGGCGAGAACCCCGTGCCCCAGCTCAAACGCATCTTGAAGACGTTTAACAGCAAGGAGTTGCGCCATTCCAGATGCCAGCGTTGGCGTGGTCAGTGACGTAACACTTTGCGCGGCAAGGACTTGAAGAGGTGCCTGCCTTGCCCCGCCCCCTATGTCAGGCGGAGGTTTGGCCAGTCCAACCAAGTCCGTGAGGAAAATGTTAGCCCTGCCGAGCAGCTCATCGGCCCTCCGTTTACTTGCGAGGGCTTGGTCGCGCTCGGTGTCGGCGCGATCGCGCTCCTTCTGGAGCTGCCGGTTGTGAGCCTGCGTGTCGGCGTAGTGCCAGCCGCCGAGGCCGAATAGCGATACCACAGCCAGGATGCTGACGCCGAAGAGCCCCGCCACCGCCGGCCGCCGGCGGCACCAACATGCCAGCCGCTCCAGGGAGCCGACTGGCCGGGCCTGGATCGGCTCGCCGCTGAGGAAGCGCTTCAGGTCGTCGGCGAGGGTCTCGGCGCTGGCGTAGCGATTGTTCGACTCCTTCTGGAGGCACGTCAGGCAGATCGTCTCCAGGTCGCGCGGCACCTCGGGGTTGAGCTTGCGCGGCGCGACCGGGCGGTCCTGGGAGCGAACCTGCTTCAGCGTGTCGTCCGCCGTCGCGCCGAGGAACGGCGGCCGACCCGTCAAGCACTCGTACATGATCGCCCCCAGGCCGTACACGTCGGTACGCGGCCCGACTCCCTCGCTCGAGTCGCCGGCCTGCTCGGGCGCCATGTACGACGGCGTCCCCATCACCGCACCCGTTGCGGTCTGTCCCGCAACGTCCAGCTGCTTGGCCAGGCCGAAGTCGGCCACCTTCGGCGTGACCTGCGTCGCCGGCTGGGTGGCGGGGCGCTTGTCGGCCGCGCCCTGCGATGTGGTACCGCCGGTCTCACCGCGAGTGCTCCCCTGGGGGTAAGCCACCTTGCCAGCGGCGAGTAGGACGTTGGCCGGCTTCAGGTCGCGATGAACGACGCCCTGGTTGTGGGCATAGTGCATCGCGCGCGCCAACGTCTCTCCCAGGCGCGCCGCCTCCTTGGGATCCTGGGGCTTTCCGCCAAGTTGCTGCTCGAGGCTGCCCCTGTGACAGAATTCCATGGCGAAGAAGGGGACGCCGTCCTGCTCACCGACGTCGAAGATCTGGACGATGTTGGGGTGCTGGAAACGGGCCATAGCCTCCGCCTCCGTGCGAAACCGCTCCAGGTCCGCCTTGCTGGCGTGTACCCCCGAGCGCATCGTCTTGAGAGCGACCGTCCGTTTGAGCTCGTGGTGGACGGCCTTGTAGACGACACCCATGCCGCCGTGGCCCAACTCCTTGAGGATCTCGTAGCCCGGGCCAGTTGGACCCGGGGCGAGGGGGGTGAGTTGGCCTAACAGATCACGACGCGCCTCGGGAGATAGCCCGACGAACGCAGCAATTATGTCGGCCTTCGTCAGGTTGTGACTCTGGGCCGGCTCTTCCCCCCCGTCGAGCGGAACTGGGGTCATGGCGCGTTCTCTCCTTTCGCAGCTTCCTTCTCAAGAGTCTCGATCATGAGCCGGACCGCGTCTAGTTGCAGCGCCTTGTTCTCGGCGACAATCTGCTCGGCGGTCAGGCCGTGTCTGCGAGATCCGGCAAGGTAGGACAGGAGCGGCTTCTTCTTCGCCAAGCGCTCAAGGAACCGACTAAAAGCGTCCGCGCTCATCTGCTCCAGGACGGAGGTCGGTTTTTGCGCCGCCGCTTGGGGGACGGGCGCCAGGGTCGTTGCCTGCAAGGTGTCGGCCGACGTCGCCCCAATCCGCTGGGTAGTTCCAGCCGGGGTCGCGCCAGGCCTGTCGTAGGTCTCGCGCAGCATTTCCACGGCCCTGATAAACTCCGCCTTGATCGTTCGCAGGTCACGCTCCGCAAAGTCGCGCAGCCACTCCATGAGGTCTGCTGGCAGTTCGAGGTAGACAGAGACGGTGCCTTTCGTCGGTCGAGCCGGCACGAATGACTCCTTGTTTTAGCCTCTTATACACAAACCCGGTAAGACTGTCCGGTTCGTGGCCGCTCGAAGCTGAAGTCGGGCTGAGGGTTATGACCGGGCAAATCGGACAGTCTTACCGGGTTTGTGTATTAGGACGGCGAATAGCTGCCGCGGCCCGCTGAGTTCGGTACGGCCGAAAAAAGCGCTTGACGGCCGCTGCGACACCCCTATAATCCCTAGGGATAAGCAGGGGATGACCCGATAACACCCGGGTTTATTATAGTCTTCCCTGGCCTCCGGGCAACGGGAAGACGCCAGGGGCGGCGTGGGAGGCGTCCCCCTCATCGTGCCGTGCGCCGCTCCTCGTGGCCGTGTCCCGGGGACTTACGCGCGGCCTATCCGCAGCATCGACACTCTCACGCGTGAAGGAGGAGTCCCGTGCCGATCACCGTTACCTGCAGCTGCAAGCGACGTGGCGTTGTGCCCGACAACTGTGCCGGCCTGCGAGTCCGCTGCAAGGCGTGCGGCCGGAGGTTGGTTGTGCCCCCGGCGCCTCCCGCCGCCGAGGCCGCCCCGGCGCCTCCCGCCCCCGGGGTCGCCCCAACCCCTCCCGCCTGGCGCGGCCGAGGTCGCCGAACCGCGGCCGCCGCGGGGGTCGTCGTTGTGCTCCTTCTCTTGCTGGGCGCGGGTGTGGCGCTCTCCGGCCGCGGCGGCGCTGTGCCGGCACCCGGCCCGGAGCCGGAGCCGCCCCAGCTCGCCGTGGCGCCGGAGGTCCCGGAGGAATCGGAGTCGCTGACGATGAACGCGACCGTCGAGATCGACCGCGTTGGTGACGCGCGGTTCAAGGCCGTCCTCCGCCTGCCCACGAACGTGTACACCGTGTTCAAGGCCGAAACCCCCAACATCGCCCTCGCCCTTCGGCGAATCGGTCTGAGCAAGAGGCACTGGCGAAAAGTGCAGGAAGTCCAAGGCAGTTTCGAGGACGGGACGAGCACGGTGTCGCTCGGCTGGCTTGTCCGCGGCCTCGCCCGGCCTGAAGGAGACACGAAGTGGGTCGCCGACCTGGAGGACGAGGAAGGAGCCAAACTCATGACGATCGAACGGAACCGGGCGATCTTCAGCACCGCTACTTCTTCGCCCCTTGGCGTGCTCACGGCCAAAACCAACGTGGTCTTGCCGGCGGAAAGTCGGGAGGTGTCGTGGTCGGCAGGAGCCCGGCGCCTCGCGTACCAGATACCCGGCCCGCGGGCCGCCGGGAGCCGGGCGGGCGTCGCGTTCGACCTCGAAGCCAAGCCGCAGGTGCTCGGTTGCCTGGCCAAGTGTTACGGCAACGCCCGGAGGTTTCCCGAGCTGTGGGCGGCGCGGGCGCTGCTGAAAAACACGGGGGAGGAAGTCCTCCGCGACTACAGGGTCCGCTTCCGCCTTGGCGACTACACGAAGGCCGACTGGGGTCCTTGGCAGGAGTGCCCTGTCGTCGTGCCCGGCCAGACCGTGCTGGACGCGTACTTCCCGATCCTGGACACGAAGCGCGTCGCGACGCTGGAGGGCACGACGCCCGCGCGGCTAGAGGTCGAGTATCAGTCTCGAACGCGCCCGGATCACGTGGCTCAACGAACGGCAGTTCGAGTACGAAGTGCTCGAGAATGCCGCTCACCCGGCGTATTGCGGCGTGAAACTGGTGTACACGCGCCAGTAGCGCTTGCGGACTGTGGGAGTTCGGGAATGGCACTGCCATAGGCCCTAACGCTTTTTGCCGGAACGCTTTGCGTTCTGGCCCAGTTTCCGGCGTGCCTGGGCGCGGGGTTCCTTCAACTTCGGGTAGTTCTTCGGCCGCCTCTTGACGGCCCGGGGTTCGTAGCGG